>CALDNT010000207.1 GCA_937915145.1 uncultured Reyranella sp.
CTCACGGAGGCCCGCCGCATCGCGTCGCTGGCCTCGGCGGCCCACCTGCGCGTGGCGCCGCATGTCTGGGGTGGTGCGGTCGGGCTGGCGACGGCCTGCCATTTCATCGCCTCGCTGCCGGCTTCGCCCCATACCGACCATCCGCCTCATCCGTCGATGCTCGAATACGACATGAGCGACAGTGCGCTGCGGACACAATTGCTCAAGGTGCCGCTGCGGCTCGAAGCCGGGCATGTACTGTTGCCCGAGGGGCCGGGCCTCGGGATCGAACTCGATTCCGCGGCGGTGGAGCGCTACCGCGTTTGTTGATTCACGGCCCCCGAGTTGCGGCGCACAGATGTGCAGGAAGTCGCACTGAGACTTCCTCAATTGGGCGACGCCATCGGGAGGTACATGCGATGGATTGCCGCTAAACTGGGAGGTCATGATGCCGATTGCCAGTCGTCTTTATGCGGAGTTTCTCGGAACCGCATGGCTCGTTCTGGGAGGTTGCGGCAGTGCGGTCCTTGCCGCCGGCTTTCCCGAGTTAGGTATCGGCTTCGCAGGCGTGGCGCTCGCGTTCGGCCTCACCGTGCTGACGATGGTCTATGCGCTCGGACCGGTGTCGGGCGGCCATTTCAATCCCGCGGTGACCCTCGGCCTCGCCGTCGCGGGCCGTTTTCCCAAGGGCGAAGTCCTGCACTATGTCGTGGCGCAAGTGTTGGGCGGCATTGCAGGCGCCGCCGTCCTCTATGTCGTGGCCACGGGCAAGGCGGGGGCCGATATCGGCAGCTTTGCAACCAACGGCTACGGCGCGCATTCGCCCGGCAAGTACGGTTTGGTCTCGGCGCTTGTAATCGAGGTCGTGCTGACCTTCGGATTCTTGACCGTCATACTGGGCGCCACCGACAAGCGAGCCCATCCGGCAGCCGCGGGCCTGGCGATCGGTCTCGCGCTCACGCTGATCCACCTGATCAGCATTCCGGTCACCAACACGTCGGTGAACCCGGCGCGCAGCACCGCACCGGCCCTGTTCGTTGGCGGCGCGGCGTTGTCCCAGCTCTGGTTGTTCTGGCTGGCGCCGCTGGTCGGCGGAACGATCGCCGGGCTGGCCTATCGGATGCTCGGCAGCAAGGACTGACGGGGCGGTCGGGTCGATGTAAGGTGGCCGGGCTTCGACCCGGCTCCCGGAAGGATCAAACGATGACCATCGTCAAGTATGCTGCCCTCGCCGCCACCGCACTACTGTTGCCCTCGGCTGCCATGGCACAGAATGCCGAGGTCCATTTCTGGCTCAAGGGCGCCCCCAACAATATACAGGGATGCATCGCCGCCGATCCGCAGTTTACCCGCGAGCACACGTTCCTGCTCGTCAATGGGCAGGCCCAGATCAAGTCGGCAGGCGGCATCAATGAAAAGCTGAAGCTCGCACGGCCGGGCGTCTACACCGGGAGCTTCAATCTCGGACGCCTGAACCTGAACCTCGTCGCCGATGTGGCGTCGACCCCCAAGACCCTTACCGTGACGACGCAGGATCACGGCTGCAATTGGTCGGCCGTCAAGCAGTAGGCCGGCGGCGAAAGGCGAGCGACGCCCTCAACGTGGTCTCGCAGACAGCATGACGGCGCGGCGATTATCAGTTCCCTTCAGCGTCACCATCCTGGTGCTGATGGCACTGGTGCTTGCGCCGCTCAGTGCGGCACTTCTCTGGCTGGGTTGGCGATCGGTCGAGGCGCTTGAACAGCGTAGCGCCGACGAGCGTGTCGCGGTGCTGGAAAGGGCGGTGGAGCATTTCCTGACCGACGGGCTGCGGATCGTCATCTCCGCTGGCCTCACGCTGGCGGGCTCGCCGAGCTTCGCCGCCGGCGCCGGGCCAGCAGCCGACAACGAGCGCCGTCGGCAACTGGTCACCGTACTGGAGCGGCATCCCGCGGTCGCCGCTGCCTTCGTCGGCTATGCCGATGGGCAGCTCCTCTACGCCGGCCGGCCGGAGTCGTTCTCGCCGACCGATCGAATCGAACTCGACGCGGGCGATCGGAGCGAGATCGTCTTGCGGACGGTCGACGGCACCGGGGCAGCGCGCCGCCA
Organism: uncultured Reyranella sp.; assembly: GCA_937915145.1. Classification (GTDB taxonomy): domain Bacteria; phylum Pseudomonadota; class Alphaproteobacteria; order Reyranellales; family Reyranellaceae; genus Reyranella. Next base: position 2,068 of record CALDNT010000207.1, read on the forward strand.
GACTTCGTGGCTGCAGGCGCCGGCCGGCACCCGGGGTCCCGAACGTGTCAAGCCGACCGACTACGATCCGCGCACCCGGCCATGGTACGTCGACGCCCAGAAGGCGAGAAACGTTGTTCTTACCGCGCCTTATCACTTTGCCTGGTCCAAACACGCCGGCATTTCGGCCGGCGTGCCCCTGAGCGGCGGCGGCGGCGTGATCGGCTTCGACTTCACACTGGAAACACTGTCGCAGCTCATCACGAGCTACAAGATTACACCCAATGCGATCATCATGATCGGACACGGCAGCGGCGCAGTGGAGGTCGAGTCGGAGGGATGCATCCCGGCCGTTCCAGGCTGCCTCCCCGGCGACGCCGAGGTCCGCACGGCCCTCAAGGCCGCGATCCATGCGGCGGTCACCACCGATCGCAGGGTTGACCGCGAGGTGAGTGTCGCGGGCCGTCTCTACCGGGTGATCGTGCACAGTATTCCCGAGGCTCTGGGACAACGCTTCGTGGTCGGTACCGCCGTCCCCTCCTCCGAGCTCGCCGCCGGTTCGCACGCCCTGCTGCGCCGCGCCGCGCTGGCCGCCGCCATTGCTGTCGCCTTCGCCGTGCTGGGGGCTCTTGTGGCGTCGTTGCTGGTGTCGCGGTCGATGGCACGCATTGCCGCCAAGACCGAGCGGATCCGCAACCTCGATTTTTCCGACCGTGAGCCGGTGCGAAGCCGCATCAGCGAGATCGTGCGGCTGTCCGACTCGATCGAGCGGATGCGCGAAGGTCTTGAAGTGTTCGGGCGCTACGTCTCGAAGGATCTGGTTCACCAGATCATGCGCTCGCCGCAAAGCACCGGCGTCGGCGGCACGCGCCGCGAAGTCACGGTGATGTTCACCGACATCGAGGGCTTTTCGCTGCTCAGCGAGACGATGGAACCCGAACTCCTGACGAGCCGCCTGTCACGCTACTTCGAGGTGCTGGGGGCGGCGATCTCCGCCAACCGCGGCATGATCGACAAGTATATCGGCGACAGCATCATGGCGTTCTGGAACGCGCCCGAACCTGACGCAGACCACATCGCCAACGCCTGTCGCGCCGCGCTGCAGGCCGCCGCCGCCGGCAGGGCGCTGTCCGAGAAGTGGCGGCAGCGCGGGCGGGAGGGGTTTCGTACCCGCTTCGGCCTGCATACCGGTCCGGCGGTGGTCGGCAACGTTGGTGCCCGCGAGCGTATCAACTACACGCTGGTCGGCGCCGTGGCGAACCAGGCGTCGCGCCTGGAGAGCCTGAACAAGGTCTACGGCACCGAGCTGCTGGCCAGCGGCGAGGTCGCGGGCGCCACCGCCGACCGCTTCGTCTGGCGTCATATCGACCGCATCGTGGCCGCCGGCACGACCGAAATCCACGACATCCACGAGCCGTTGGGCGAGATCGACGGTGCCGCCGGACACACAGAACTGCTTGCGCACTGGCAGGCAGGGCGTGTCGCCTACGATGAGGGCCGCTTCGACGCGGCGATCGTTGCCTTTACCGCCGCGGCGATCATTCGGCCGGGCGACGGTCCCTGTCGGGTCTTCATCGAGCGCTGCACAGAATTTGCCCGCAGCGGCACGCCCGACGGTTGGAATGGCGTTTGGCACTTCGACCGGAAGTGACGACGCAGAGCGCGCCGGATCAGCCGCCGCGCAGCAGCGCACGCACGTGGGCAACGACGGATTCGGCAAGCGCCTCGAGGTCGTAGCCGCCCTCAAGCGCCGAGACGACGCGCCCGCCGGCGTGACGATCGGCGATCGCCAGAAGTTCTTCGGTCAACCAGACGAAGTCTCCGGTCTCGACGTCCAGTTGCGCCAGGGGATCGCGGTAATGGGCGTCGAAACCCGCCGACACGATCAGAAGCTGCGGCGCGAAGGCGGCGAGCGCCGGCAGGATGCGCTCGGCCCAAGCGGCACGAAACGCGTCACTGCCGCTGCCTGCCGCCAGCGGGACGTTGACCACATTGCCGGACAGGCCGCGTTCACGCGGCGAACCCGTGCCGGGGTAGAGCGGGGACTGGTGCGTGGAGGCATAGAACAGCCGCGGATCGGGTTCGACGACGGCCTGGGTTCCCTGGCCGTGGTGGACGTCGAAGTCGACGATGGCCACGCGCTCCAGGCCGTACCGGACCTGGGCATGCAACGCGCCGACCGCGACATTGTTGAAGAGGCAGAAGCCGCCGGGAATGGACGGCTGGGCATGGTGGCCGGGCGGCCGAACCGCGGCGAAGGCGGTACGCGCGGCTCCGGTCATGACGGCGTCGACGCCGGCCACCAAAGCGCCCGCCGCATGACGGGCCGCCTCGGCGCTTTGCGCGCTCATGACGGTGTCGCCGTCGATCTGGACGAACTCGCCGGACGATGGGCGAACGCCGAGGATCGTCTCGACGTAGCTGGATGGATGGACGCGGCCGAGTTGCTCCATCGTCGCGGCGGGGGCGGCGACGTGGACGAGGCCGGCAAAAGCGGCGGCGTCGAGTGCCGCCAGGACCGCGCGCAACCGATCGGCCCGTTCGGGATGGTGGGCGCCGGTGTCGTGTTCGAGGAACGACGGATGGCTGATGAGAAGCGACGTCATGGCTTTTCTCTAGCGCGGCGCGCGCCGCCGGGATAGGGCGTCTGATCCATCGCTTGAGCCGCCGCGCGATGCGGCGATAAGATGCGGTGTACCCTGGAGGATCTCAGTAAATGCTGCGTTCGATTGCCGTCGCAATTCTCTCGCTATTCGCCGGCAGCGCGCTGGCCGTGGACACCACGTTCCTCCTGATCAATTCGACCGCCTATCCGATCAGCGAGATGTCGATCTCGCAGAGTGAGATGGGATTCTGGAGCGCCAACCTTCTCCGACCGCCGGTCATCAAGGCCGGTGAGTCCCGGCAGATCGTGATCCCGGCATCGCAACTGGTGTGCCAGGTCGATATCAAGCTCGGCTTTGCCGATGGTGGTGCACCGGCGATCTGGCAGTATCTCAACCTGTGCGACCTCAGGCGGCTCAAGGTCTTCTACGACCGCGCCAGCGGCATCACGACTGCCAAGTACAACGAGTGAACGCCGCCCGCCCGTCGCCACGCTGACGCTGCAGTCGTCAGGTGGCAGGATTGCGCAGCCGCTCGACTTCGGCTTCCAACGCCTGGATCCGCTTGTCGCGCTGCTCGAGGGCGGCAGCGACTTCGGCCGCTTCGAAGCGCTGCGGAATGTGCTGCGGACAGTTGGCGTCCCACGCCGAAACGGTGAAGAGGATCGCCTGCTCCGGCCGCGCCTTGTAGCCGTCAGACACCAACCTGGACATCAAGGCGGCATCGTCGGTAACGGCGCGCGCTTCGCCCCAGAGCTTGATGCGCCGGCGCTGCGCGTAGTCGATGAGAAACAGGTAGGCCTTGGGGTTGTCGGCGAGATTGCCCAGCGTGATGTACTGCCGGTTGCCGGCATAGTCGGCGAAGCCGATGGTCCGGTCGTCGAGTACCCGCAGGAAGCCCGGCGGGCCGCCGCGGTGCTGGATGTAGGGCTGGCCCTCGGTATTGGCGGTGGCGAGAAAGACACTGGTTTGTGCGGCGATGAAGGCGGCGAGATCCGGAGTGATGCTGGTCTTCCAGGAGCCGCCGGTTTCCATCCGCTCGTAGTTGCGGCGCGACCCTCTGACGGCCTGGATCGCCTTGACGGAGGGCGTGAAGGCGACATCGCTGGCATAGAGGCGGGGCGTTTCCATGATCTTCCTTCTATAGGTCGAGGTCGCTCAGCGACGGGTGGCCATCGGGCCGGCGGCCGGGTATCCAGCGGAACTTCCGGCCGCTCTCCGCGATGGCCTCGTCGTTGATGCTGGCTAGGCGCGACCGCATCAGGCCATGCGTGTCGAATTCCCAGTTTTCGTTGCCGTAGCTGCGGAACCACTCGCCGGCGTCGTCATGCCATTCATAGGCGAACCGGACGGCAATGCGATTCGCGCGGAAAGCCCAGACTTCCTTGATCAGACGGTAGTCGAGTTCGCGCCGCCACTTTCGCGTCAGGAAGGCTTCGATGGCCGGGCGGCCTTGCAGGAATTCGGCGCGGTTCCGCCAGCGGCTGTCGGCCGTGTAGGCGAGCGCAATCCGCGCCGGATCGCGTGAGTTCCAGGCGTCCTCGGCCAGGCGCGCCTTCACGGCAGCGGTTTCGGCGGTGAAGGGCGGAAGCGGGGGACGGTCCATGCGGTGGTCCTCGATGGTTGGCTCAGAGGGTGGACCACCGGCAGTGCATTGCGCGCCGCCGGTGGAACCATCTTCGGAGATGGCGCTCAGGCGGCCTGGCGTGCGGCCACGGCCGGGAAGTCGATGTCGGTCTTGGCGATTTCGTTGATGTAGTTGGTCCAGGTGTTCAGCGCGACGTGCAGCACCATCTCGATCACCTGCGCGTCGCTGTAGCCGGCGAGCTTGACGGCGCGGACATCGTCCTCGCTGACATGGCCGCGCTCGCGCGTGACCTTGGCGGCGAAACGCACGGCGGCATCGGCCTTCGGATCGTTCGACGCGCCGGCACGATTGGCGGCGATTTCCGCATCGTCGAGCTTGGCGAGATTCTTGCCCAGGTAGGTGTGGGCCGACAGGCAATAGTTGCAGCCGTTGATTTCGGCGACCGCCAAGGCGATGCGTTCGCGCGTCGCGGCAGGCAGCATGCCCTTGGCCAGCGCGCCGGACAGGCCAAGATAGCCTTCAAGTGCGGCAGGGCTGGTCGAGACCAAGCGGAACAGGTTGGGTACGGTGCCGAGCTGTTTCTTGACGGCTTCGAGCAACGGCTGCGAGGCGGCGGGTGCGGCGTCGATCGTGGCGGGTATGGCGATGCGGGACATTAAGTATCTCCTCGGTGAGCAGGCCGGATCGGCCCGATGCCCCGCCATCTAGTCCCTATCGAAAATATGCGGTAGATGGCATGATAAGGAGTATTCCTCTCAAAAAATGGAAGGTAGATGGACCGCCTCGAAGCCATGTCGATTCTGCGCGAAACAGTCGATGCCGGCAGTCTTTCGGCGGCGGGCCGCCGTCTCGGCGTTCCGCTGGCAACCGTCAGCCGCAAGGTCTCGGAACTTGAAAAGCATCTGGGAACCCGGCTGCTCAACCGGTCGAGCCGCAAGCTCACGCTGACCGATGCGGGCCGTTCGTACGTCATGGCCTGCAAACGCATTCTCGAGGACGTCGCCGAAGCCGAGCGTGTGGCTTCAGGCGAGTACAGCGCACCGAAGGGCAACCTCACCCTGTCGGCGCCGATCGTCTTTGGCCGCCTGCATGTCCTTCCGGTCGTGATGGCTTTTCTGAAGCACCATCCGGACATCGATATCCGGCTGGTGCTCGCCGATCGCGTGGTCGACCTCCACGAAGATCATGTCGATCTCGCGATCCGTATCGGCGATTTGCCCGACAGCAGCCTCGTTGCGGTCCGCGTGGGCTCGATCCGCCGGGTGGTGTGCGGCAGTCCGGCCTACTTCGCCGGGCGCGGCACGCCGCTGCACCCAGCGGAACTCAGTGCCCACGACTGCGTCAGCTTCGAGGGCCTGATGGCGTCGGACTCCTGGAGCTTCAGGGTCGGCAAGTCGGACACGCCGGTCGCAATCCACTCACGGCTGGTCGTCAATACCGCGGAGGCCGCCATTGATGCTGCTGTCGCGGGCGTGGGGATCACGCGCGTCCTCTCGTACCAGGTTGCGCGCGCGGCTGAGGTCGGGGCACTCGCCGTGGTGCTCGAGCCGTTCGAACCGGCACCCGCTCCGGTCAATCTCGTCCATGCCGGACAGGGACTTCTGCCGCTGAAGCTTCGCGCCTTCGTCGATTTCGCCGCGCCGTTGCTGAGAGCCGGCCTGTTGCGGCGCAGGCCGTAGCTTCAGGGCAGGTCACGAGCCGGGGCCGGCGCCATGAACCAGTCGAGGATCGCTGCATTCTCGTCGCGTGGATAGGTGTGCGAGAGGTCGGCGATCTCGCGATAGACCACTGCGGCGCCGGCCTGCTGCAGGGTGCGCTCGGCTTCGCGCGCCATCGCGGCCGAGAACATCCAGTCCTGCGCGCCGTGCACGATATGAACCGGCAATCCGCTGACGCGATCCGGATCGGCGAAGGTCATCATCATCGGATGGAACGCGGCCGCCACCGGAGCCAGGTGGGTGAACTGATTGCCGCCGGACAGGCCGAGCACGTAGGTGAAGGTGCCACCGTCGCTCATGCCGGTGGCAAGCTTGCGGGCCGGATCGATGTTCCATTGGCCGGCGACATTCTCGACCATGCGGTCGATGCTGGGCCCGTCGACGTCGGGTTCCATCAGCGACCAGGTCGAGCCGATGGCCGTCGGCGCGATCACGACCAGGCCACGGGTGCGGGCCTCGCGGACCCAGCTCCACAGGAAGGCGCCGCCATTGCCGCTGCCGCCATGCATCGCCACCACCAGAGGCCAGGAACGTGCCGCGTCGTAGTACTCCGGCACGTAGAGCGAAAAGTTTCCGCGCGAGCCAGCGGGGCCGCCGATATGCATCACGCCGACGTCCTCGCGCAGCGGATCCACGGCGGCCAACCGTTCCGCAAGCCCGGTGTCGCCGCGTGCGTCGGGTTCCAGAAAGAACTGGCTGACCGGCCGCAGGTGGGCGGCCATCGGATATATGGCCTCCGCAGCGCGGGCGTAGCCACGCAGCGACCGGTAGGCGGCAATGATCGGTTGCGGTGCCTCGCCGGCCGCCAGGAGACCGCTAATGCCTTCGGCCGCCGCCTCGGCCGCCTGCTCCAGGGCGGCGCGAACTGGCTCGAGCCGCTCCGGCCAATCCGTCGCGCGCGAGACCGCCAGGGCAGCTCCCACGTCATCGTCGCGTTTGCCGAGGGCGGCGATCAGTTCCGGCAAGGTCGTGGGAGAGAGATGGCGAGCGGCGAACTCCAGCGCATGCAGCGCCCGCAGGGTCGCTGGCACCAGGTTCGCGATGGCGTCGACGGCGGGCTCGTTGGCGGCGTCGGCCATCAGTCGGCCCCATCAATCCTTGAGCACGACTGCTTCCAGGGCCGGCTTGCCTCGGATCATGTCGGCGGCCTTTTCGGCGATCATCAGTACCGAGGCGTTGAGGTTGGCCGATGGCATGGTGGGCATGATCGAGGCATCGACCACGCGCAGGCCTTCCAGGCCGCGCACGCGAAGCTGGTCGTCGACCACTGCCGTGGGATCGTTGTCGGGGGCCATGCGGCAGGAGCCCATGAGATGGAAAGTGGTCGTGCCGCGCTGCTTGGCGGCCGTCAGCAGATCGTCGTCGGACTGCTTCTCGGCGCCGGGAAACTCCTCGCGGTCGTAATACTTGCTGAGCGGCTGCGATCCCAGCAGGCGACGGGCGAGCTTCATGCCGGCGAGCAGCACCCGCCGGTCGCTTTCGGCGGCGAGGTAATTCGGCTGGATGACCGGTGCCTCGAACGGGTCGGCCGAGCGGGCGCGGATGTAGCCGGTGCTGTCCGGGCGCTGCTGCCAGGACGCGATCGTCATGCCCGGGAAGTCGTCGAGGGTCGATTGCACGCCTTCCTTGTAGCTGGCTGGCGTGAAGGTGAGCTGGAGGTCGTAGTTGTCGACGCGTTCGTCGGACTTCCAGAACACGTAGATGAGGGTCGGGTTGAGCGCCAGGATGCCCTTGCGCGACACAGCATACTTCAATACTTCGCCCACCAGCCGAAGCCCGTGCGAACGCTCGTTGATGCTCGTGGCACCCTTCACGCGGGCGACGAAGCGGGGCGCGTAGTGGTCGCGCAGGTTCTCGCCGACGCCTGGCAGCGCGTGCTTCACTGCGACGCCGAGCGACTGCAGAAGTGGTGCAGGGCCGATTCCCGAGACCTGCAGCAGCTGCGGCGAATTCACCGTGCCGCCGCACAGGACCACTTCCTTGTTGGCGTGCACCTCCGTCAGCCTGCCGTTGCGGCCGCCGTTGCGGTAGCGAACGCCGGTCGCGCGCTTGCCTTCGAGTACGATTTCCGTCGCCTGCGCGTGCGTGCGCACGGTGAGGTTTGGTCGCTTCATCGCCGGGTGCAGGAAGGCACGCGCCGCGCTCACGCGGCGGCCGTTGCGGATCACGCGCTGCACATAGCTCACGCCGGCCTGCATGGTGCCGTTGTAGTCGCGGTTGCGCGGGATACCCATCTGCACCGCGCCTTCGATGAAGGCCTCGCACAGCGGGTCGCGCCAATCGAGATCGGTGATCGGCAGGCCGCCCTCGTGACCGCGGAAGGTGTCGTCGACTGCCGCAGGGGCGTCTGCGATGCGTTGCTCGGTGCGGCGAAAATACGGGAGCACGTCGGCATACCCCCAGCCGCGGTTGCCGCGCTGCGCCCAGCCGTCGAAATCGAGCCGCTGGCCGCGGTTGTAGATATGGCCGTTGATCGAGCTCGAGCCCCCCAGTGTCTTGCCACGAGGCGCGGCGATGCGTCGGCCGCCGGTCCATTCGCTGGGCTCGGAACTGTAGAGCCAGTTCACCTGCGGGTTGACCAGCGTGTACATGAAGCCGGCGGGGATGTGGATGAAGGGATGCCAATCCGATGGCCCGGCCTCGAGCACACAGACGGTGACGCTCGGATCCTCGCTCAAGCGGTTGGCAAGAACGCTGCCGGCCGAGCCGGCACCAACGATGACATAGTCGAAACTGTCCATTCCCGATATTCACCCGGGACACATGGCTCGGCAATTGCCCGCTGTGGACGCTGGCGTCGCGGCACGGCATCGTTGGCGAGCATGAACACGCCACCGCTCAAGCTGCTGCTGTCCGGCTTTGCCCATCGCACCTGGGGACCGCGCATCGCGGCCGCCGTTCCGTCAGGCGGCCTCGCCTTCGTGACGGCCGAAGAGGCGGTTGCCGACCGCGGGCTCTGCGATGCCGATATCGCCTTCATGACCCGCGAGGTGACGGGCAAATCGAGCAAGGACAACCCGACGCCGGAGCTGCGCGACTTCGAGATTGTCCTGCGACGGGCACCGCGGTTGCGCTGGCTGCAGATCCATCCGGCCGGGGCGGAGCGGCCGATCTATCGCGAGCTGCGCGACCGTGGCGTGAAAGTCACGACCGCGTCCGGAGCGACGGCGGTGACGGTCTCGCACAGCGCGCTGGGGGCGGTGATCGCGCTCAACCGCCGCTTTCCGCTGCTGGCCGATGCGCAGCGGCGGCATGCCTGGGAGCCCCGGCTCGGCGAGCGCGCACCGCGCGATCTGAAAGGCCAGTGTGCCGTGATCGTCGGCCTCGGCCCGATCGGCCGCAACATCGCGGTCCTGCTGAAAGCACTGGGCATGAAGGTGATCGGCGCGCGGCGCAGCCCCGATCCGGTCGAGCCGTGTGATCGCACGATCGTCTACGATCGGCTCGGTGAGGTCCTCCCGCAGGCGGACTGGCTGATCCTGTGCTGTCCGGCGTCACCGCTCACGCGGGGGATCGCCAATGCTGCTGCGCTGGCCGAGATGCCGGTGGGCGGCCACTTCGTCAATGTGGCGCGCGGCGAGATCGCCGTCGAACGCGACGTCATCGCTGCTCTGGCCAGCGGCCATCTCACCGGCGCCTATCTCGATGTCTTCGAAAACGAACCGCTCGATCCAGCGTCGCCGTTGTGGGATATGCCCAACGTCATCGTCTCGCCACACACCGCCAGCCATTCGCTGGGCCAGAACGAGGCGATCTTCGAGATCTTCCTCGACAATCTGGCGCGCTGGCGCGAAGGGCGGGACCTGCGCAACGACGTCGACGGTCTCGGCTAGTTCCTTAGTTGAACGACATGCCGCCGTTCAGCGGGATCGTTTGGCCGGTCATGTAGCCGTTGCCGATCGCCATCAGAACGGCCTGCGCGCACTCTTCCGATGTCCCGAACCGGCCGAGCGGAATTCGGCTGGGCGAGGCGGCGACGCCAGACTTCACCATGTCGGTTTCGATCAACGACGGCGCCACCGCATTGACGGTGATACCGTCCTTCACCAGCCGCGCCGCATAGCCCCGCGTCAGCCCTTCCATGCCGGCCTTGGAAGCGTTGTAGTGCAGGCCGACCCCACCGGCTCCCCGCGCCGCGCCGGAGGAGATATTCACGATCCGCCCCCATTTCTGCGCCCGCATCGCCGGCACTACGGCCTGGGTGCACAGGAAGGCCGATTTCAGGTTGACCGCGATCGTGGTGTCGAAGTCGGTCTCGGTGAGATCGTCGACGCCGCGGATGAGCGCGATGCCGGCGTTGTTCACCAGCACATCGATCGGGCCCAGTTCCCCGGCTACGGCCGAAACCATCGCTGACACTTCGGCCGAACGGGAGACATCGGCGCCGACCGCCATTGCCCGTCCGCCTGAGCTGCGGATGGCATCGACGACCGCGCGGGCCGCGTCGGTCCGCTCGCGATAGTTCACCGCTACCGACGCTCCGGCATTCGCCAGTGCCAGGGCGACGGCGCGGCCGATGCCGCGTGATCCGCCGGTTACCAGCGCCACGCGATTCGTCAACGAAGCCATGATCCATCTCCTCAATCAGGGCCGGCAGGTTGACGCATCGGACTGGCGCCGCCAACCTAGCGGCACAAGGGGAAATGGACAGAACATGCAGATCGGTGTCATCGGCCTCGGACGAATGGGCGGCAATATCGTGCGGCGGCTCACTCGGGCAGGGCATTCCTGCGCGATCTACGACGCCAATCCCGCAGCGGGCGCCGCGCTGGCCGGCAAGGGCGTGGACGTTGCGGGTTCGGTGCCGGCACTGGTCGAGGCATTGGGTTCCGGTCCGCGCACGGTGTGGGTGATGCTGCCATCAGGAAAGATCACCGAGGATACCATCGGCCAACTCGGAACCCTGATGAAGGCGGGCGACGTCATCATCGACGGCGGTAACACCAATTTCAAAGACGATGTCCGGCGCGCCCGCGAACTGGCGCCCAAGGGCATAAAATATCTCGATATCGGCACGTCGGGCGGCGTCTGGGGCCTGGAACGCGGCTATTGCCTGATGATCGGTGGCGATACCGAGACGGTGACCCGGCTCGACCCGATCTTCACCGCGCTGGCACCTGGCCTTGGCGACATCGAACGCACGGAAGGCCGTGAGAAGCTCGATCCGCGCGCCGAGCGCGGTTACATCCATGCCGGCCCGGTTGGCGCCGGACATTTCGTGAAGATGATCCACAACGGCATCGAGTACGGCATGATGCAGGCTTTCGCCGAAGGCTTCGACATCATGCGCAACCGCGCGTCGGAGAAATTGCCGGCAGACGAGCGCTACGACCTCAACCTCGGCGACATCGCCGAAGTGTGGCGGCGCGGCAGCGTGGTGACCTCGTGGCTGCTCGATCTCACCGCCAGTGCGCTGGCCAAGGACGAGCATCTCGAGCATTTCTCCGGCCATGTCGAGGACAGCGGCGAGGGCCGCTGGACCATCGAGGCGGCGATCGAGGAGGCGGTGCCGGCGGACGTGCTGACGGCGTCGCTGTTCGTGCGATTCCGCTCACGCCAGCAGCATACCTTTGCGGAAAAGATACTGTCGGCGATGCGGCTGGGATTCGGCGGCCACGTCGAGACCCCCAAGAAATAGGAGTTCCAATGCGTGTAGGCGTTTTCTACTTCCCGACCGACTACGGCATCAACGTGGTCGAACTTGCCCAGGCGTTGGAGGCTCGTGGTTTCGACTCCCTGTTCGTGCCCGAGCACACTCATATTCCGCTCAGCCGCAAGACGCCCTTTCCCACCGGTGGCGAACTGCCCAAGCGCTACTCGCATACCCACGATCCGTTCGTTGCACTGGCCTTCGCGGCGGCCGCGACCAAGAAGCTCCTGGTCGGTACCGGCATCCTGCTGGTGCCGCAGCACGAGCCCATCGTCACGGCCAAGAGCATCGCCTCGCTTGACCAGCTTTCGGGCGGCCGCTTCATCTTCGGAATCGGTGGTGGCTGGAACGAGGACGAGATGGAAAACCATGGCGCCCGCTACAAGACGCGCTTCAAGCAGATGCGCGAACACGTCTTGGCCATGAAAGAACTCTGGACCAAGGACGAGGCCGCCTTCCACGGCGAGTTCGTGAACTTCGATCCGGCGTGGTCCTGGCCGAAGCCGGCGCAACGTCCGCATCCGCCGATTCTGCTCGGTGGCGAGACCGACCACACCCTGAAGCGCATCGTGGAATACTGCGACGGCTGGTTTCCGCGCCCACGCTCCGGTTTCGATGCTGCCACGGCCCGCGACCGCCTCACGCGCATGGCGGAGTCGGTGAAACGTGATCCCTCGACGCTCTCGATCACGGTGTTCGGCGCGCCGCCGGAGGCTGCAGCGCTCGCGTCCTACGAAAAGGTCGGCATTCAGCGTGCGCTGCTGGCGATCCCCGACGGGAACCGCGACGAGATTTTGCGCCATCTCGATACGATCGCGCCGCTGGCGAAAGCCCACGCGTGAAGGTCGCCGTCGGTCTCGGCTTGATGGAGTTTCCGTTTGCCGGGGCGGACGACTATTGGCGCTGGGTCGATCTCTGCGAGGCGGGCGGCGTCGATTCGCTGTGGCAGACCGACCGGCTGGTCAGTCGCCAGCCGATCCTCGAATGCATGACGACGATGGCGGCGCTGGCCGGCCGCACGCGCCGGATGCGCTTCGGCATGAACGTCGTTTCCCTGGCGCTGCGCGATCCGGTCCTGCTGGCCAAGCAATGCGCCACGGTCGACGTTCTTTCGGAGGGCCGGCTGCTGCCGGCCTTCGGCATCGGCAGCCCACTGGGGCCGGAATGGCAGGCGCTCGACATCGATACAAAGACGCGGGGACGCCGAACCGACGAGAGCCTCGAAATCATCGCCCGCCTGTGGCGCGAGGAGAGCGTCGACTTCGCGGGCAAGTATTACCGTCTCTCGGGGGCCTCGGTCTCGCCCCGGCCGGTGCAGCCCGACCTGCCGATGTGGATTGGCGGCTCGTCGGATGCCGCCGTCCGGCGGACGGCGCGCTACGGCACCGGCTGGCAGGGTGGTGCCGAGGGGCCGGCCGAGGCCGGCCGGGTCGTTGCCGCCATCAAGCAGGCCCTCGCCGGGATGGGCCGCTCGATCGACGAGGACCATTATGGCGCAGCCTTTCCGTTCTATTTCGGCAAGGCCACAGACGGCGTCGTATCAGGCGCCATGGCCGCTTATGCCAAACGCACCAACCGCGATCCAGCGCGCTATTTCGCCATCGGTGACGAGACGGCGGTCCTCGACAGGATCGCCGAGTATGTCGATGTCGGCGTCCAGAAGTTCATCCTGCGGCCGGTGGGCGATGGCGCCAGTGTGTTGGCCCAGACCCGGCTGCTCATCGAGAAGGTGCTGCCGCGGGTCGGCGCGAAGTGGCCCAAGGCGGCGTGAGGGGGATACGATGAAAATCGGCGTGGCGATGTTCTTCACGGACTACTCGATGGGCCCCGGCGAACTCGCCATCGCGGCGGAAGAGCGTGGCTTCGAATCGTTGTGGGCGCCCGAGCACTCGCACATCCCATTGTCGCGCAAATCGGCCTTCCCGAGCGGCGGTGAGCTGCCGAAGAAATACTACGATGCGATGGATCCGTTCGTGGCGCTCACCGCTGCGGCGGCCGTCACCAAGACGCTGAAGGTCGGGACCGGCATCTGCCTGATCGCCCAGCGCGACACGATCCAGACCTCCAAGCAGGTCGCCTCGCTCGACCAGATTTCCGGTGGGCGTTTCCTGTTCGGCGTCGGCAACGGCTGGAACAGCGACGAGATGGAGAACCACGGCACCGTCTTCGCCACCCGCCACAAGTTGGCGCGCGAGCGCATCGAGGCGATGAAGGAGATCTGGACCAAGTCCAAGGCCGAGTATCACGGCGAGCTGGTCAACTTCGATCCGATGATGAGCTGGCCCAAGCCGGTGCAGAAGCCCCATCCGCCGATCATCGTCGGCGGTGCCTTTCCCTACGGTGCGCGCCGTGCCTTGCGCTACGGCGACGGCTGGATGCCGCACCGCGTGCGCAAGACCTATGCCGACGTGAGCGCGTTGATCCCGAAGTTCCGCGAGATGGCCAAGGAAGCCAACCGCGATCTCGCCTCGGTGCCCGTCACTATCTGGGGCGCCAAGGAGGACGAGAGTCTGTTGAAGCGCGACCGCGACGACGACGTGGCGCGCATCGTCGTCAGCCTCGACTCGGCGAAGGCAGACACGATCCTGCCCGAACTCGACCGCTGGGCGAAGCTGTTGCGGACCGTAGCCTAAAGCAGCTTCACGACGCTTTTCTGAAACTGCGCCATCTCCGACAGCATCGCATCGACGGTTGCGCCGGCAAAGCCGAAGTCGAGGCTGCCGACCCCCAGATCGCTCAGCGCCCGCATGTCGGCGGCGATTTCAGCCGGCTTGCCGGAGAACAGCCGCCGTTCGCCGTCACCGGCCTTGGGTGGGGCCTTCTCGCCCAGCGCCGTGCAGCGGAAGGCAAGGCCGACCGCCTTGGGATCGCGGCCCGCTTCGGCCGTGAGCTTGTGCAGGCGTGCGACATTGGCCTTGAAGCGGGCCAGGCTGTCGAGCGGATTGGCCGGGTTGGTGCCGATCGGATACCAGGCATCGCCGATGCGCGCGGTGCGGCGCAGCGCCGGCCCGCTTTCGCCGCCGACCCAGATCGGCGGATGCGGCTTCTGCACCGGCTTGTGCGAGAAGTCGATATTGTCGAAAGAGACGTACTCGCCGGCAAAGCGCGGCTTGTCCTTGGTCCAGAGCTCGATGAAGGCCTTGATATATTCGTCGGTGACCTTGCCGCGCGCGGCGAAATCGGGCGCGCCGATGGCCTCGAACTCCTCCTTCATCCATCCGGCGCCGATACCGACGGTCAGGCGCCCGCCCGACAGCACGTCGATGGTCGACAGCATCTTGGCCGTCAGAACCGCCGGGCGATGCGGCACCACCATCACCGAGGTGACCAGCCTGAGGCGCGTCGTCTTGGCGGCGATGAAGGCCACTTCGATGAGCTGTTCGTGGCGTTCGGCGCGGGTACCGGCCGGGAATTCTCCGGTCGCGCTGTAGGGATAATTCGCCTGGATACTGGTCGGTATCACCACATGGTCGCTGAAGGTGGCGTAGTCGAAGCCCATGGCCTCGCCTTCAACCGCCAGCCGCGTCAGATGCTCAGGTGCCGCCAGCAGTCCGGCGGTCGGCGCGTTGAAGCCGATCAGCATGTCGATCTCCCCTCAAATTGAATGGCTTTTGTGACGGCGCCCATACTACACGATGCGGCCGGGCGTGATTGACGCTATGTTTTGGCCATGATGACGACAGGCGTTTCTTTGGCCGCGTTGATGGCCGAGGCCGGTGAGCTGCGTGACCGCGGCCACGGCCGGCTGATCTCGTACTCGCGCAAGGTGTTCATTCCGCTCACGCACCTCTGCCGCGACGTCTGCCACTACTGCACCTTCGCCGAGCGACCGCGCGCCGGCCAGCCGGCCTATCTGTCGCCCGACCAGGTCCTCGCCATCGCCCGCGCCGGTGCGGCGGCGGGATGCACCGAGGCGCTGTTCACCCTGGGCGACAAGCCCGAGTTGCGTTACAGCGCGGCGCGCGAGGCGCTGGCGGCACTGGGGTACGAGACCACGATCGGCTACCTGACGGCGATGTGTGCTCTGGTGCTGCGCGAGACCGGGTTGCTGCCGCATGCCAATCCGGGCGTCATGACGCGCGAAGAGATCGCGGGCCTGCGCGCCGTGACGGCGAGCCAGGGCATCATGCTCGAGTCGACCAGCGAGCGGCTGTGCGAGAAGGGCGGCGTACATTTCGGCTCCCCGGACAAGCATCCGGCGGTGCGGCTGGAAACGATCCGCCTCGCCGGCGAACTGAAGGTGCCGTTCACCACCGGGATCCTGATCGGTATCGGCGAGACACGTGAAGAGCGTATCGAGGCGTTGACGGCCATCCGCGACCTGCACGCCGCACATGGACACATCCAGGAAGTGATCGTCCAGAATTTCCGCGCCAAGCCCGACACCAAGCGCGCCGACGCCGACGAGCCGGACCTCGAAGATCTGCTGTGGACCATCGCTACCGCCCGCAAGATTCTCGGACCCGACATGAACCTCCAGGCGCCACCCAACCTGTCGCCCGGCGTCTATCCGCGTCTGATCGCGGCCGGCCTGAACGACTGGGGCGGCATCTCGCCGGTGACGCCCGACCACGTGAACCCCGAAGCGCCGTGGCCGGCGATCGACGAGCTGGCGCGGCTGAGCGCGGAGCAGGGCAAGGTGTTGGTCAATCGCCTTGCCGTCTATCCGGCCTATGCGCGCCACCCCGACGTCTGGTTGACGCCCGAGGTCGCCACCCAGGTCCGGCGCATGAGCGATGCCGACGGCCTGGCGCGCGACGACGACTGGTCGCCGGGCGAGACGACGCCGCCACCGGCGCCGCGGATTCTCATGAGTGAGGTCGATGCCGGAATTCGTCGCGCCGTCGATCGCGCGACCTCGGGCCAGCGCCTCGATCCGCCTGAAATCCAGCGCCTGTTCGCAGCGCGCGATGCTGATTATCGGCATGTCACCGGCGCCGCCAATGCCCTGCGTCAGGCGGTCAGCGGCGACGTCGTGCGCTACGTCGTCAACCGCAACATCAACTACACCAACATCTGCTATTTCCGTTGCCGCTTCTGCGCCTTTTCCAAAGGCCGCACCCACGAAGACCTGCGTGGCGCGCCCTACGATCTCGCACTCGACGAAGTGAAGCGGCGCGCCGTCGAAGCCTGGGAACGTGGTGCCACCGAAGTCTGCATGCAGGGCGGCATCCATCCCGACTACACGGGCGAGACCTACGTCGCGATCTGCAGGGCGATCAAGGAAGCCGTGCCAGCCATGCACATCCATGCCTTCTCGGCGCTGGAAGTGACGCAGGGCGCGGCGACCCTGCAGCAGCCGATATCTGCGTTCCTGGCCAGCCTGCAGCAGGCCGGGCTCGGTACACTCCCTGGCACCGCGGCTGAAATTCTCGATGATGAAGTTCGAGCCATCATCTGCCCCGACAAGATCAACACCGCCGAGTGGCTGGAGGTGCAGCGCGCGGCACATAAGCTCGGCCTGCGCACGACCTCGACGATCATGTACGGCCATGTCGAGACACCGCTCGCCTGGACACGGCATCTGCTGGCGCTGCGCGACCTGCAGGTGGAGACCGGCGGCTTCACCGAGTTCGTGCCGCTGCCGTTCGTGCACATGGAAGCGCCAATGTATCGCCAGGGTCGTGCCCGCCGCG
>CALDNT010000208.1 GCA_937915145.1 uncultured Reyranella sp.
CTTCCAAGGCACGCACAACTCGCCGTCAATCTGGCGGAAACCCTCGCCACCTTCCTCATCGATACATGGCTAGCGAAGTCCAAATAGGCAGGCTATGCGGACTGACGCTGTGAGCGCCGTTCCAGGGTTTTCGATTTAGACGCCTAGGGACGCCTTAGCATCGGATTGCCATACACTGTCATTGCAAGACCTCGTGCGGGATCGAACGCGGACCACTTGTCGACCACCTTGTTGGCTGCGTACGTCGCCTCCAATAACATCTTCCCGTTCGCCCAGTGCTGTAGGAATACAGGTAACCAGTGCGCCGGCACCTGAGAGTCAAGTGGCCACGGTGATGCGACGACTGCGCTGCAACCGCGATCCAGTATCTGCTTGGCGAGTCCGAGTGTCGTGTTGGCGGCCGGGTGTTTGTCCGAGCGCCCTCCGCTGCACACGAAAAGCACGACAACGCCGACGTTGCGGACTGCCGCAGCAAGATCGGCAGCGGAGACCTTGAGCACGCCTTCGTCCGACACTACCTGAAAATATTTGCCCTCCGGATGGACGCCGCCATGGGCCGTCAGCACGGCCATGGTCGCCCCCGTGAAATTTCTAGGAATGATTGGACCGGTGTCGACCGCAAACCCGTGGTCGGCGAAGGTCGCTTCGAGCCGCTGCGCTAGAAGCGACAGCGTGGCTCGGCCCTCCTCGCCCTCGGCGGTGGAAATCCAGGCGACCATTCGCCCATCCCCCCTCCAGTCACGCTCGCGCGCACCCTTGAACCAAGCGAGCGATGGAACGGCTCCTACTGGCTGCTTGCGTCCGAGAAATTCATTACCGTCAAAGAGGATATTCGGTGGGAACGTTTGCAGCTCGGTTGCCGCTACAACGATCGTGGCTGCGTCCGGAGATGCGCTCAGGCGCAAATGCTCAGTCGTGGTGTAGAAGATGTTAGGGGTTTCGTCGTACCCGTAGCGGCGCGGATACTCCTGCGACCAAGTATGGAACGCCATTCTCGAAAACAGTTCGGCGTCTTCGCGTACTGCGGAGCCATTCTCGCTGCCGACGCTTACGGCGCGGACGAGCCGGCCATCGGCATCGAGACCGAGTTGGAGGATCGCCACCCCTTCTGCCGAGATGGCCCGCGTAATCGCCGCTGGATCGAATTTACCGGGCGCAGGCGGCGGCGAGGCGCGCTCATCCCAGTTGGGCAATGCCGTTCCCCAATCGGCAAGCACGTCCAGAACGAAAGAGACGTCCTCAACTTGGGCGAGGAGCAAGTCATCTCCGAGCGTTCTCCGGGCGAGGCTCGCTATGACATTGGTGTCATAACCGACATCCTCAGCATAGCGCGCTGCGGGAAGTGAACCGACTAGCTCGGCGAGCTGATCTACACTGGGCCTTGCCGCAGCAGTTGCATTGATGATGGATTGAAGATTTCCACCCGCCCATTTGTTCAGCTCGGCGAAGACCCGATTTGCCTCTGACGGAATTTCCAAACCGGCATGCTGCGCTTGCCGAATGAGCTGGCCCAGCGCAATCCCAGAGGGCGCGGTCTGATCGTGTTGCTTGAGAACTTTCTCGGCGGTCCGGACCATATCGATCAGCAGCGCTTGCAATCCAGCGAGATCACCATCCTGCAGTTGCGCTTGGCGCAGCTGTAATTCTAGCAGGTCGAGCCGATGTCCATACGCATCCAGAAGCTCCATGCGCGCGAGAATCTCGCGCCCCTTGGCGACCGTCGCGAAGGCAATTTCGGCCAGCCCGATATCACGCATATACCGCGCGGTTGTGTAGATCTCCTGCCAGACCTGCTCCTCGTCCGCGGAATTATCGGCGAGGAAGGTGCATGCCAGCGCCACCAGCCCCGTCAGGTGATCGTGCACTCGATGATAGACGTCAGCCACCGCGAACCACGCCAATCGGCGTCGACGAGATGACGACGCGCCCGCCTGCATGCATGCCTCGACAAGATCGCGGCCATGCTGCGGAAAGCCCGAGCTTGCGAGCTTTCCCGCCACTAGGCGGTAGAGCCGGAGGTCAATGTCCGAATCGGAGCTGTGCGGCGCGAGCGCTGCGGCAAGCGTCACATAAAGCCGTAGCGCTTCTATGTCGCCTTTGTCGCCGATAGGCGCTTCTTCCAAATATGAAGCGAGTGCGGAGATGGCGTCGTCGGTGCTTTCGGTAAGCAGCTCCTTCGGTAGCGCGAGTTTGCCGATCACAATGGGCTGCTCGCTCTGCAACCAGGCGAGCGCCCGCCCAAGGTACGGCTTGTGGTCCATTAGCCATTCCGCGCCAGCGCTGCCGAACCGGAAACCCTTGGAAATGTTGATTGGTTCCGATGCGAGGTCCAGAACGAGCTTGGCGATGAGCACCTGACCGGTTGTCCCCGCGATATTGGGACGAAGTAAGTCGACAATCCTTGCGCGCAGCACACTATTAAGTGGGTCGGCCGCAAGCCTGGCGAGAAGCGCGCGCATCGACTTGAGTACGCGCGACATCTCAACGGGCGCCTCGCCTGACGGCCCCGCATCGAGAAAACAGCGTTCGAGCGCATCGAGCAGTCTTCTTTCCCACAAATTCTGAAGGCTAGATGCAGTTGGTGGTGCTGCGACTAGCTCGAAAGCATGCACGGTCAGCCCTCGCCTAACTCCACAGCCATCAACGGACAGCAGCAACGCTTCAAGCTCCGAATTGGCCGGTGTCAGCTCATCAGCATCAAGCGCCACATAGAGGATTTTGTCGCCGGCAATTGCAACAGCCGCCCGCGCGAGCGCATGGAGTTGAGGCACCCACACGTCTTCCGGCATGAGCGGCGTCGTAGCCCCCGCGGGCACAAGAGGCGCGACATGATCGTCGCGATAGGTCGCGGCCTTAACGACGATCACAGCCGTTCGCTCGGGCTGATCGCCAATGACGGCGAGCAACGAGGTGCTGCGCCCGTCTGACGCGTTCCTCACTTCAAACCGCAGGCGGAACCAATTTGCCTCCTCAGGTCTGAGCGCGCGGCGGGCCAGCCGCTCGACACCGCGCGAGAAATGATCCCATGCGAGCGCGTCGTCTGCCACGCCATCTGCTGTCTGCGGGATAATGATCAAGTATTTCTGGATTGCGCGCTCTCCGCCCTCGATACTCAACCCCGCAAGAACAGCAGCTAGCATCCCGGCACGCGCGACTGGCTTACCCCCGACAATCGTTAGGACATCGCCACCGCCGAGGACGTTCGGGTTGCGCCGTATGAAATTGGCTAACGCCTCAAGCCGCTCGGCGTCGTCTCCAACTAACTGCGCGTCTCCTACTCCCACTCAATCGTCCCGGGCGGCTTGCTCGTGATGTCGTAAGTCACGCGATTGATGCCGCGGCACTCGTTGATGATGCGGTTGGCGACGCGCCCCAGGAACGCATGCTCGAACGGGTAGTAGTCCGCCGTCATGCCGTCGGTCGAGGTGACGGCGCGCAGCGCACAGGCCTGGTCGTAGGTGCGGCCGTCGCCCATCACGCCCACGGTGCGCACCGGCAGCAGCACGGCGAAAGCCTGCCAGATCTCGTCGTAGAGGCCTGATTTGCGGATCTCGTCGAGATAGACGGCATCGACCTCGCGCAGGAGGTCGAGCTTCTCCTTCGTGATGTCGCCGGGAATGCGGATGGCGAGGCCGGGGCCGGGGAACGGATGGCGGTTCACCAGGTCGGCCGGCAGGCCGAGCTCGCGGCCGAGCGCCCTCACCTCGTCCTTGAACAGCTCGCGCAGGGGCTCGACCAGCTTCATCTTCATGCGCGCGGGCAGCCCGCCGACATTGTGATGGCTCTTGATGGTGACCGAGGGGCCGCCGGTGAAGGAGACCGATTCGATCACGTCGGGATAGAGCGTGCCCTGGGCTAGGAAATCGGCGCCGCCGATCGTCTTGGCCTCGGCATCGAACACGTCGATGAACAGGGAGCCGATGGTCTTGCGCTTCTGCTCCGGGTCGGTGACGCCGGCCAGCGCCTTGAGGAAAAGCTCCGAGGCGTCGGCGTGGACCAGCGGGATGTTGTAGTGGTCGCGGAACAGGCGGACGACCTGCTCGCCCTCATCCTTGCGCAGCAGGCCGTGGTCGACGAACACGCACTGGAGCTGGTCGCCGATCGCCTCGTGCAGCAGCACGGCCACGACGGAGGAATCGACGCCGCCGGAGAGGCCGCAGATGACGCGGCCCTTGCCGACCTGGGCACGGATCTGGGCGATGGCGCGCTCGCGGAAGGCCGCCATGGTCCAGTCGCCGGTTGCTCCGGCGATCTTGAGCGCGAAGTTGCGCAGCAGCTTGGCGCCGTCGGGCGTGTGCATCACCTCGGGGTGGAACTGCACGCCGTAATAGCCGCGCTTCTCGTCGGAGATGGCGGCGAAGGGGGCGTTGTCGCTGGCGGCGATGACGCTGAAGCCGGGCGGCAGCTCGGTCACCCGGTCGCCGTGGCTCATCCAGACCTGCTTCCTGTCGCCGGGGGCCCAGACGCCGTCGAACAGGGCCGAGCCCGCCTTGACCTCGACTTCCGCCCGGCCAAATTCGCGGTGGTGGCCGGCTTCGACCGTGCCGCCCAGTTGCTGGGCCATGGTCTGCTCGCCGTAGCAGATGCCGAGCACGGGCACCTTGGCGGTAAAGATGGCGGGATGGGCCGAGGGCGCCTCGCCCTCGATCACCGAGGCCGGGCCGCCGGAGAGGATGATGCCCTTGGGGTCAAAAGCCTTGATTTTGGCGCCGTCGACCGACTGGAAGGGGTGGATTTCACAGTACACCCCGGCTTCGCGCAGGCGCCGGGCAATGAGCTGGGTAACCTGGGAACCGAAATCGACGATCAGCAAACGGTCGGTCATGGCGCGATATAAAGGGCGCCGGGTTGGCGAGCAACCGGGGCGGTGTGGATACCTCTTATTCGCTGCGTCGCCCCCTCACCTAACCTCTCCCCCTCGCGGGGGAGAGGAACATGAGGGCGA
>CALDNT010000209.1 GCA_937915145.1 uncultured Reyranella sp.
GAGCACCGGCCGCAACTTCGACGAGGTGCTGCGGCTTCTCGAGAGCTGCCAGCTCTCGGCCCAGTGGGTGGTGGGCTGCGATGGACTCCACAGCACCACCCGGACGCTGAGCGGGATCGAACTCAACGGGCACGACATCGAACAACCATGGGCCGTGTTCGACACGACCCTGAGGGGTTGGCCGGAGTCGTACGAGGCGAACTACGCCTATCTGGACGAGACCCCGGTGATCCTGACCGCCCTTCCGGAACGGCGGTGGCGCGTCTACCTGCGACCGAGTTCTCCAGATTCCGACCTGGTGGCCGACGCCTGGTCGACGATGCGACGATATCTGCCTGGGATCGGCTTCGACGACGTCGCCAGCCCGACACGTTTCCATTGCCACACCAAGGTTGCCCAACGATTCCGGTCAGGCGGCATCCTGTTGGCAGGAGACGCGGCCCATGTCTGTTCTCCTGCGCAAGGCCACGGGATGAACAGCGGCCTCCAGGATGCGTTCAACCTTGCCTGGAAGCTTGCGCTCGTCTGCCATGGTCATTGCACATCGGCTCTTCTCGACAGTTATGAAGCCGAGCGACGCCCGGTGGCAGAGATGATCACTGCCTCGGGCGATGCCGTCGAGCATGCCCAGGCCGTGACTGAGTCGGTCGAACGACGAGCCCGCGACGCCGCGCTTCGAGCAGTGTTCGCCGATCCGGCATCGCGGCACCACGAGGCAGTCGCCGAGGCGGAACTCGACATCGACTACGCCGACTCACCGATCGTCATGGGTGACAGGCACGCGGGTGACAGGCAGGAGGCGCTGGCGCCTGGCCAGCGGCTGCCGGACACGATCGGGATACGTCTCGCCGACGGTCGGACCGGCATGCTGCACGAACTGGCCAACCGCCCAGGCCATACCGCGCTGCTCATCGCCGGAGTGTCGGCGCCCGGTGAGCAACTCGCCCGGCTCGATGGCGCGATACGTGCCCGCTGCAGCGCGCCCATCGTCGAAGAGACGGTCGTGCTCACGACGCAGGCCGACAATCGGACTCTGTGGGCACAGATTGCACCTGCAGCCGCCGACCAGCTGGGCATTGGCGGGATCACACTTCTGGTCATCCGGCCCGATGGACACGTTGGCCTGCGCGCCGACCATGATCACGTCCAGGCTCTGGCCGCCTACCAGGCGCTCCTGATGTCGGGGCCGACTTGATTTGCCGGCCTGTCGCCGGCTCAGGCCTGCAGCAGAATCGGCAGTGCCTGCCGGTAAGCGATTTCCGCGCGGGCCTTGAGTTCCGGCAGGGTGCAACTGCCAATGGGATGCTGGACTGTGAGGAAAGGGTAGTCGGGCAGGCCCAGGACGCGGGCGATGTTCCGCGCCGTCACCTCGAACGGCTGGGTGCACAGCACCACCGCCCGCTTGCCGAGTTGTTCGAAGCTGATGCCATCGTGCAGACTGCACGTTGAGCAGGAGCCTCAATCACCCAGGCCGGTGATGAGAAAATCGACCTCCTGCGCGACCTTGACCAGGGTGGCGGCCGGTGCCGGTGCACTGGCGTTGCGCTTGGAAGCCAGGGTTCGGATGGTGCAGCCATGGCGCTGGACGAACAACGCGCCGACCTCGGCCAGCATCTCCTCGGCGTTGAGCTTGCCGTTCTCCAGGATGCCGAGCCGCATGCCCTCCAGGCTGGCGAGGGCAGGGGCGCGGAACGCTTTGCGCTTCGCCGCCGTGGACGTGGGTGCGTAGAGCTGCATGCGAGATAACTCCCCTGTTCACTTCCGTCCGAGGTTGATCGGGCCATGCTGCATGATCGAGCCCCGGCCGCGGCTCCACGATGGAATGAAGCACGAATGGCCCCCGGCGTCGCCGCCCCCCATCGTGATCAGGATATCGTCGGGCAAAAGCCCGCGATGCACGAAACCCGGCTCGATCAGGCTGGAGGCGCCATCGCCGTGCTGGGTGTCGTATTCGCGATCGCGGTACTTGCCGACGCCCTTCATCCCCTCGACTGAACGCCGGGCGTGGGTGAAGAGGAAATCCTGCGCCCGTTCGCGCGTCCAGCCGGCACTGGCGACGATGGCCATGTGTTCGGGCGCCAGGATCACCACGCTTTGGCCGAGCGTGATGCAGCCATAGTTGGCCATCGCATCCGCGACCGAACCGAGAACCTGCTCCGGTGTGTTGCCGCCGTGGTTCTCGACATTGCAGAACCCGCCGCCTGCGAAGACGGTGACCGAAGTAACACCCGCGGGATAGCCCTGTGCCGCACAGAGCAGGGGCCACGGATTGCCTCTGGCGCGTTCGGCGATGCAGAAGCTGTATTTGCCCGGGTTGCCTTGTGTCGACTTGTCCGAAATGCCGGGGATCATCTGGAAGACATTGCGTAGGATCAGCCGCACGGCCCGCCCGATCGTCGCGTTGGCGCGATTGCCCGGACCGAACAGGTTCACGTCGGCGTTCATCGCGATCTCGTCGGTGTAGGGGCCACTCACGACGAGAAGCGGCGCCGAACCGCCGGTGCTCGCGGTCGAGCCGTGGAAATTGAAATCCGGCCTGTCCATGGCCTCGAATGCCGCAACCAGCACCGGGAAATGCTCCGGCAGGCAGCCGGCCATGACGGCATTTACCGCAGCGGCATGCAGCGACAGTTCAAGTTCGGTCGCGGGATGACGCGCGATCACGGTGTCCGCGGCCCGACTCTCGGTGGCCAGCATGGCCCGGACTCGGCTGACCTCGGGCGGGACGACTGGCAGGCCGTCGGTCCAGCCCTGCTCGTAGCAATAGTCGATGGCGGCGAGCAGGTCGTCCGGCGCCTCGTGGATACGGGGAGAGACGGCTGGCATCGCGCAGGCTCCGGGAACATTTGCCCGATGATTTCTGTTCGGGTCGGTCGCGGCCAGACTAGGGGCGGCGAAACGCCAAGGCAAAGCGATTCCGAGGCGCGATCCACTTGCGACTCAGGGATCGGGGATTGGTGCTAGGATCGAGCCGGACGCCGGAGGACACATGCTGCTTGGCCTCGACCCTCTCCTCACCCCCGATCTTCTGCATGCACTGGCGGAGATGGGCCACGGCGACTGCGTCGCTCTTGTCGATGCCAACTATCCGGCCACCCGCGGGCGTCGCCTGATCCGGCTGTCCGGTATCGACACGCCTCACGTTCTCCAGGCCGTGCTGTCGGTGTTGCCGATCGACACCTTTGTCCCCGAGCCCTGCGCCATCATGCAGAACGTGGACGAACCCGGCGCGATGCCCGAGGTGGTAGCCGAGATGAATGCGGTACTGGTCCGCCATGGCGCCCGGCTGGCCGTGGGCATCGAGCGTCATGCGTTTTATTCTGCGGCTGAGGCGGCGCACGCCATCGTGCAAACCGGCGAGCGGCGTTTCTATGGCAATATCCTGGTGACCAAGGGCGTGGTCCCGCCACCGGAGCGGACGTGACGGGGTACGTCCCGCACGGGCCCCTCGGCGCCGGCAGCGCGCCCTTGGGCAACCTTGGCGTCGTGGTGCCCGAAGAGGCCGCCACCGCCTGCCTGCAGGCCGCCTGGGAAGCTGGTATCCGTCACTTCGACACCGCGCCACATTACGGCGCAGGATTGGCCGAGCACCGCCTGGGCAACGAGCTGCGTCGGCGCCCGCGCGATGCCTATACGCTGTCCACAAAGGTTGGCCGGCTGTTGCACGCCAGCGGCGACGTGCCGGAAGTGAGCGAAGGGTTCCGGCACGCCCTGCCGTTCCGCCGCACCTTCGACTACACCGCCGGCGGTACGATGCGCTCGCTGGAGGACAGCCAACAACGCATGGGACTGGATCGCTTCGATATCGTCTACATTCACGATTGCGCGGAGGATTGGCACGGCTCCGCTTGGAAACGCCATTTCACCGAGGCGATAGCCGGCGCGGCGCAAGCGCTGACCGCGATGCGCGACCGCGGCGAGATTCGTGCCTGGGGAATGGGATTGAACCTGGTGGAACCGGCACTTGCCTGCCTGGACGCGGCACGTCCGGACATATTCCTGATTGCCGGCCGCTACACGCTGCTCGACCACACGGCACTCGGGCAACTGTTCCCGGCCTGCGCGGCCAAGGGGGTGAAGGTGGTGCTTGGCGGGCCCTACAATTCCGGGCTACTGGCGGGCGGCACGACTTTCAACTACGAGCCCGCGAAAGCCGACGTGGTCGCTCGCGCCGATGCCATCCGGGTCATCTGCGACAGCCACGGGACCGACATCAAGGCGGCCGCCCTGCAATTCTGTGCGGCACACCCCGTGGTCGCCGCTGTCATACCGGGGCCGCGTGCGGCCGCGGAAGTGCAGCAGAACGCCGACCTGATGCGAACGGAGATCCCCGGCGCTCTGTGGTCGGCGTTGCGCCGCGCTGGCCTGCTGCCGGAAAACGCCCCGACGCCGGAAAAATGATCCGGGTCGACGCTCACCACCACGTCTGGACCCTCTCGCGCGGCGACTACGGCTGGATGTCACCCGACCTGGCGATTGCCCGCGACTACAAGCTGGACGACCTGCGCCCGCTGTTGGGCGACATCACCGCAACCGTCCTGGTGCAGGCGGCCGACACCGAAGCCGAGACGGCGTTCATGCTGGATGTTGCCCGCGCCTCGGCGGGACTGGTGCGTGGCGTGGTCGGCTGGACGAACCTTGCCGCACCAGATGCGCCGGTACGTATCGCGGCGCTTGCCCGGACGTCGCTGCTGAAGGGGCTGCGGCCAATGCTGCAGGACATCGAAGAGACCGAGTGGATCCTGCGCCCCGAGGTGCAGCCGGCGCTGAGCGCGATGGCAGAACACGGGCTGCGCTTCGATGCACTGATCAAACCGCGCCATCTCCCCGTCATCGGCGAGCTTGCGTGGCGTCATCCCGATTTACCGCTGGTGATCGACCACGCGGCCAAGCCGAATGTCGCCGAAGGCGGCTTCCAGCCGTGGGCAAGCGGCATGGCGCGCATCGCCCGTGAAACGCTATGGTGCTGCAAGGTCTCGGGACTCGTCACCGAGGCCCGGAGCGACTGGCGGATTGACGATCTGCGACGCTACGTCGAGCACTTGCTCGTGACGTTCGGGCCCGACCGGCTGATGTGGGGCAGCGATTGGCCAGTGCTCACGCTGGCCAGCGACTATGGACGTTGGCATGACGCGGCAGCGGCGCTCCTGCCGGTGGATACGCATGCCGCGATTTTCGGCGGCACTGCCCTGCGATTCTACGGCCTTTAGAGTCGAAACCGGGAGTGTGGTGCAAGCTGGGCGGTGTGTCTGGCCCGACGGCTAAGCTGCCTCGCTCAGAGGTGCGGTCGGACGCGGCCCGGTCGTGCGGCGAGAACGGCCAGAAGTGCCAGCAGGGCCGGCAGGCCCTGCAGGCCCTGCGTGTAAAGGATCGACATCTTGGCTGTCAGTCCGCCGTAGACCCCGGCCGCGACCACGCAGGCGAGGAAGAAGACCTTGAGGTCGCGGCGGCCGGTCACGAGGCC
This sequence comes from uncultured Reyranella sp., assembly GCA_937915145.1. Lineage (GTDB taxonomy): Bacteria > Pseudomonadota > Alphaproteobacteria > Reyranellales > Reyranellaceae > Reyranella. The sequence continues at coordinate 5,465 of CALDNT010000209.1, forward strand.
CCACACCAGGCCGGCGGCGAGGAAGCCATTGTACAGTCCCTGGTTGGCGGCGAGGATGGCGGAGGAGGCCGATAGTTCGGGCGTCATGTTGAAAATCTGCCGGCCGACCGGATGGTCCCAGTAGAACATTTCCAGGATCATGATGCCGACGTGGCTCAAGGCGACGAAGGTCGTCAGCAGCAGCGCGATCATCCGCATGGTTCACTTCCCCCCCCAGGCTTCGCAGGTAAGCCTAGCATGGCCGGCCCCGAGGGCGCGCGCCTGCCGCGTCACTTCCTGGAGCGAACCGCCGGCCACTTGGGCCGGCACAGAAGCGGCGCATAGAGGCCGGCGAAGCCCAGGAACGCCGCGGCCCAGGTGAAAGCCGCGAGGTGCAGCAGGACACCGTTCCATTCCGGATGAAGGGTGGCGCAGACGCGCGCCACGGCCGCCACGACCGCGAGGGCATAGATCATCTCGAGCGCCGGCGTCGCCACCAGCGCGCGACCGGTATGGCCGAGGCTGGCGCGCGACATGACGGCAAGTGTCATGATGCCGATGGCACCCACGGTCCAGGCGTGGATTCCGGCGCTGGGTGCGGTGACGTCGAAAGCCGCCAGCCCGGCCAGAAGGAAACCGAGCGGCACGAAGGCGTAACCGGCGTGCAGGATCAGCACAAGCCGGTCGGCGGCCGTCCGCTCGCCTGCCCAACGTGCGAGCCGCACGGTATTGAGGATGGCGGCGGCAATCAGCACGGCGCCCGTCGCCGTGTCGGCGGGGTCGGCGACCCATAGGGCGAGGCTGGCGCCTCCTAGCACGACGCAGACGCTGTCGAAGCGTCCAAACGGTGCGGGCAGGCGGCCGGGCGGGCGGCGCAGCAGCCAGTTGCGCGTGAAGCTCGGCACGATGCGGCCGCCCACTACGGTGATCATTATAATGATCGCCGCGATCCCGACCCGCGTGGCGGTTAGGGCTGTTCCTTCGACATGTGCTTCGAGGTGGAAGGCGAGATTGCCGCCCGCCAGCAGGCCGAGCACGGCGACGATCGGCAGGTTGCGCCAGTTTTTGCCGGCGATGATTTCGCGTGCCACCGCTGCAACCATCAGGGCCAGAAAGGCGCAATCGAGGACGGCTGCGGCAGCCCAGCCGATATCGGCCGACAACATGACGGCGGCCCGGCCAGTGAGCCAGGCCACGACGAGGCCTAGCAACGGCGCGCCCTGCAGGGGCAGGCGCCCGGTCCAGTTGGGAATCGCCGTCAGCAGAAAGCCCGCGACGACCGCGGGGACATAGCCGAACAGCAACTCGTGAACGTGCCAGTCGCGCGGCGAGAAAGCGGTCGCCACCGACAGTTCGCCATAAAACATCGGCAGCCAAGCCAGCACCTCGAGGCCGGCCCAGATCGAACCGAGCAGAAAGAACGGCCGAAAGCCGTAGGACAGCAGAGCGGGCCCGGCGTAGGGCTTGAGGCGCGGAATCGGAGCCATACCCGACAATATGGTACTGGCCGGAATGCGCCTTGATCGGGCGCAATGCCGCGCCCGCGGCGCATCATCCGCCGGGAAGGCGGCGCATCGGCCGTTCGCGGTGATCATAAGCGCGGGCGAGTCGCGTAGCGCGATCGTCGCCCGACGTGAACAGGTCGGGGCCGCCGTGCTCGACCCTGGCCAGCAATGTGTCTTCGACCTCGGCGTGCGGCCGACTGCCGCCACCGGCCAGCAGATGTTCGATGGTCACGCCGCGCACGGCGAGGTGGCGCGAGACCAGCACGGTGCGGTGGCAGTCGAGCGGCTCCTTCTCGGCGCACATAAGGCAAAGCGCAGCCTCGGCGGCGGCGGCGACAAGACGGTCGAGTGCTCGCGTGAAGTCGGGCCGCGCGGCGAGATCGTCATAGCTACCGCCGTTCCGGGGTTTGCCGCCAAGGGCCGCACCTTCATGCCGATACTCGATGCCGGCGGCAGCGAGGCTTTGCGCCAGACGATCCTTGCCGAACTGCGGGAACCGGCGCGACCACGGCGTCGAGCGGACGTCGACCAGGATCTGTACGCCACCGCCTTTCAGCAGATCGACGAAGCGTTCGATCGGATGATTTGAATGGCCGATGGTTTTGATGACGGCGATCATGATGACAGCCGGCGCACCAGGTCGACGAACCCCAGTGTCGCGGCCGAGCGCTCGTCGCGGCGGCAGGCGAGGTTGAGCGGCACTTTCAGTGCCGGCCGGCCCTTCAGCATCCGGTAGGTTACGCCTTCCAGCGGCAGGCGACTTAAGGATGCCGGCACGATGGTGATGCCGAGGCCGGCCGCGACGAGATTCAAGGTCGACACGATGCGCGGCGCCTCCTGGCCGACATGCGGGCTGAAACCGGCCTGGGCGCAGGCGGCGATGATGACGTCATAGAGTCCGCGCCCATCCGGCCGGCGGTAGAGGATGAAATTCTCGGCCGCGAGATCCTTCAGCGCGAGATGTGGTCGCCGTGTGAGCTTGTGGTGCGACGGCAGCGCTGCCGCCATCTCCTCCTGCAACAGCGCATGAATGGCGAGACCCTCGGCGTCGACCGTGCCGGAGCGGATGAAGGCGATGTCCAGCCGCTCCTCGCGCAGGCTGCCCAGCAGATCACCGGAACTGCTTTCCTCAAGCACGAAGGAGACGTCGGGCCGGGCCTGGCGAAATTCGCGGATGGCGCGCGCCACCAGCGGGTGAAACGGTGCCGAGGTGGTGAAACCCACGGCGATGCATCCGGTTTCGCCACGCGCCGTCCGCCGCGCCTGCGCCGCGGCACGATCGACCGCAACCAGTACCGCCTCGGCGTCGGGCAAGAAGGAGCGGCCGGCATCGGTCAGGCTGACGCCGCGCGCATGGCGCACGAACAAGGTGGCATCGATCTCGCGCTCCAGCGCCTTGATCTGCTGGGAAAGCGGCGGCTGCTGCATATGGAGCTTCTCGGCCGCGCGCGTGATGTGGCCCTCGCGGGCCACGGCGACAAAATAGCGGAGATGACGCAATTCCAAAGGCATATCCAAAAAGTATTTAATTATGCCATAGCATATATTTGAACACTGTAGCAGGCCTCTCTAGCTTGCAGCCCATGACACTGGTGATGGCAGCGGGGCTCAGCCTCCTGATGGTCGGCACGGCCTTCCTGTCGGGTATCTTCGGCATGGCCGGCGGCCTCATTCTAATTGGCGTCCTGCTGTTCATTTTTCCGCTGCCCGCGGCCATGGTGTTGCATGCCGTCACCCAGATGGCCTCCAATGGCTGGCGCGCCCTGCTGTGGTGGCGGCACATCGTGTGGAAGAGCACGGCCTTCTATGTCGCCGGCTGTCTGGTTGCGGTCGGCCTGTGGTCGATCACGCTCTACGTGCCTGACAAGGCCACTGCACTGCTGATGCTCGGCCTCTCGCCCTTCATCATCCGCGCCATTCCCGAGCGCATCCTGCCGCGCAGTTTCGGTCCGTTGCAGGTGGCGGCCACCGGCCTTTGCTCGATGGCGCTGATGCTGCTGACCGGCGTCACCGGCCCGCTGCTCGACACCATGTTCCTGCGCTCGCCGCTCGACCGCCGGGCAATTATCGCCACCAAGGCCTCGTGCCAGGTGTTCGGCCACGGCTTCAAGCTGATCTATTTCGGTGCGCTGATCGCCGAGGCCGGGCGGGTCGAGCCGTGGTTCCTGGGTGTCGCCATTGCCTCGTCGATGATCGGCACGTCGCTCGGCAAGCTCCTGCTCGAGAAACTTACCGACCGGCAGTTCCGGATCTGGTCGAACCGCCTGATTACGACGCTTGCCGTCTGGTATGTCGGCTACGGCTTGGTTCTGCTGACCGGGATTGCCTAGAATGGCGCATGTCCATTCCCTCAGGTTTTCGCGAACTCACTGAAGCGTCCGGCTTTGCCGCGGCCAACGGGCCGTGGTTCGAGAAGGTCGAGAACGGCCGTACAATCCGCGGCTTCATGCCGGGACCGCAGCACGCCAATGCGCTCGGTATCGTGCATGGCGGCATGCTGGCGGCCTTTCTCGACTCGGCGATGGGCACGGCGGTGTGGCACACGCTGCAGCGCCGCGCCGTGACGTTGCGCCTCTCGCTCGACTATCTCGGACCGGGCCGGCTCGGCGACTGGCTGCAGGCCGAGGGCGAGGTGGTGGGCCACGACGAGCATGTGGTGCAGGTGAAGGGTCGGCTTTATGGTCCGCGCCACGAAGTCCTGGGCGGCCTCGGCGCGTTCTCGCTGCTGAGTCGTCACCGGACGCTCAAAGCCCGGAGTTAGCGTTTGCCCGACGACAAGGTACCGCCCGACTTTCACCGCGTCGATTTCGACCGCGGTCGACCCGATCCCACCTTCAACAGCCACATCGGCAATCTCTACGTGAAGCGCGGCGCCAAGGGCACGCGCGACGAGTTCGTCATGGGCTTCCGGGTGCACCAGCATATGTGCAACCCGGCCGGTGGTCTGCACGGCGGCATGATGATGACAGTGGCCGACCTCGTGGGCGCCATGGGCGGCGGCACGCTGGCCGGCCTGCGCAAGTTCCTGCCGACCGTGAACATGACCTTCGACTTCGTGGCGCCGGCAAAAATCGGCGACTGGGTGGAAGGCCGTGCCGAACTGGTGCGCGCCACCCGGTCGCTTCTATTCACCAACATCTACCTGACGGTGGGCGAGGAGAAGATCCTGCGCGCTTCCTCGATCTGCAAGATCCCGTCGGGCGATGGCATGAGTTACGGCAAAGCGAAACTAGATCGCGGCGCCGAAGTCACGGCTAAGCGCTCGGCGCCCTGAGTCGGTCAGCCGCACCGTGCGGCCGCGGCGCAGCTTCTCGGCCCAGCCTTTCTTGAAGAAGGTGTCGGCGATGGCCGAGCCCAGCGCGCCGGAGATATGCGGCCGGCGCTCGCTCCAATCGAGACACTGACGCGCGAAGTGCCGGGTGCTCGCCTGGCGCGCGCCCGGCAGGTCGACGCCGACGCGGGCACAGAAGAGCTCGCCTGACGGCGTCAGCTTCCAGTCGCGCGCTCCCTTGGGTTCGAGATGGCCATGTTGCGTCAGCGAATCCGTGACCGCGATTCCGACCTGGCCGGCGAGGTGGTCGTAGCAGGTACGGCAGAAGCGAAGATCGGGGTCGCGCCGCCAGGCGGCGGTCCGGGAGGCCGGCTGCGCACGCGTGCCAGCCAGTGCCATCAACGATTCGATGGCATGGGCCACGTCAGGCGAGGCAAGGCGGTAGAAGCGGTTGCGGCCTTGGGCACGGACGGCCAGCAGATCGGCTTCGGCCATGCGGCCGAGATGGCCCGACGCGGTCTGGGCGGTGACGCCGGCAGCCAGCGCCAGGTCGGAGGCGGTGTGGGCGCGGCCGTCCATCAGCAGCGACAGCATCGCAGCGCGCGCCGGGTCGCCCATCAGGGCAGCGACTTCGGAAAGGGCGTTCACGGTGGTCATGGCGGGAACCTACGCCTCGACGGCAAGAGTCGCCACGGTCAATGGTTCGGCAGATGCCGAAGTATCATCTCCACTTGGGATTGGCGATGGCGATCTTGTCGGCAGTAGTGGCTTCGAGATGGGCCATCAGGGCCGGATCGCGCTCATCGCGCACCCCGCTGCGGAGCTGCCGGGCGAGTTCGTAGTTCAGTTCGCTGAGAGTGCCACCATGGCCAAGCAGCTTCGCCAAGCGTGCGTGCTCGCGAAGGTCAGCATCGTGCCCAAGGCGGATTTCGCGTTCCAGGATGGCAAGCGAATTCACCGCCACGCGCATCTGGAAGCCCAGCCGCGGCTCGGTGCGGTCGAGTGCGGGTGTCGCTTCCTCGCGCAGGAAATCGGCGATGGCCGTCAGCAGTTCCGCGGCGGTGGGGCGGTCCTGGGCCATGTCAGGCGGCGTTCTTCAGAAGCTGCAGCAGGTCGACCTGGGTCTCCACCGCGCGGCGGCCGATCGAGGCATGCTCCATCGACCTGATCGAGCCAGAGAGATGCTTCCACGCCTGGTTGAGGCAGATGATGCCCCAGTGCACGGTGCCGAAGACTTCCCACCAGTGTGCCCGTTGCGGATCGACCGGCCTGCCGCCGGCGCGCTGGTAGGCCGCCCACAGTTCCTCGCGGCTGCCGAAACCGCCGGCCGGCCTGTCGATGGCGCCGAAACGCCAGCTCTTGACGCACAGCCAGCCGAGATCCTCGATCGGGTCGCCAAGATGGGCGAGTTCCCAGTCGAGGATCGCCGTCACGCCGGTCTCGTCGGCGAGGTAATTGCCGGTACGGTAGTCGCCATGCACCAGCACCGGCCGGTCGAGCGGCGGCGGCTTGCGCCGGTCGAGCCAGGACAACGCAAGCTCGAAAACCGGTTGGGCCTGGCCGAGGTCGTCCAGTGAGCGGCGCAGGCTGGCGATGTGGTCGGCGGCCTCGCGGCGCACCAGTGGCGGCAGGGTGACCGGGTCGGTGGCGTGAAGGCGCGCGAGGATTTCGCCGAGCTGGCCCGCGATTTTTCCTCGCGCGCTGTCGTAGGCTGCATCGCGCAGGAGTTTGCGTGCGATGGCCGTGCCGCTGGCCCGCCGCATGACGAAGGCCTCGCCGAGACCGTCGCCGGCTGCAAGCTCGAAGAGCGGCTCGGGTGCTTGCACGCCGGCCTTGTGGGCGGCCGCAAGGACACGAAATTCGGTGGCGCGGTCGATGGCGACCGAGCGTTCGCGGTCGGTCTTTCCTAGGGAAGGCGGGTCGCGACGCAGGATCAACTCGTGGCGTCTGCCGGCCGCCACGGCGTCGAAGCGCCAGGTCTGGCGTGAGGCGCCGCCCGATTCGCGGCTTAGCCCCTCGATAACGGCGATGCCGCCGAAATGGCGGCCGGCAGCAGCGGCCAGGACGGCGGCGACGCTTTCCGCTTCGATCGGCTTGTGAACGGTCATTCACCGGACTGTGGCACACGGACATGTGCGTGATAAGAGGGGCGCGTGGTAAGGGGGCGGCCCTTAACGTGGGGAGAACAAGATTTGGCGCAGTCCTTCGCGGCCATGAACGGCCTCTTTCTGGAAGATCTCAAGCCCGGAATGTCGGCGATGTTCGGTAAGACCGTCACCGAAGCCGATATCGCGGGCTTCGCCGGCGTCTCGGGCGACACCAACCCGATCCATCTGCATGACGGCTTTGCCCGCACCACGCGCTTCGGCCAGCGTATTGCCCACGGCATGCTGAGCGGCAGCTTCATCTCGACAGTGATCGGCACCAAGCTGCCAGGGCCTGGGGCGGTCTACATCTCCCAGACCATGAACTTCATGGCGCCGGTGATCATCGGCGACACCATCACCGCCGTCGCCACCATCACCGCCATCGACGACAAGCGCCGCCGGGTGACGCTCAAGACCCAGTGCCTCAACGGCGACAAGGTCGTGATCGACGGTGAGGCTGTCGTGCTGGTGCCACGGCGCGACGCGGCATGACCCTGATTCCGGCCTTCGACGATTGGCGACAAGCACCGGCTGCCTGGCAAGGCGGGGTGGTGGCGCTCGGCAATTTCGACGGTGTGCATCGCGGTCACCAGGCGTTGCTGGCCGATGCCGGCCGGCAGGCCAAGGCGCTAGGTGCCCCGCTGGTGGCGCTCACCTTCGAGCCGCACCCGCGCGGTTTCTTCGTGCCCGACACCGGGCCGTTCCGGCTCACCCTGCCGCCGGCCAAAACTCGGCTTCTGGCGCAGTACGGCGTGCAGGCTGTGCTCGCCCAGCGCTTTGACGCGGCATTCGCCGCGCTTTCCGCCGACGCCTTCATCGAAGATGTACTGCTGAAGGGGCTGACCGCGCGCCATGTCGTGTGTGGTTACGACTTCACCTTCGGTGCCCGCCGTGGCGGCAATGTCGAGCGCTTGCGCGCAGAGGCCAAGGCGCGCGGTTTTGGCGTCACGGTGTTGGAGCCCGTCATGCGCGAGGGTGAGATCTATTCATCGACACGCATCCGCGAGGCGCTGCGTGCCGGTATGGCCGGGGAGGCAGCCGAACTGCTGGGCCATCCCTGGGAGATCGAGGGCACCGTCGAGCTGGGCGACCAGCGCGGTCGCACTATTGGATTTCCGACCGCCAACGTCGCCCTGGGTAAGCATCTGCGGCCGCGCTTCGGCGTCTATGCCGTGCGTGTGCTGATCGATGGCCAGGAAAGCCAGGGATGGCGCGATGCCGTGGCCAACCTCGGCCGGCGTCCGACCTTCGGCAAGCTGCAGGAGAATTTCGAGGTCCACCTGTTCGACTTCGCGGGCGACCTCTACGGCAAGACGCTGCGCGTGGCGCTGGTCGACTTCATCCGGCCCGAGATGAAATTCGCCGGCCTCGACCAGCTCAAGGCGCAGATCGCGGCCGATGGCGACGCGGCGCGCGAAGTGTTGAAGACCGCTCACTGACGGGAGGCTTTCCATGGAAGCATCCGAGGCCGGCCGATACTGGGAAGGCAATGCCGAGACATGGACCCGGCACGTGCGTGCGGGCCGCGACGTCTATCGCGATGCGCTGAACTCGCCGGCCTTCCTGGCGATGCTGCCGCCGATCGAGGGACTGCAGGGCCTCGATATCGGCTGCGGCGAGGGTGCCAACACGCGTGCGGTGGCACGCCTTGGCGCGCGCATGCAGGGCATCGACATCGCGCCGACATTCATTCGGCACGCGCAGTCGGCGGAGGAGGCCGAGCCGCTCGGCATTGCATACCGTGTGGCCGATGCTGCGGCGCTGCCGTTCGAGGCAGGTGCCTTCGATTTCGCCACCGCCTTCATGTCATTGATGGACATGCCGGACCCCGGCCGCGCGCTTGCCGAGGCGCGGCGGGTGCTCAAGCCGGGCGGCTTCCTGCAGTTCTCGATCCTGCACCCCTGTTTCATGCCGCCACATCGCAAGGTGCTGCGCGACGCCAAGGGCGATGCCTGGGCAGTCGAGGTCGGCGGCTATTTCGGCGCCGTCGACGGCGCGGTCCAGCAGTGGCACTTCGAGACCCTGTCGACGGAGGAAAAGGCGAGCAGCCGGCCGTTCCAGACCCCGCGCTTCCATCGCACCCTGTCGCAATGGGTCGACGCGCTCGGCCAGGCGGGCCTCGCCATCGAGCGCCTGGTCGAACCCTGTGCCAGCCCCGAACTGGCGGCGGCCGAGCCGATCGTCGCCGATACCCGCATCGTGCCGCTGGCCTTGATCGTCCGTGCGCGTCCTTCGGCCTGCCTTGACCCCCCCGACCCCCGTCCCTAGATTGCCGGCCCTATGTTTATCGGGGCCCTCCTGGAGCGAATTATCCGCCCGGTCCGCTGACCGCGGCCGGGTCGTCCTGCCTGTTCGTGGCTGCCGTTCCGGCGGTCACTCCTCGCTCCTTTCGCACCGAGTTTCTTGTGACAACTGACTATAAATCCAGCGTTTTCCTGCCCAAGACTGACTTCCCCATGCGCGGCGGCCTGCCCAAGAAGGAGCCGGAGCTGCTGAAGCGCTGGGCCGACATGAAGCTGTGGGACCGCCTGCGCGCCGAGAGCAAGGGCCGGCCGAAGTTCGTGCTGCACGACGGCCCGCCCTATGCCAACGGCAACCTCCATATCGGCCATGCGCTGAACAAGATCCTGAAGGACCTGGTGAGCCGCACCCAGCAGATGCTGGGCAAGGACAGCCACTATGTGCCCGGGTGGGACTGCCATGGCCTGCCGATCGAATGGAAGATCGAGGAGCAATATCGCGCCAAGAAGCAGGACAAGGACCAGGTGCCGGTCGTCGAATTCCGCAAGGAATGCCGCGCCTTCGCCGATCACTGGATCGGCGTGCAGCGCGAGGAGTTCAAGCGGCTGGGCGTCGACGGCGACTGGGAGAACTACTACTCGACGATGAAGTACGAGTCAGAGGCCGTCATCGTGGCCGAACTCGGCAAGTTCCTGATGAACGGCGGCCTCTACAAGGGCTCCAAGGCGGTGCTGTGGAGCGTGGTCGAGAAGACCGCGCTCGCGGAGGCTGAAATCGAGTATCACGACCATGTCTCCGACACGATCCATGTCGGCTTCCCGGTGGTGAAATCGGCGGGCGGCAAGCTCGACGGCAGCTCGATCGTGATCTGGACGACAACGCCCTGGACCATCCCGGGCAACCGCGCGCTCGCTTACGGGCCGGAGATCGCCTACGCGCTGGTCGAGGTCGAGGCGGTGGCCGAGGGCAGCAAGACCAAGCCCGGCGACAGGATGGTGCTGGCCAAGGAGCTGGTGGCGGCCACAGCCGAAGCCGGAAAGTTCACGGCCAAGGTTCTGGCCGACGTTGCAGCCGCCGATCTCGAAGGCCTGATCGCGGCTCACCCACTGCGCGGCCAGGGCTTCGACTTCGACGTGCGCCTGCTGTCAGGCGATTTCGTCACCGCCGATGCAGGCACCGGCTTCGTGCACATCGCGCCGGGCCATGGTGCCGACGACTATGAGCTGGGTGTGGCCAACGGCGTGGAAGTGCCTGACACGGTGGCCGAGGATGGCACCTATTATCCGCACGTGCCGATGTTCGCCGGGCGCCGCGTCTATACGCCGGAAGGCAAGAAGGGCGACGCCAACCGCACAGTGATCGCCGCCCTCGACGCGACAGGCAGGCTGCTCGCCTCCGGCCGCATCACGCACTCCTATCCGCATTCCTGGCGCTCCAAGGCGCCGGTCATCTTCCGCAACGCGCCGCAATGGTTCATCGCCATGGACAAGCCGATCGCCGAGATCGGCGGCACCCTGCGCGAAAAGGCGCTGGCGGCGATCGACGCCACGCGCTTCGTGCCACGGGCCGGCTACAATCGCCTGCGCTCGATGATCGAGACGCGGCCCGATTGGAACGTGTCGCGCCAGCGCGCCTGGGGCGTGCCGATCGCGGTGTTCGTGAACAAGGTGACGGGCGAGCCGTTACGCGATCCGGAGGTGATGACGCGTGTCGTCGAGGCCTTCAGCGCCGAGGGCGCCGATGCCTGGTTCGCAAGCCCGCCGGAGCGCTTTCTCGGCAACAAGTACAATGTCGGGGATTTCGAGCAGGTGACAGACATTCTCGATGTCTGGTTCGACTCCGGCTGCACCCACGCCTTCACGCTCGAAGGCAACCCCGATCTCAAGTGGCCGGCCGACCTCTATCTCGAGGGCTCCGATCAGCATCGCGGCTGGTTCCATTCTTCGCTGCTGGAGAGCTGCGGCACCCGGGGCCGCGCACCCTACGACGGCGTGCTGACGCACGGCTTCACGCTCGACGAGCAGGGCCGCAAGATGTCGAAGTCGCTGGGCAACATCACTGCGCCGCAGACCGTGTGCGACCAGTATGGCGCCGATATCCTGCGGCTGTGGGTAGTCGGCACCGACTACACCGAGGATCAGCGCATCGGTCCGGAGATACTGAAACACCAGGCCGAGGCCTATCGCCGACTGCGCAATACCCTGCGCTATCTGCTCGGCAGCCTCGACGGCTACAGCGCCGCCGAAGCCGTGGCTGCCGCCGACATGCCCGAACTCGAGCGCTGGGTGTTGCATCGCCTGGCCGAACTCGACGAAGTTCTGCGCCGGGCCGTCGACGATTATGATTTCCACACGATTGCGACGGAACTGCACAATTTCTGCGCTGTCGATTTGTCGGCGTTCTATTTCGACGTTCGCAAGGACGCGATCTACTGCGACGCTGTTTCCTCGCGGCGCCGGCGTGCCGCCCGCACGGTCATGGCAGAGGTGTTTTCGTTCCTCACCGCCTGGCTGGCGCCCATCACCTGCTTCACCGCCGAGGAAGCCTGGCTTGCCCGGTCGAAGGACATGCCGGACGGCGCTGCCGACAGCGTGCATCTGCGTGTCTATCCCGCAATCCCGCCGGCGTGGCTCGATGCGGCGCTTGGCGCGAAATGGAAAACGGTGCGAGCCTTGCGCCGCGTCGTCACCGGCGCGCTCGAACTGGAGCGTGCCGAGAAGCGGATCGGATCGAGCCTGCAGGCAGCTCCCCTTGTCCACGCCGCGCCGGAGTATCTTGCCGCCCTGAAGGATCTTGACCTTTCCGAAATCTGCATCACCTCCGGCGGTGAACTGGTGGCGGGAGTGGCGCCGGCCGGGGCTTTCACGCTGCCCGACGTGGCGGGCGTGGCGGTGGTGCCGCGCCCGGCCCACGGCGACAAGTGCGCGCGCTGCTGGCAGGTGTTGGAGGAGGTGGGTTCGTCGGCCGCTCATCCACTGATCTGCAAGCGCTGCGAAGAGGTGGTGACGGCATGAGGTTGCGCCGATGAGACCGCTCGACCGCCAGGCGATGGCCTTGGTCGTTGTGACTTTGGTTGCCGATCAGCTCTCCAAGGAGCTGTTGCTGGACTATCTGCTGAAATCCGGATCGTCGGTCACGGTGTTCGAGGGCTTTTTTCGCCTGGTCGTGGTGTGGAACCGTGGCGTCAGCTTCGGCCTGCTGGGTGGCGACCGCGCCTTGCCACCGTGGGTCCTGTCGGGGGTAGCGGTGGCCGTCTGTATCGGTCTTTTCGTCTGGCTGCGACGTACCGACCGGCCGCTGAGCGGCTGGGGTATCGGCCTTGTCATCGGCGGCGCTATCGGTAATGTTGTTGATCGCGCCCGTTGGGGAGCTGTGTTCGATTTCGCCGATTTTCACTTGGGCCAATGGCACTGGCCGGCGTTTAATGTCGCCGATTCAGCGATCGTTGTCGGCGTCGGGCTAATGCTCATCGACTCTCTCATCGGCGAAAAACAACGTGCGCCCTGATGCGGCCATGATCAGCGGACAGAAGCGAAACCCGAAGGACGGACGATGCAACGGACGAGCTTAATCCCGGTGACCCTCCTCGCGCTCGGCGCCCTGGCGATGGGCGGCTGCAGCGCCTTCGAGAATCTTGGCGGCGGCAAAAAAGTGTCGCCTGACGAATTCAAGATCGTCTCCCATTCCCCGCTCACCATGCCGCCGAACGCCGAGTTGCGCCCGCCGCGTCCCGGTGAGCCGCGGCCGCAGGAAGTGACGCCGTCCGAGCAGGCGCGTGAGGCCCTGGCGCCTCAAACCGCCGGGCGCCCGTCGCGCCGTGACGCCGCTGCCGCGCCGCAGGGCCCGGGCGGCGCGTCCGAGCAGGCGCTGGTGGCCAAGGCGGGCCAGGGTGGCATCGACCCCAACATCCGCGGCCGTGTGAACACCGACACGCGGACCATCAACGATAGCGACAAGAGTTTCATCGACGGCCTGATATTCTGGCAGAATACCGGTCCAACGGGCGTCGTGCTCGATCCAGCCAAGGAGCAGCAACGGCTGCGCGACGCCCAGGCTTCCGGCCAGCCAGCGTCGGGCGCGACACCAACGATCACGCGGCGCAAGCGCGGCCTGCTCGAAGGCGTCTTCTGAGTGCGCCGTTGACGCTTCGCCGTCGCGTCCTGTTCGGCGGTCTCGCCGCGGGTGCGGCCCTGTCGCCGTCGGGCCCGGCGCTGGCGAAGTTGCTCACCGTCGGGCGCCGGCCCGTCGAGAGCTTTACGCTGGCCAACGGTCTACAGGTCGTCATCCTGCCGTCGCGCCGCGCCCCGATCGTCACCCAGGTCCTGGTCTACAAGGTCGGCAGCGCCGACGAGACTTTCGGCCATACCGGAGTCGCCCACTTTCTCGAACACATGATGTTCAAGGGTACCGACAAGGTCACGCCGGGCGAATTCTCGCGCATCGTGTCGCGCAACGGCGGCCGCGACAACGCCTATACGACCTACGATTCGACCGGCTATCACCAGACGGTCGCGCCCGACCGCCTCGACCTCGTGATGCGTATGGAGGCCGATCGCATGGTCAACCTGCACATCGCCGAGAAGGATCTGGTTTCCGAACGCCAGGTGGTACTCGAGGAGCGTCGTTCGCGGACGGACAATGTGCCGGCGGCGCTGCTCAACGAAGCCGTCAATGAACAGCTGTTCGGCCGACACAAGCCCTACGCCATGCCGATCATCGGCTACGCCGACGACATCAGGCGACTCAGCATCAACGAACTCACGGCCTTCTATCGTCGCTTCTACGCACCGGGAAACGCGGTGCTGATCATCGCCGGCGATACCACGCCCGATGTCGTGCGCAAGCTTGCCGAGAAGCATTACGGCGCGATCCCGAACCGCCGGGTCGAAGTGCGGCGGCGGCCGGCGCAGGGAGGGACAGATCTGCCGCAGCGCGTCAGCCGTGGTGACGCCCGCGTCGTGGAACCGCGGTGGTCGCGCGAATGGCTGGCGCCGTCCTACCGTAAGGGCGACACCAAATACACCTACGCGCTTCAGGTCCTGGCGCGTCTGTTCGGCGGCAGCGAGACCAGCCGCCTGTGGCGGGCGATGGTAGCCGACAACAAGCTCGCGCTCTCGGCATATGCCGGCTACAGCCCGGCGAGCCTCGGCCTCACGTCGTTCGGTGTCGGCGTTCAGCCCGTCCCGACGCGCGCCGTGATGGAGATCGAGGCGGCAGTGGATTTCGAGATGAAGAAGCTGGTCGACGACGGCGTGACGGCGGACGAAGTCGAGCGGGCGCAGAACCAGCTCCTTGCAGCGGCAATCTATGCTCAGGACTCGCTGGCCAGTGGACCGCGCATTTACGCCGCCGTGCTCAGCACCGGCGGCACCATGGCCGACATCGCCGCCTGGCCCGAGCGCATCGCCGCGGTAACGCCGGACGATGTCGTCGCGGCCGCCCGACTGGTATGGCGGGACTCAGGCGCGGTGACGGCACTGCTGACGCCGGCCGAGGGTAGCCGATGAGCAGCGCGCGTCGCTGCCTTGTGCTGGCTGTCGCTGCCGTGCTCGCCTGGCTGCCGGTCGCCGGCGCCAGCGCGGTCGATATCAAGCAGGTGACCACGCCGCTCGGCATCAAGTTCTGGCTCGTCGAGGACAAGAGCGCGCCGGTGGTGGCGTTGTCGTTCTCCTTCGCAGGCGGCACGGCGTCGGACCCGACGGGCCAGGCGGGAGTGACCAGCCTGATGGCCGCTCTGCTAACCGATGGTGCCGGCGCGCTTGATGCCCAGGCATTTCTTCGGCGTCAGGAGGATGCCGCCGTTTCTCTGGGTTTCAGTGCATCGCTCGACCGGTTGAGCGGCACGCTGCGCGTCCTTTCCGCCAATCGCGAACAGGGTTTCGAACTGCTGCGTCTGGCACTTACTCAGCCGCGCTTCGATCCGGAGATGGTCGAGCAACGGCGTGCGCAGACCATTTCCCAGCTCAACCAGGCTGAGCAACAGCCACGCTCGGTGGCTGGGCGAACTTTGATGAAGGCCCTGTTCGCCGGCCATCCCTACGCCGCCGATCCGGAAGGAACCCGTGAAGACCTGAAGACACTGACGCCGGACCTGCTCAAACGCCGCGCCGCTGTGTTGCTGTTACGCAGCGGGCTGCTTGTGTCGGCCGTCGGTGATATCGCCGAGGCCGAACTCGCGAACCTGCTCGATCGCGCCTTCGGCGACCTCGTCATCGGGACAGTCCCGCCGCTGCCACCGGAGTGGACCCCGCCCACCGCGCCGCGCACGATCGTCGTCGAACGCGCGGTGCCGCAGAGCACGGCGGTGATGGCCTTGCCCGGCATCGACCGTGACGATCCGGCATGGTACGCGGCCGTGATTATGAACCACGTCCTGGGCGGCGGTGGCCAGCAGTCGCGGCTGTTCAACGAGGTCCGCGAGAAGCGCGGGTTGGCCTACGGCGTGTCGAGCGGGCTCCGCACCTACAAGCGGGCGGCGCTTCTGGTCCTCTCGACGGCGAGCGCCAACGAGCGCGTCGGTGAGGCGATCCGCATCGTCCGCGCCGAGATGGCGCGCATGCGCACCGACGGCGTCACCGCGCGCGAGCTCGCGGATGCCAAGACCTATCTCACGGGTGCACTGGCGCTGTCGCTCGATTCGTCGGGCTCGATCGCTGGCCTGCTGCAGTCGCTCCAGATCGATGGCCTGGCGCCTGATCACCTGACGCGGCGATCCGCGCTGATTTCTGCCGTCACGATCGAGGATGTCCGCCTGGTCGCCCGCCGTCTGCTGCGTGACGAGGTGATGACCACCGTCGTCGTCGGCAAACCCGTCGGCGTCGTTTCCGAACCAAAAGAATAGGTGCTGCATGTTCTACCGCCATGCCATCGATGACGCCCTCGATACCTCCGTCGGCGCCAAGGGATTGAGCCGCACGTCGCTCGATCACGAGCTGGAGCGCCTGCGCCCGGCCCTCGACAAGCTACGGCAATGGCACAAGGACGGCACCCTGCCGATGCTGCGCCTGCCGGCGGCGCGAGATGATCTCGCGGCGCTCAAGCCTCACGCCAGGCGGTTCGCCAAGTTCAAGAACGTCGTCGTCATTGGTTCCGGCGGCTCGAGTCTCAGTGGCAAGGCGCTGATGGCGCTCGGGGACCAAGGGTTCGGGCCGGCCAAGAGGCGGCCCAAGATGTACTTCATGGATAATGTCGATCCCGCGACATTCACGGAGCTGCTGGCACGCCTGCCGCTGGCGAAAACCGGGTTTCTCGTCATTTCGAAGTCGGGGGGCACCGCCGAGACGCTGACGGCGTTCTTCACGATCATCGCCGGGATCGAGGCAGCGCTCGACAAGGCGACACTCGCGTCCAATGTCATCGTCGTCACCGAGGCGGCCGACAATCCGTTGCGGCGGCTGGCGACCCGACTCGGCTGCACGATCCTCGAACACGATCCGAAGATCGGCGGGCGCTACTCGGTGTTCTCGCTGGTCGGCATGCTGCCGGCCCTGATCGCGGGCATCGATGCAGCGGCCATCCGCGAAGGTGCGGCCAGCGTCCTCGATCCCGTGTTGGCGGCCACCGAGCCTGCGGCCCTCGCCCCGGCAATCGGCGCCGCGCTTTCGGTTGGCCTCGCCAGGGAGCGTGGCCTGAACATCACCGTGCTGATGCCCTATGTCGATCGCCTCGATACCTTCGCCTACTGGTACCGACAGATCTGGGCGGAGAGCCTGGGCAAGGAGGGCAATGGCACCACGCCGGTCGCCGCCATGGGCACCGTCGATCAGCACAGCCAGGCGCAGCTCTATCTTGGCGGACCTGCCGACAAGTTGTTCACTCTCGTGATTCAGGACACGGCCGGGCAGGGTACGCCTATCGCGCCGGCCATGCTGGGCGGCGACAAGGCGCTCGACTATCTCGCCAATCAAAGCCTGGGCGACCTTCTGCTCGCCGAGGCCGACGCCACGGCGGCGACCCTGGTCAAGGCCGGCCGGCCGACGCGCATCATTCGTATCGCCTCCGTCGACGAGCGGGTAATGGGCGCGCTGATGATGCATTACGTGCTGGAAACCATCTTCGCCGCCGAATTGTGGGGCATCGACGCTTTCGATCAGCCTGCCGTCGAGGACGCCAAGGTCCTCACCCGCCAGTATCTTTCCGCAAGGCAGCAGACGTAAACTCGGCGCCCTATGAGTGCGCGCCTCCTCCGTCGTCTTCCAACAACCCTGGTGAACCGCATCGCCGCGGGCGAAGTCGTGGAGCGCCCGGCAAGTGCGGTGAAGGAACTGGTCGAAAATGCCATCGACGCCGGCGCCCGCCGCATCGCCGTCACCCTGAAGGAGGGCGGCCGTAGCTTTATTTCGGTGGCCGACGACGGCGTCGGCATGACCGCAGACGAGCTCCAGCTTGCGGTCGAGCGCCACTGCACCTCCAAGTTGCCGGATGATGAATTGACCGACATCCGCACCCTTGGCTTTCGCGGCGAAGCACTTCCCTCGATCGCCTCGGTCAGCCGCTTTGCCATCACGTCGCGGCCGGCGGGTGCCGACACCGCGTGGAGCCTTGAGATCGACGGTGGGGCGAAAGGTGAGCCACGGCCCGCGGCGCATCCGCCGGGAACGCGGGTCGAAGTGCGCGACCTTTTCTTCGCCACGCCGGCGCGGCTCAAGTTCCTGAAGGAGCCGCGCACCGAGTCGAGCCACGTGGCCGACGCCATGCGACGGCTGGCGATGGCCCATCCGTCGATTGCCTTCCGGTTGGAAAGCGAGGAGCGTGCCCTGATCGATCTTGCAGCGGCCCCGCCGTCGCTGATCGAAAACGGCGACGCTGCCCGCCTTTCCCGGCTGGGCGCCATCATGGGCCGTGAGTTCGCCGACAATGCACTTGCCATCGACGCCAACCGTGAAGGCTTCCGGCTGACCGGCTTTGCCGGCCTGCCGACGCTCAACCGGCCGACCGGCCAACACCAGTACCTGTTCGTCAACGGCCGGCCGGTACGGGACAAGCTGCTGGCCGGGGCGGTGCGTGGTGCCTATCAGGATTTCCTGGCGCGCGACCGCCATCCCATGGTGGCGTTGTTCCTCGAAGCGCCGCCCGAGATGGTCGACGTCAACGTCCACCCCGCCAAGACCGAAGTCCGCTTCCGCGACGCCGGAATCGTGCGCGGCCTGATCGTGGGGGCGTTGCGCACAGCGCTTGCCGCCGCCGGCCACCGTGCCAGCACCACGGTGTCCGATGCCGCGCTGGGGGCGTTCCGGGCGCACACCGGCCATGCCAACGCCCTGCCGCTTGGCAGCGGTGGCGGGTCGTTCATACCGCGTGGCCTTGCTGAAGCCGCGGCACAGTTCATGGCGCCGCTCGACGGTCTTTCAGCGCGCGTCGAGATGCCGGCCGATGCCCCCGGGGGCGGGATCGCCAACGGCAACTATCCATTGGGTGTTGCGCGGGCCCAATTGCATGAGACCTACATCGTGGCCCAGACCGATCAGGGCGTGGTGATCGTCGATCAGCACGCTGCGCATGAGCGGCTGGTGCACGAACGCCTGAAGAACCAGCTCGAGGCCGACGGCGTGAAACGTCAGGCGCTGCTGCTGCCCGAAGTGGTGGAACTGGGCGAGGACGGTGCGCGGCGGCTCGCCGCCCGGCAGGCCGAACTGGCCGAGATGGGTCTGGTGCTGGAGCCGTTCGGCATGGGCGCCGTGGTGGTGCGCGAGACGCCGGCCGTGCTGGGCGAGGTCGACCTCCAGGGGCTGGTGCGGGATCTTGCCGACGAGCTGGCGGAGATGGGCGATCATCTTGCCCTGAAGGAAAAGGTCGAACAGATGTGCGGCACACTTGCCTGCCATACCTCGGTGCGCGCCGGACGACGGCTCACCGTCGAGGAAATGAACGCGCTGCTGCGCCAGATGGAGGCGACGCCGCATTCCGGGCAGTGCAATCATGGCCGCCCGACCTATGTCGAACTCAAGCTGGCCGACATCGAGCGGCTGTTCGGAAGAAGATGAAGCGATTTCTGCCGCTGCTCGTTCTGGTTCTTGCCGGTCTGGGAGAGGCGCGAGCGCAGACCCGCGCGCCGACACCGCCGGCAACGGTCACGCCGGCGGCGCCCTCTGCCCTCGACGGCGAATGGCGGGGCACCAGCGACGGCGGTTCGTGCAATGCGCCGCTCGAGTATGCGCTCACCATCGAATACGGTTTCGTCGACGGCACCGCATTCGATGCAACGGCGCGAGGCCCGGTGCCCAATGCGACAAAGGCGCCGCCACCGGCGCCGACGCCCAGCTTGTGGCAGATTCACGGCGTCGCCGGGAGCGCGGGCGCATTCTCCTTGATAGCGGTCGCCTCGGTGAAGGGCACGAGCCACCGCGAGGGCAAGCTGTCGGTTCGCAGCGAAGGCGGCAGCCTCGTCGTTACCGAAACCGGCGGGTGTCGCCGCACCGCGCGACTGGCCAAGGGCTGAGCTTCCGAGGTTGCGGTCTACTCGAATACCGCCTCGATCCGTTCTTCGCGGCCGGCGAGCAGGCGGAAGAAGGCGTCCTGCGGCTTTTCCAGCACGAACATGGCACGCGCGTCGAGGCCGAGATTGAGGCCGCGCACGACAGCGCCGCTGACGCCGTGACTGACGATCACCGTGCGCGTACGCGAAGCTGCGACCTCGGCCAGAACTGCGGCCGAGCGTCGGCTGAGTTCGAGATGCGTCTCGCCGCCGGGCGGCACGAAGCCCTGCGGGTCGGCCCGCCATTGGGCAAGCGCGTCGGGCCGGTTCGCCTCGATCTCGGCCCAGTTGAAGCCTTCCCATTCGCCATAGCTGAGTTCGACCAGCCGCGGGTCGTCGCGCCAGTCAGCCGCGGCGAGGCCAAGTTCACGACCGACGATCTCCGATGTCTCGCGCGTGCGCCCAAGCGGGCTGCGCAGGAACTGTGTCGGGCCCGGTTCGCGCACAAGCTCGGCCCGCAGTGCGCGGCCCATGGCGAGGGCCTGCGACCTGCCGCGCTCGGTCAGCGGCGAATTCCTGGTGCCCTGCATGCGCCGCTCGGTGTTCCACGCGGTCTCGCCGTGGCGCAGCATGTAAAGGGGAGCGACAAGTTGCGGCCTGGCCGTCACGGTGTCCGTCGCAGGATCATGACCTTGGCGGCACCGTAGCGGCGCTCGTCGATCGCGTCGAAACCGGCCGGCGGGACGATGTCCTCGTTGTGCGCGAGTTCGACCGCGACGACTGCGTTCGCGGCCAGCCAGCCGGCTTCGGCCAGCGCCGAAAGGGCGGCGGCGGCGTGGCCGGAGCGGTAGGGTGGGTCGAGAAAGACGAGGTCGCAGGGTTCCCGCGCCGGCGGCGGGCGCGTGGCGTCGGCGCGCACCACCTTGGCCGCACCCACCTCGTTCAGTTTGCGCAGGTTCTCGCCGATCAGCCTGATCGAGGCGGCATCGTTGTCGAGGAAGGTGGCGTGGGCCGCGCCGCGCGACAGCGCCTCCAGCCCCAGCGCGCCCGAACCGGCGAAGGCGTCGAGCACGCGGGCGCCGATCAGCGGCGACGTGCCGTCTTCGTGCCACTTCGCATGGGCAAGGATGTTGAACAATGCCTCGCGCGTGCGGCTCGATGTCGGACGGACTTTCTGGCCCTCCGGGGCGTCGAGCGCGCGGCCGCGATGCTTGCCGCCGACGATCTTCAGCATCAGCGGCGTCCGCTCTTGTGGTGCGCCGGTCGGGGTTTGGGCCGGGCCCAGCCTTCCTTGCGCGGCGGGCGCTTCACGCCCAGCAGGCTGTCCATCGCCTGCGCCGGAATCTCGTCGACATGGCAGCTCTCGAGTTCGCCAAGATGAAACGGCCCGAAGGCCACGCGGATCAGCCGCATTACCGGCAGGTCGAGATGGGCGAGCACGCGGCGGACTTCGCGGTTCTTGCCTTCGCCCAGCGCAATGTCGATCCAGGCATTCGAGCGTTGCTGGCGGTCCAGTTTGGCCTCGATGGCGCCGTAGCGCACGCCTTCGATGGTCACACCGCCGGCGAGCGCTGCCAGGCGCGATTCATCGACCGCACCATGCACGCGGGCGCGGTAGCGCCGCGTCCAGCCGTTGGCCGGCAGCTCAAGCCTGCGGGCAAGGCCACCGTCGTTGGTGAGCAGAAGCAGGCCCTCGGACATGAAATCGAGGCGGCCGACGGTGACGACGCGCGGCATGCCCTTGGGCAAGGAGTCGAAGATCGTCCGGCGGCCCTCGGGGTCGCGCGCCGTGACCATCTCGCTCGGCGGCTTGTGGTAGCGCCACAATCTCGCCCGGTCGGCCTGGGGCAATGGCTTGCCATCGACCTCGATCACGCTCGCGTCGGTGACGTTGAAGGCGGGCGAGGTGAGGACCGTGCCGTCGACCTTCACCCGGCCGGCTTCGATCCAGCGCTCGGCGTCGCGGCGCGAGCACATGCCGGCGCGCGCCAGCCGCTTGGCAATCCGCTCCGGTTCACTCACTTGGCGGCCGCCGCTCCCAGGAAGGCGCGGAACAGCTTCGCGTCGCCCTCGGAGATCAGGAATTCCGGATGCCACTGCACGCCGATGCAGAAGCGGTAGCGGGGGGCTTCGATGCCCTCGATGACGCCGTCGGGCGCGGTGGCGTTGACCACGATGCCGTCGGGTTCATCGGCCGCCGCCTGGTGATGGGCGCTGTTGACCGGCAATTCGTCGGTGCCGACGATCTGGTGCAGGCGGGTGCCGTGCGCCACCTTGACGAGATGGCCGGGCTGGTCGCGTGGATTGGGCTGTTCGTGGGCCAGCGCCTCGGAAACCGTATCGGGAATGTGCTGGATCAGCTTGCCGCCCAGCACGACATGCAAGAGTTGTTGGCCGCCGCAGATGCCCAGCACCGGCTTGTCCTGGGCCAGCGCGCCCTGCGTGACGGCGAATTCGAAGGCGGTGCGGCGGTCCTTGGTGATCACGGTGGCATGGCGCGAGCCGTCGCCATAGTAGGAGGGATCGACGTCGAAGGCGCCGCCGGTCACCACCAGCGCATCGATGCGGTCGAGATAGTCGGCGACCCGGTCGGGTTCGTGCGGCAGGGCCACGGCCAGACCGCCCGCCGCGTCGATCGCGTCGAGGTAGTTCTGGCGCAGCGCATACCAGGGGAATTTGGAGTAACCGCCGGGCTTTTCAGCATCCAGGGTCACGCCGATCAGGGGACGGGGCATGGCGTAAGGATAGCATATTCCCGTGCGGTGCGGGCGACGGAGTCCCCCCTCGTCCTGAGGCACCGCGCGACGGCGCCTCAGGACGAGGATTGTGGTGTTACGACGAGGACGCCGTGATGTTCCGCGGCACGTCCTTGAACGGTTTGATGGTGTCGACGCTGGGCTCCTTGGGCATCTTGAGCACACGCTCGGAGATGATGTTGCGCTGGATCTCGTCGGTGCCGCCGGCGATCGAGGTCGCCGGCACCGAGATCAGGATCTCGGCGATCACGCCGTCCAGCGGGCTGTCCGAACCGCTCAAAAGGGCATCGGAGCCGGTGATATAGGTGTGCACCCGCGCCGCCTGACGGGCGACGTGGCTCGACACCAGCTTGCCCAACGAGCCCTCCGGTCCCTGCGGTTTGCCCTGGTCCTGCGCCGCCCGGGCGCGCCGCGCCGTCCACTCCGCCGCTTTCGACAGGCTCAAGAGCTTGGCGATCTCCTGGCGGATGACGGGATCGGCGATCTTGCCGGTCTCGCGGGCGCGCTGCATCACGAGGTCGACGCGGCCGGCACGCTGCGGATACCACTTGTAGGGCTCCATCGTGGTCGCAATCTCGGCGCGCTCTTCCTCGTAGATGCGGCCCTTGTTCTGCGAGGCCTGGGCCCATGACCGCAGGCCATCGGCGCCGCGCCGCTCGTGCATCAGGGTCGTGGTCGCCACCGTCCAGCCGTCGCCCACGTCGGAGACCAGGAACTCCGGCTCGACGATGGCATCGGTGAAGAACACCTGGTTGAACGAGGCGTGGTTGTTCATCTGCTTCAGCGGATGGACCTGAACGCCCGGCTGCTTCATGTCGAGGACGAAGTAGGCCAGCCCCTTGTGCTTGGGCACATCCCAGTTGGTGCGTGCCAGCAACAGGCCCCAA
>CALDNT010000210.1 GCA_937915145.1 uncultured Reyranella sp.
CCGCAGCGAGTGCCATTTGCCGCTCTCGACCGGCACTTCCTTGCCGCCGACCTGCCGCCGCTTGCCCGTCTCCATGCGGTAGAGGCGGACCGAACCGTCGAGCGCGTCGGCCCGCACGACATAATAGTCGTTGGCGCTCTGCGCCCGGAATATGAAGCCCGCAACGCGCGCTCGGATACCCGATACCGGCTTGAAGCGCAGCGTGGCGTCGAGGTCGCGGAGCACCGCCTGTTCGTTGATGCACAGCGGAAACCTGAGGTCGTTCGGCTCGGCGACGGTCTCGGCCAGGGCCCAGCCGCTGGGGCCGTCGGGATCGGCGATGGCCTGCCAGGCCGGCGGACGGCCGATACCGGTCAGGCCCTGGGTGCAGGCCACGCGGCCGTCCGGTGTCGTGAGCGGCACCAGAAGCTGGGCCGACGCGGGTGCTGCGAGGAGGATCGAGATCGCCAGAAGCGGGACAATGAACACGGAGGGCATCGCGCATCCTAGCAAACCGCACCGCCCTTGGCCGCCCGTGCTTGACCGTCCGGGCCGGAGGGAGGAGTTTACGCCCCGGCCACAATCCGGGCGAAAATCCGAGGGGGAAACTTCATGCGTCTTTGCACAATCATGAACGGCGGCAAGGCCGTCGTCGGCGTCAAGATGGGCGACGGCAAGATCGTCGATCTCAGCAAGCAGATGCCACGCGGACCCAAGTCCGTGGTCGAGATCCTGGCTGGCGGCAAGAAGGTCCAGGCGGCGGTCGCCAAGGCCTGCGCCAAGCCCAAGGCCGGCGCCACGGTGTCGGAGAAGTCGGCCAAGTATCTCTCGCCGATCCCGAATCCGGGTAAGATCCTCTGCATCGGGCTCAACTATCGCAAACACGCGGAGGAGACCGGCAGCCCGATTCCGCAGTATCCGGTGGTGTTCTGCCGCTTCAACAACACGCTGACCCCGCACAACGGCAAGATGCCGCGTCCGAGCCATTCCGAGCAGCTCGACTGGGAGGCCGAACTCACCGTCGTGATCGGCAAGAAGTGCCGCAACGTGGCGAAGGACAAGGCGCTTCAGGTGATCGGCGGCTATGCCTGCTTCAATGACGGCTCGGTGCGCGACTGGCAGCGCAAGTCGGGCGGCCAGTTCACGCTCGGCAAGGGTTTCGACGGCACCGGCGGCTTCGGCCCCGATATCGTGACCTCCGACGAACTGCCCAAGGGCGGCGCGCCGCTGCGCATCATGACCCGCGTCAACGGCGTCACCATGCAGGACAGCAGTACCGACGACCTGATCTTCGACGTACCGACGCTGGTGCACGAACTCAGCAAGGTCATGACGCTCGATCCTGGCGACATCATCATCACCGGCACGCCCTCGGGCGTCGCCATGGCGCGCAAGCCGCAGAACTGGCTGAAGCCCGGCGACGTCTGCGAGGTCGAGATCGAGAAGATCGGCATCCTGCGCAACGTGGTCGTGCAGGGCGCCTAGGGAGCCGGGTGGGCAAGCCCGGTTCGCGAATTCCATAACCACCGGTATATCCCCGGCCTGATGCGCGACGTGCCGACGCTCAAGTCGGCATGGCGCCATCGGGAGCATCACGTGACGGGGCGCGGCGATGCTATCGCAGGCAGTCCCCGATCAGGATCTCAGCGGCAGGGCGGCGAGGCCGCCCAGCATCAGTCGCGTCGCGAATTCGGTGGCGCCGGCGGGATCGACCGGGTCGCGCGCCACCATGACGACCGAGACTTCGAAAGCGACGCCGGCCAACGATGCGGCAAGGTAGGAGACGTCGACATTGGGCAGCACGCCGCTGGCGATGGCCGCGCGGATGTCGTCGTTCAATGCCAGCGCCAACGCCCGCACGTCGGGTTTGTCGAGCAGCGTGCGGATGGCGGTGAAGTTCTTCTGCGCCATCGCCAGGAGTTCGGGGTCCTCGACGATGAAGTCGAAATAGACGGCGTAGTGCCGGCGGAAGAATTCCTCAGGGGTGCGCGCCCGGGCGCGGCCGGCGGCATGGCGCTTCAGCAGTTCGCCGGTCAGTTCGCCGACCACGGCCTCGAAGATCTCGTCCTTGTCCTTGAAGTAGTTGTAGAAGGTGCCCGAGGCGAGATCGGTACGGCGCACGATATCGCGCACGCTGGCGGCACCCGCGCCCATTTCGGCGAACACCGCGCGTGCAGCCTTCAAGAGCGCGGTGCGGTTCTCCACCTTGTTCTGCTCGCGCCGGCCGGCGCGTTCGCTGCGCAGGACCGTGGAACCGGAGGCGTCGTCGCTCATGGCCCGCGTCCTTTGGTCATCGTCCGAGCTGAGCCAATTCATGGCGCAGGCCGGCCACCATATCGTCCATCGCCCGCGCACCGGCCGGCAGGATGCCACGCATGCCGCCAAACCCATGGATCAGCGAGTCGAACTCACGGTAGATGGTCTTCACGCCCGCCGCCGCCAGTTTTTCGCTGTAGGCGAGGCCCTCGTCGCGCAACGGATCGAGACCGGCGGTGTAGATCAGTGCCGGCGCCACGCCGGACAGGTCCGGCGCACGCAGCGGCGAGGCCCGCGGGTCCTCGATCTCGCTCATGTCGTTCAGGTAGAGGCCGCGAAACCACTCCATGGCGGCGCGCGTCAGCATGAAATTCTCGCCGCAGCTCGCATACGAGGCGGTGTCGAACGCCATGTCGGTCACGGGATAGATCAGCCATTGCAGGCAGGGGGGGCGCGGTTCGTCGCGCAGCAGCCGGGCGGCGACGGCGGCGATGTTGCCGCCGGCCGAATCGCCGGCGATCACGATGCGCGCCGGATCGATGCCGAGTCCGACCGCCTCTGCCGCCAGCCAGCGAAAAGCCTCGACGGCATCATCCGCCGCTGCGGGGAATTTGTGCTCCGGCGCCAGACGATAGTCGACGCTGACCACGGCGCAGCCGCTACGGGCGCAGAAAAAGCGGCACGAGAGGTCGTAGCCCTCGAGACTGCCGGCGGCCCAGCCGCCGCCGTGAAAATAGAGGATGGTCGGCAGCAGCCGCGCCACCGTGTCGGCGGGGCGGTAGATCCTGACGCGCATCCGGCCGAAAGCGCCGGCGCGCGGCAGTTCGACCGTACGATCGACGATCTCGCCGACCGGCGCCGGCCGGCCGCCCCATTGCATCAGGGAGGCGTCGTAGACTTCCCGGGCCTCGACCACACTCATCTGTTGCACCGGTAGCTGGCCGCTGCGGGCCAGGAGCTGCAGGAGCCACTGGGCGCGGCTGTCGAGCGTGCGGCCATCGGCGGTGACCGGCGGGCCCGCCAGGATATTGACCCAGGAGATCGGCATGCGCAGCGCCAGGTTGGCGGCCTTGCCCTGCAACTCGCGTATGATCTCCTTTACCGGCATGGCGCCGTTCCTAGCACTCCCACTTGCCATTGTGGAGCCCAGCCCGGCTGGATAGCGTGCAGACCGGCATGGCAAAGGCTGCATTCGATCCCTATCGCGACGCGCTCCGGCGCGAGATCCTGCGCAGCGAACTGCAGCGCATGCGGGCCCTGGCCGCCATTCTGGCGGTCCTCATGGTGGGCGCCCTGCTTGGCGCCAATCTGCTTCCGGACCTCAACCGGCGCATGTTCCAGGGAGGTATCGCGGGCTGGATGCCGCTCGCCGCTGTTGGCCCGTTCCTGCTTTATGAGCTGGCGGCGCTGACCTTCCTTCGTCACCGCCTGGCGCAGGACAAGGACTTTCCCCGCCCCGCCCGGTTTGCCAACGCCCTGATCGAGACCAGCCTGCCCGGCGTCATCATCGTGGTGCTCGCCCGCCACATGGATCCCCAGGTCGTGTTCGGCTTCTGGCCGCCGCTGCTCTATTTCATCTTCATCCTGCTCTCGACGCTGCGCCTCGACTTCTGGCTGTCGCTGTGGACCGGCGCCGTTGCCGCGGTCCAGCAGATGGCGTTGGCGCTGTGGCTGCTGCCGATCACGCCGTGGGGCGACATCCCCGAGGAGACCGTGGCCTACCACGCCAGCCGCAGTCTGGTGCTTCTGCTGGCCGGCGTGGTTGCCGGAGTCGTGGCCGGCAGCCTGCGCCGGCAGTTCGAGAACTCGGTGGCGGCGGCGGCGGCGCGCGATCGCGTCACCAACCTGTTCGGCCAGCACGTCTCGCCCGCCGTGGTCGACCGGCTGCTCACGACATCGTCGGAACTGGCGAGCGAGATGCGCACCGTGTGCGTGCTGTTCCTCGATATCCGCGGCTTCACCGCGATGACGCGCATCCGGCCGGCCGGCGAGACCGTGGCGCTGCTCAACGATTTCTTCGCCGAGATGATCGAGATCGTCGACCGGCACAGCGGCATCATCAACAAGTTCCTGGGTGACGGCTTTCTGGCGCTGTTCGGCGCGCCTCTGAAGGACTCCTCGGCCGCGATCAACGCGCTGGCGGCGGCGCGCGGCATGCTGGAGGCGGTCGACGCCTGGAACCAGCGCCGGCCGCAGCAGGCGCTGCGCATCGGCATCGGCATCCACATCGGCGATGCGGTGACCGGCACCGTGGGCTCGCCGCAGCGCAAGGAATACACGGTGATCGGCGACACCGTGAACCTCGCCGCCCGGCTCGAGGCGCTCACCAAGGAGACCGGATCGCGGTTACTGGTCTCGAATTCCGTGTATGACGCGATGCAGGCGAGCGGCGACGGCGGTTCTGCCACCGATCTCGGTCCGATGGCGATCCGTGGCTACGACGAGGAGGTGCGGGTATGGCGGCTGGGATGAAATGGTATTTCGCCTACGGCTCGAACATGGACGCCGGGCGTCTGTTCCGAGACCGCCTGAAACCCAAGGGCGTCGCCTGGGGCGAACGCCTCGGCGGCCGGCTCGACGGCTGGCGCCTCACCTTCGACAAGCAGGCCCGGACGCCGCCGGGCGCCGGCGCCGGCAACATCGTGATGGCGGCCGGCGCGACCGTGCATGGCACCTTGAATGCCCTGCCGACCGAGGGCTTCGAGGTTCTCGATGTCCATGAGGGTGTAGCCGGCGGCCACTACGAGCGGCGGACCGTGCCGGTGGTCCGCGCCGACAGCGGCGAGACGGTCGAGGCCGTCACCTACGTGGCGCTGAAGGTCGCGGCAGGTCTCAGGCCCACGCGCGCCTATCTCGCCTTCCTGCTCGCCGGTGGCGATGTGCTGCCGGCAGACTACCTGGAACGACTGAAGGCGACGCCGACGGTCGATTGATCCCAGCCATCCAGCCGGTGGCGGCAATCGAAGGAAATCGTCTCGCGCTGCTGCGCCTGGGTGGTGCTGGCGGCGAGTCTTGCTGCCAGAACCGCCCGGGCAGCAGGGTGCTTCAGGCCGCGACCTCCGCTTTTACCTTGGCCTTTGTCTTCTTCATGCGTTCGCCGGGCATCGTGCGGGAAGTGTCGATCTCCGGCACGTCGGCCTCGTTCCAGAAGTTGAGCTCGATCATCACGCCGTCGGGATCGTGCACGAAAACCTGCTGGAGCGGACGGGCCGGGACCTTCCTGACCTCGAACGGGATCTTGTCCTTCTTGATCTGGTCGATCGTGCCGCGGATGTCGGCGCAGTTGATGGCAACATGGTCGATGGCGCCGCTACCGTGGTCCTTGCGGCCGGTTTCCGACACGATGTGCAGGATCGGCTTGTCGCCGGCATAGAGCCAGGCGCCGGGGAACGGGAAGGGCGGGCGGTCGCCATCGTGCAGGCCGACGTAGCGTTCGTAGAAACGCACGGTGGCCTTGAGGTCCTTGCAGTAGATGTTCCAGTGGTCGAGCGAGAGTGCGGGCATGTTGTTCTCCCAATCTGCTGGACCGAGCTTACAACAGTCCGGCCCACCCGTGGCAGCAGGTTTTTTCGGGCTTTTCGCCATATTTTTCGTGGTGGCGGACACCTTAACCTAGGTCGAAACGGGTTCAGGACGATTGAGGACGGCGTTGAAGACCGTGGCCGGCACGGCGATCCGGGGGTCGTCGTAGGCGGCGCGCAGCTCGTCCGCATGCGCGTCCGGCTCGCGCGTGAAATGGGCCAGTCGGTCGATGAAGGCGAGGTCGATGTCGGCGTCGACCAGAGTCATGCAACCCCACACGTCCCACGGCAGCATCTCGCGGTTGTTGAGGGCGGCCAGGTCGCGGATGACGTTGCTGGCGATGAACCACAGGCCGGACATGTCGAGGACACCAAACGCCTTCGGGTCGGCCTTGCCGCTGCGGCAGAGTTGCCAGGCATCGCCGGCGACCAGGAACTTTTCGCGCGGCACGTCGAGCGTGTCGAAGTCGATGCCGAACTGTTCACGCTGCTTCGCGTCGATCTGGGAGTCGACGAGGATCCAGCGCCGTTGCGCGTCGTCGAAATACTCCGTCACCCAATGGTCGATGAACATGTTCTTCACGAAGTAGGCCCCGAAACCGCAGCGTGCCCGTGCGGCGATCCCGCGGTTCCGCAACATGGCGACATGCATCAGCGTGTAGTGGCGGCAGCATCCGGCGAAGCGCTCGCCGGGCGGGCGGGCCTCCGCAAGCGGTCGTGCGTCGTGCGCGGCGATGCGCCCCAGGATCTCTCTTGCGCCGCGCGCGTGCGGTTCCTCGCGCTGGCGACTCGACAGCCTGACGCCGTAGAAGTCAGGCATGCGCTCGTGGATGAGCAGGCCGTGCAGGACCTTCGCCAGCCCGCCGACGTCGCCCGGCAGGTCGTCGAACTGGCGCGCCCGGGTACCGGCGTCGCTCATCGCCTCGGGGTGACGCCAGGTGTCGAGGTTCATGCGAACAGCGCCTCGAGATTGTCGAGCGCCAGGCCCCAGCCGCGGCCGTGATCGTCGCGCGCCTTGTCGTCGAAGAACTGTTCGTGGGTCAGCGTCAGGATCGTGCCGTCGCCGTCGGCCTTGAGGTCGATCGTGACCTGGGATTCCCGTTCGGGCGTCGTGCGCCACGCCCAGCTGAACACCAGCCGCTTGCCGGGCACGACCTCGCGGTAGATGCCGCTCACGTCGTGCTGGCCGCCGTCGTTGCCGCGAAACCCGACATGGAAGCGGCCGCCGACCCTGACATCGGTCTCGGCAGTGCGGGACGCCGCATTGGCGGCGCCCCACCAGGCGGTCATTTTTTCCGGGACGGTCCAGGCCTGGTAGACTTTTTCCGGCGGCGCCTTGAGGCGGCGCTTGAGGGTGAGGCTGGGCTTGGCGGCCATTTGTCTTGCTCCACGAAGGTGGCGAGGCGATCGAGCTGTTCCGTCCAGTAGCGTTCGTACCTGGCCAGCCAGTTCATCGCCTGCTCCATCGGTTGGGCCTTGAGCTGACAGGTGACGGTGCGACCGGTCTTCTTCCGGGCGATCAGCCCGGCATCGGAGAGCACGTCGAGGTGCTTCATGATGGCCGGCAGCGACACCGGAAACGGCCGGGCGAGATCGCTGACCGACACACCGCCCTGCTCGTCGAGCCGGGCAAGCAGCGCGCGGCGCGTCGGGTCGGCCAAAGCGGCAAAGGTACGGTCGAGAATGGCGGTTTGATTGTTAACCATAATGTTAAGCGTTATGGTCGACAGGCCGCCCTGTCAAGCAGCGCCTAAAGCCGCTCGATCAATGCCCGCGCCGCCGCCGGATTGCGGACCTTGGCACCGGAGATGAAGTAGACGAAGGCATCGCCCTTCCTCGCCCACGCCTTGGCGCGCTTGGCCCATTTGTCGAGGTCGGCGGGTTTGTAGCCCGTTTTCACCTTGTCCTCGGCCTGCATCAGGCGGGCGTAGGTGAAATCGGCCGTGGGCTCGTCGATACAGGGAAAGTCCTTGTCGTGGGCGTAGACGATGGCGGCGCCGTACTTGCGGCAAAGATCGTGGAAACGCTCATCCTTGAAACTGTCGTGGCGTACTTCCAGCGCGTGGCGCAGCGGCAGCCCGTCCACCTCGCGCGGCAGCAATTTCAGGAACGCTTCGAAGTCTTCCGGATCGAATTTCTTGGTGGCCATGAACTGCCAGTTGATCGGCCCCAGCCGGTCCTTCAGCTCGACCAGGCCCTGCGTCACGAACCGCTGCACCGATTCGCCGGCCTCGGCCAGCACGCGACGGTTGGTGCAGAAGCGCGAGGCTTTTACCGCAAAGACGAAGCCCTCGGGCGTCTCGTCGTGCCACTTGGCCCAGCTCGCCGGTTTGAAGCTGGAATAGTAGGTGCCGTTGATCTCGATCGAGGTGAGTTGGCGGCTGGCATACTCCAGCTCGCGCTTGTGCGTCAGCCCTTCGGGATAAAAGGGCCCGCGCCACGGTTCGAAGGTCCAGCCGCCGATACCGACGAAAATCTTTCCTGCCATTGCCGCTCCTGTGTCGATGCCGTGGACGGCCTGCACTTACCCTACAACAGAAGTCGGGCTGGCCGCCTCCGCCGCGCCGCGACCCCTGAAGGGCCCAGTTTCTCCTGTCGGGGTTCCTGTACGCAAACCGCCGGCTATCGGGCTCTGCGGGATTGACCCGGCAGGCCCGGTCTGTAGGGATTTGTCCAGACAGATGCCCCAGCGAATGACAGCGAGGAAATTCCGATGAACAAGGCGAGCACGAAGCCAGCGGCCATCCGCCCCGATCTCGACGCCGAGCTCAACAACCTCGCCATGTCGAAGGAGAGCCAACCTCTGTTCGATGCGGTTAAGGCGCATATCGCGGAGAACGTGGCGCCGATCGTCGAGGAGTTTTTCCGCCTGGGCGAAGGCCGCAAGGATCGCTGGAGCTGGGCGCCGGGCCAGCTCGAGCTCCTGCAGACGGCCAAGGACAAGGCCAAGAAATCCGGCCTGTGGAACTTCTTCCTGCCGCACTCCGAGATCGGCCGCGGCCTCACCAATCTCGACTACGCCTATATCGCCGCCGAGCTCGGCAAGTATCCCCTGGCTTCCGAGTCGCTCAATTGCTCCGCGCCCGACACCGGCAACATGGAAGTGCTCGAGCGGGTCGGCACGCCGGCGCAGAAGGACAAGTGGCTGAAGCCGCTGCTGAACGGCGAGATCCGTTCGGCCTACGCCATGACCGAGCCGGGCGTCGCCTCGTCCGACGCCAAGAACATCGCCACCCGCGCCGAGCTGGTCGGCGACGAATGGGTGATCAATGGCGAGAAATACTACATTTCCGGCGCCGGCGATCCGCGCTGCAAGATCATGATCGTCATGGTCAAGACCAGCCCCGAAGCCTCGCCGCAGTTCCAGCAGTCGCAGATTCTGGTGCCGATGGGCACCCCGGGCCTCGAGATCGTGGGCCCCATGACCGTGTTCGGCCACGATCACGCGCCGCGCGGCCATATGCACCTCAAGTTCAACAACTGCCGCGTGCCGGCCGAGAACATCCTGCTGGGCGAGGGCCGTGGCTTCGAGATCAGCCAGGTCCGCCTCGGCCCCGGCCGCATCCACCACTGCATGCGGTCGATCGGCGCCGCCGAGAAGGCGATCGAGCTGATGGTCAAGCGCGGCTCTACCCGGACGGCCTTCGGCAAGCAGATCATCCAGCTCGGCAAGAACCTCGAAACCGTGTCGCGTGCCCGCATCGAGATCGAGGCGATGCGGCTGATGGTGCTGAAGGCCGCCAAGGCGATGGACGTGCTGGGCAACCGCGAGGCGCGCGTGTGGGTCAGCATGGTCAAGGCGATGGTGCCGGAGAAGGTCTGCACCATCATCGACCAGGCGATCCAGATCCACGGCGCCACCGGCATCTCGCAGTGGTCGCCCTTGTCGGAGATGTACACCAACCAGCGCCATCTCAGGTTCGCCGACGGTCCGGACGAGGTCCATCACATGGTGGTGGGCCGCGCCGAGCTCAGCCGGCACTAGGACGGCAAAGGGGAGCAGGGTCATGGCTGACCTCGAAATCATGGGCGTGCCCTTCAGCAACTATGTGCGGTCGATCCGCATGCTGTGCGAGGAAAAGGGCGTCGCCTACAAGTTGACCCCGTCGCGGCCGCAGTCGCCGGAGGTCAAGGCGATCCACCCGGCCGGGCAAATTCCGGTGATGCGCCACGGCGACGTCACCCTTTTCGAATCCAAGGCCATCGCGACCTATATCGATCGCGCCTTCCCCGGCCTCCGGTTCATTCCGGAAGACGTGCTGGGCCTCAGCCGGGTCGAACAGTGGGTCTCCTACGGCAACGTCAAGGTCGACCGCTGGATCATGCGCGAGTTCGTCGTGCCCTCGGTGTTCTTCGACAAGGCCAAGGGCCCCGACACCGCTCGGATTGCCGCGGCGCTGCCCGAGGTCGACAAATGTTGCAAGGCGCTGGACGATGCGGTCGCGCCGACCGGCCATCTCGTCGGTGCCGGGCCGACCTACGCCGACATGAACGTCATCCCGATGCTGGCCACGTTGCTCAATTTCCCCGCCGGCAAGGAGATCGTGGCAAAGTACGGTGCGCTGTCGGCCTATGTTTCGCGCCTGACCAGCCGGCCGTCGTTCACCGGCACCGCGCCGCCGCCGCGCCCCTAGGCCGCGCCGCCGCCGTCGCGATCGCGGGATCAGGTCCGCAGGGCATGCGCCTTGCGCCCGCCGCGCTCGACCGACGGCGGGGCTTCGTGCCGGGCAATCAGGTCGGCGGCGAGATCGAGGCAACGCTTGGCGAGCATCGAGGCGCCCTCGGCGAGCTCGGTGGAGCCGCGCACGATTTCGACGTTGGCTTCCATGTCCTCGCGCGACCAGCCGCGCGAATGGGCGACATAGGGGAATTGCGGGAAGAGGAAGCCGAGCTCGGCGAAGAAGCCCAGCATCTGGCCGGCGACCGCCTGGATATTGTCCTGCCCGCCGACGATGATGAATCCGGCGACCTTGTTGCGGATCAGAACCTGGTCGCGAATCGTGATCGCGTTCTGGATGCAGTTCAGCCGTTCGGCCATCTTGAAGTAGAGCGAGGAGGCGGCGCCCCATCGGATCGGCGTCGCCACGACGATCGCGTCGGCCCAGTGCACCAGCGCCTCGTAGACCTGGTCCATCTGGTCGTCGGCGTCCATCTGGGTGATCGAACAGGGCCAGGTGCAGGCTCGCGCCGCTTTTGAATAGTAGCCCTCGCAGTTGCGAAAGCTGAGATCGTTCAGCTTGATCATCCGCGTCTCGGCGCCGAGGTCGCGGGCCGCCTTCAGCGCATGGTCGAGCAGATGGTCGGAGCCCGAGAAGCGGGGATTTGCGCCGTCCATCGCCGTCGTCGAAATGCCCGCGAGCCGGAGCGGCCCGGGCGCGCGTTCCGGCTTTCGCGACAGCGGGTGGGGCGGATGGGGGGCGCGGCTGCGCTTGCTGCCGGCCTCGACGTTGACCAGGACCCGGCCGCCCTCGACCTTGACGGGATAGGCGGGAACGCGGTCGGCCTCGAAGCCCGGTTCGCCGGAGCCGCTGCAGCGGTGGAATTTCCAGTTGTGCCAGGGGCAGATGACGTAGTCGCCCTCGACCCGGCCATCGCCGAGCGGCCCGCCGGCGTGGTTGCAGGCGTTGGAGATCGCGCCGAACTCGCCGTCCCTGAACGAAACGGCGAGTTCGACATTGCCGGCCTTGACGCGGCGGAGCGGCGTCGTCGAGAAGTCAGCGGCGGCGCCGATATCGATCCAGTCCCGGTCGCTTGTCATGGTGATCGATGGCCTCCCGAATGTTTCGCGGGGTGTCGAAGCGCTCGAAACCGCCCGACCTGCGTCACGCCGCCCGAGCAAGGCCGGGCGCGGCGCCCTTGTCGCCTGCGTCACTCCCTGTCTTGCCTCTCACCTCCGCCTCCTCGAACTCGGCGGCGGCGATTGCCCGGTCAAGGGCGGCACGCAGCTCCCTGGCCGTCTCCAGCGTGAGCTCGACCCCGGCGCGTGCACCGGGGTCGAGGGAGGTGTTGAGGAAGTCGAGCGTGATGACGTCGCCCAGCGGCGCGTGGCGTGCATGGTCGTAGGCAACGACCGTCTGCGAGAGCGGGAACCAGTCGTCGCCGCGCTTGGCCATGCCTTCGGCACGGGCGATCTCGATGATGGAGGTGCACATGCCCGGGCCTCAATTCGCCAGATGCTTGCCGAAGAACGTGAACACCTTGCTCCAGCCATCCATCGCCTGCTCGGGCCGGTAGAGCGGCCGGTGCCAGTAGAAGAAACCGTGGCCGGCGCCGTCGTAGCGGTAGAAGTCGTGCGTCTTGCCGTGCTTCTTGAGCTCGGCCTCGTGCTGGTTCACCTGCTCCGGGCTGGGCGCGCGGTCTTCGTTGCCGAACAGGCCGAGCAACGGGCAGGAGAGATCCTTCGTCATGTCGATCGGTGCCGTCGGTGTCTTGGCATTGAGCTCCTCCTTGCCCATCACCACGCGGCCGCCCCACAGCTCGACGCAGGCATCGACGTCCTTCTTCTGGCAGGCATAGATGAAGGCGTGCCGGCCGCCGGAGCACGAGCCGAACAGTCCGACCTTGCCGTTATGATTGGCTTGCGCGCGCATCCACTTCACCGCGGCTTCGGTGTCGCCCACCATCTGGGCATCGGCAATGCCGCCGTCGGCGCGCACCTTGGCGGCGACGTCGTCGGGGTTGCCGTCGCTGCCGCCGCCCTCGCGCTGATAGAGGTTGGCGCAGATCGCCATGTAGCCGTGGTGGGCAAAGCGCCGCGTCGTTTCGATATAGAGCTCGCTCCAACCCGGCAGATGGTGGATCAGCACCACGCCCGGGAAAGGCCCTTTGCCTTCCGGCTTGGCGACGTAGGCGGTGATCGGGGTTCCCTTGTCGCCTTTGAGGGTGACGTTCTCGCAGGTTATGCCTCGGTAGAATGACATCGGTTTTCCTCCTCTGGAGGCACCGATCTTGGCATGCGGAGAGCAGCCAGCGCTACAGCAGCCCCAGGCTGCCGAAGCCCGCATGACCCTTGCGGCCGATCGCTCGACCGAGGGATCGATCAGAGCCGGTTGGCCCTGTCGATACCTGCGCGATACGCCAACAAGGATTTGTCATAGCCCCCGGCGAGTACCGCCGACTTTATGGCAGCCGGTGCCTTGTCGGGATTGCCGGAATCGAAGGGCGGCGCCGGGTCGTATTCGATGCCGAGCTGTATTTTCCGAGCAGCCGTCTCGCCCGCAATTTCGGCGACAACGGTTAACGCAAAATCGATGCCTGCGCTGACGCCGGCGGCGGTGATCACGTTGCCGTCCTGGACGACCCTGGCCTTCTCGTGCGTGGCGCCGACCAGGGGCAGCAGATCGGTGAACGCCCAGTGCGTCGTTGCCCGCCGTCCCTTGAGCAACCCGGCGACACCCAGGATGATCGCGCCGGTGCAGACCGAGGTGACATACTTCGCCGTGCCCGCCTGGCGGCGGACGAACGCCACGGTTTCAGGGTCGCAGAACGCGTCGACCACACCCAGGTTTCCGCCGGGAACGCAGATCAGGTCGAGGGGCGGACAGTTCGCAAAGGTATGCGTCGGCACGAGGCCGACGCCGCAATCGCTCGGCACCGGCGCCGCCGTTTTCGCGACGATGTGAGTCGCCGACTGGGGAAGGCGCGAGAGCACCTGCAGCGGCCCGGTGAAATCGAGCTGCGTCAGATTGGGGAAGATGACAAATCCGACATTGAAGAGTGGCATCCCTGGCGTCCTTTGCGTCGTGAAGCGCGGCGCCACACTGGCAGAAAGGACGTTTCCAGGCCAATTCAGGAGAAGCGGCGTTCCTACGTCAGCAGCCCCAGGCTCCTGAAGCTGGCGTGGCCCTTGCGGCCGATCACGAGATGGTCGTGGATCGAGATGCCGAGCGCCTCGGCCGCGGTCTTGATCTCGCGCGTCATCTCGATGTCGTCGCGCGACGGCTTGGGATCGCCGGAGGGATGGTTGTGCACCAGGATCAGCGCCGCCGCATTGAGCGCCAGCGCGCGCTTGACGACCTCGCGCGGATAGACCGGCGTGTGGTCGATGGTGCCGCGCTGCTGGACCTCATCGGCGATCAGCACGTTCTTGCGGTCGAGGAACAGGATGCGGAACTGCTCGGTCTTCTCGTGTGCAAGGGCGGCGTGGCAGTAGTCGATGAGTTGTTGCCAGTTGGTCAGCACCGGCATGTCCTTGACCTTGCGTTCGGCCAGCCGGCGGCCGGCCTCGCGCGCCGTCCTGAACAGGATCAGCGTCTTCTGGTCGATCTCGAACTCGCGCAGCGCCGCCGGCTCGGCCGCGAACACATCGCCCAGCGTGCCGAAGCGGTCGAGCAGCCGCTTGGCCAGCGGCTTGGTGTCGACCCGCTCGATCGAATAGAACAGCAGCAGTTCCAGCAACTCGTAGTCGGCCAGCGGCTCGATGCCCGACCTCATCACCCGCTCGCGCACCCGGCCGCGATGGCCCCAGTAGTGCGGCTTCGGCGCTGCCGCCTCGCCGCTGTTGTGCCCGGCGGTGGCCGGCGGGAGAGCGGCGAGGGCGGTGGCGAGCAGCGCCGTCGGATCCCCAGCCGCGAACTCCCAGCATTGGTCGAGCTTGTTCCAGGCCCCGCCGGCCTCGCGCAGCAACGCACGATGGGGAAGGGTATTGCCGCTCACCCGCCACAGATTGTCCGCTGCCTGCAGGCGCAGGCCGGCAGCCAGCAGTGCGACCAACGCTTCGTCGTCGCCCAACGCGTCGTCGTCGCCCGTCACCGGTTCGGGTGTCGCCCGTTTCGCCTTCGCCATGCGGCAACGATCCGATGCAACCGCGGCAGAAAGTTGGCTAAGGTGGGGCGATGTTCGCCGAAATCGACGCGGCCCTTGCTGCCTTCGCCGAGGAGCAGCAGATCCCGGGCCTCGCCGCCGGGATCGTGCAGGACGGCCGGCTGGTCCATGCGGCGACAGTCGGGCTGGCCGATCGCGAGGCCGTGCGCCCGGTCGCGGCCGGCACCGCCTTCCGCATCGCCTCAATGACCAAGAATATGGCGGCGCTCGCCATCCTGGCGCTGCGCGATCGGGGGCTTCTCGCGCTCGACGCGCCGCTCAGCCAGTACGTGCCGCAGTTCGCCGCCGTCCCGCCCGCCACGCGCGACAGCCCGCCGGTCAGCCTGCGCCACCTGCTGACCCATGTGGCCGGCTTCGTCACCGACGATCCCTGGGGCGACCGCGTGCTGGGCATGACGCCGGCCGAACTCGATGCCCTGATCGCCACGGGAGAGCTGTTCGCCCGCCCGCCGGGCCTTGCCTTCGAATACTCCAACCTGGGTTACGCGCTGCTCGGCCGCGTGCTCACCAACGTGAGCGGCGAGCCCTACCAGGCCTTCATCCGCCGCACGATCCTGGAGCCGCTCGGCATGACGCGCACCACCTTCGATGCGCTGGAAGCCGCGCGCGACGACTTTGCCTTCGGCTATCGCCTCGACCAAGGGCGGTGGTCGCGCGAGCGCATCGAGCCCGACGGCGAGGTCGGCGCCATGGGCGGCCTCGCCACCACGGTGCCGGACTATGCACGCTACGTCGCATTTCTGCTCGACGCCTGGCCGGCGCGCGACGATCCGGAATCGGGGCCCGTCCGCCGGTCCAGCGTGCGCGAGCTGGGGCTCTGGCACGCGCTGCCGTTCCCGCCCGACCCGGTCGCCGGGGCCGTGCTGCCAGCCAGCGCCTATGGCTACGGCCTGATGCACGCCGTCGACGCGCCGCTGGGCCGTCGGCTTCACCATTCCGGCGGCCTGCCGGGCTACGGCTCGCATGTCCTGATGCTGCCCGACCGCGGCTGGGCCGTCTTCGCCTTCGGCAATCGCACCTACGCCCAGATGTCACGCATTACCCTGCGCGTCGCCGAGCTGCTGCAGGCGGCCGCGCCGCCGCCCGCGGCGGTGCCGCCCTCGGTCATGCTGGCGCGCGTGGTCGACGCAATCGTTGCGGCCTATGGGTCGGGCCGCATCGAGGACGCGGCGGCGCACTTCGCGGTGAATTTCCTGCCCGACATGCCGGCCGGCCTGCGCAACGCCGAACTCGCTGCCCTGAAGCAGCGCCTGGGCGAGGGCCGCCTGGAGAAGATCGACCCCGCCCATGCGCTGGGCGGCCGCTTCACGCTCGCCTGCGACCGCGGCCGCCTGTCCGGCACGATCACCCTGGCCCCCGGCGCCGGGTCGGGGATCCAGAAG
Organism: uncultured Reyranella sp.; assembly: GCA_937915145.1. Taxonomy (GTDB): domain Bacteria; phylum Pseudomonadota; class Alphaproteobacteria; order Reyranellales; family Reyranellaceae; genus Reyranella. The sequence goes on from CALDNT010000210.1 coordinate 15,962, forward strand.
CTGACGTTCAATGCCGAAGTGTGATCAGGCCGTCGTGGTTGCGAGCTTCGCCGCGTCGAGATCGTACGGCGGCTTGGCCAGTTCGCGCGGAGACAGAGTGAAGAATTCCACGCCGGTCTCGGTGATGCCGACCGAATGTTCGAACTGGGCCGAGAGCTGCTTGTCCTTGGTCACGGCGGTCCAGCCGTCGCTCAGGATCTTCACCTGCCAGGTGCCGATGTTCACCATCGGCTCGACAGTGAAGAACATGCCGGGTTTCAGCTCGGGGCCGGTGCCGGCCTTGCCGTAGTGCAGGATGTTAGGCGCGTCGTGGAAGATGCGGCCCAGCCCGTGGCCGGAGAAGTCGCGCACCACCGACAGGCGCTGGGCCTCGACGTAGGTCTGAATGGCGTGGCCGATGTCGCCCACCCGGCCGCCCGGCCTGGCCGCCGCGATGCCGCGCATCATCGCCTCATAGGTGATGTCGCACAGCCGGCGCGCCTTCACGCCGACGTCGCCGGCATAGAACATGCGGCTGGTGTCGCCGTACCAGCCGTCGAGGATGACGGTAACGTCGATGTTGACGATGTCGCCCGACTGCAGGCGCTTGTCGCCCGGGATGCCGTGGCAGACGACATGGTTGATCGAGGTGCAGATCGACTTGGGGAAGCCGCGGTAGTTGAGCGGGGCGGGGATCGCCTGGTGGTCCAGGATGTAGTCGTGACAGAGCTTGTCGAGTTCGCCCGTGCTGACGCCCGGCACCACGTGCGGGGTGATGAAATCCAGTGTCTCGGCAGCCAGCCGGCCAGCCTTGCGCATGCCCTCGAAGCCTTCGGGGCCGTGCAGCTTTATGGTGCGGTCGTCGCGCCGCCAGTAGTCGTCGCTGTCGTCGACGAAGTCACGTGGGCCGTTCATACCTCCCTATTTGGCATGCGATACCGGCTCTCACAAGGCCGTGCTAAGGTCCTGATACCATGACAGAAACCAAGACCGTCACCGCCTGCATCCTGGTCATCGGCAACGAGATCCTGAGCGGCCGTACCCGCGACTCCAACATCCAGTACCTCGCCACCGAGCTCGGCAAGCTCGGCGTCCAGGTCCGCGAATGCCGCGTCATCCCCGACATCGAGGCCACCGTCGTGGCCACCGTGAACGAGGTGCGGGCGAAATTCGATTACGTCTTCACCACCGGCGGCATCGGCCCGACCCACGACGACATCACCGCCGACTGCATCGCCAAGGCCTTCGGCGTCGGCATCTCCGAGCATCCCGAGGCGGTGGCCCGCATGACGCGGCACTACGGCGATGTCGCGCTGTTCACGCCGGCGAGGCGCCGCATGGCGCGCGTGCCGCACGGCGGCACCCTGGTCGACAACCCGGTATCGGTGGC
>CALDNT010000211.1 GCA_937915145.1 uncultured Reyranella sp.
GACAGGGTCACGGTGATCTCATCGGCCTTCGACACGACGTGATAGTTGGTAACGATCGTGCCCTTGGCGTCGACGATGAAGCCCGTGCCTACGCCCTGGCCCTTGTGCATCGGGCGCTGCTTGCCCTGCGGCTTGCCCGGGTGCATCGGCTGGCCGAAGCGCTCGGCGAAGCGCTGCATGAACTCTTCCATCTGCTTGTCCCGCGGACCGGACATGTGCGTCTCGCCATCGTCCGCGTCGCCGACCTTCATGGTCACGGCAACGTTGACGACCGCCGGAGTCACCTTGGCGGCAAGTTCGGAAAAGTCCTGCACCACCTGCGGGGCGGCAATCGCCGCCGGCGCGGTAAACAACGGAACGATGAGGGCGGGTGCCGTCAGCGCGGTGGTCAGCGCCAGGGCTGCGAGAATGCGGCTCTTTGTCTTTGTCATGAACAACCTCCTTGGGGGCTCGGAAAGGAATATGGGCGGTCCGCCATGGCAACCGGATGGCGGCCGCATTGAATGTTTGTATAGTTCGGGAGCGTTGCTTCCGGCCCGGATTGGCGGCAGATGTCGATGCAGGCAAGATTGCCAGTTTTCTTGAACACGCCGGGACAGCCGTGAAAATTCTCCTCGTCGAAGACGACAAACAGACCGCCGACTACATCACCAAGGGCCTGCGCGAGCATGGCCATGTGGTCGACCATGCCGACAACGGCCGCGACGGCCTCTACCTCGCCACCGGCGAAAAATCCTACGAGGTCCTGATCATCGACCGCATGCTGCCGGCCATGGACGGGCTGTTGCTGGTCAAGGCGGCACGCGCCACCAACGTCACGACACCGGTTCTGTTCCTCACCACCATGAGCGGCATCGACGATCGCGTCACCGGACTCGAGGCCGGCGGCGACGACTACCTCGTCAAGCCCTTCGCCTTCGCCGAACTGCTGGCGCGCATCCGCGCGCTCGCCCGGCGGCCGCCGATCATGGCGGCGACGGCCCTCCACGCCGGAGATCTCGAAATGGACCTGCTCGCCCGTACCGTCACGCGCGCCGGCCGGCGCATCGAACTGCTGGCCCAGGAATTCAAAGTCCTCGAGTACCTGCTGCGCCACGTCGGCGAGGTCGTGACCCGGACCATGCTGCTGGAGAAGGTCTGGGATTTCCATTTCGACCCGAAGACCAACATCGTCGAGACCCACATCAGCCGGCTGCGCTCGAAGATCGACAAGGGCTTCGACAAGCCCCTGCTCCACACCGTCAGGGGGGCAGGTTATGTCATTCGCGCGCCTGACTAGGCTCCTGCGTTCCGCCAGCTTCCGGCTGACGCTGCTCTACGCCGTGCTGTTCATCGTCTCGGCCGGCGCCTTGTTCGCCGCCGTCTATGTGACGGCAACGGCGGCGATGCAGAACGACATGACCGCCGTCCTGCGCACCGAAGCGTTCCAGCTCGCCGAGGTCCATCGCCGCGGCGGCCTTCCCGGCCTCGCCGAGCAGGTCGCACGGCGCATGAATTTCCGTACCCGGGGGCCGATTTTCTATCTCCTGCAGGCACCCAACCGCCACGTCGTGGTCGGAAACCTTCCCGGCATGCCGCCGGTCAACGGGGTCATCGACTTCGTGCCCGATCCGGGCGCTTCCGAAGTCGAGGGTGAACGCCCCAAGCTGATGGGCTTCGGCCTCACCCTGTCCGATGGCTCGTTCCTGCTGGTCGCCCAGGACGCCAACCGGCTTGCCGACATGCAGCATGCGATCGTCCGCGCCTTCGCCTGGGCCGGCGGCCTCACGGTCCTGCTGGCGATCGTCGGCGGTGTCTGGCTCGGCAGCACCTTCCTGCGGCGTATCGACACCATCACACGTACCAGCCGTGCGATCATGGAAGGCGACCTCTCGGCGCGCATTCCAATGCGCGGCACTCACGACGAATTCGACCAGCTCGTCACCAGCCTCAACGATATGCTGGCGCGCATCCAGCAGCTCATGGATGGACTGCGCCAGGTTTCCAGTGACATCGCCCATGACCTGCGCACACCGCTCGGTCGCCTGCGGCAGCATCTCGAGAACGCACGTGACCGGGCGAAGACGGCCGCCGACTTCGACGCGGCGACCGAGGCGGCCATTGTCGAGGCCGACGGCCTGCTCGATACCTTTTCCGCGCTGCTGCGCATCGCCCAGGTCGAAGCCGGCGCTCAACGGCGCGGCTTCACCGCGCTCGACCTTTCAGCCCTCGCCCAAAGCATCGGCGAGGCCTACCAGCCGTCGGCCGAGGATTCCCAGCACAAGCTTCTGCTCGACGTCGAGGACGGCGTATCGCTGACCGGCGACCGCCAGCTGCTCGCCCAGTTGATCTCGAACCTGGTCGAGAATGCGCTGCACCATACGCCCGCCGGCACCACCGTGACGCTCGGATTGCGCAAGCGCGGCGCCAGCTTCGACATCGAAGTCGCCGACGACGGGCCGGGAATTCCCGAGGCCGACCGCGACAAGGTATTCGACCGCTTCTATCGCCTCGACCGCAGCCGCTCGACCGCCGGCAGCGGTCTCGGCCTCGCCCTCGTCAAGGCGATTGCCGGCCTGCACGGACTGTCGGTCAGGCTCGAGGATCGTGGACCCGGGCTGCGCGCCGTATTGTCGAACTGACCGTGCTGACCGGGCCCGGTATTGCTACTTGTCACTCGGTTTGACGCCGGCGGCGCGGATATTGACGAAGCGCATAAGAAGATCGAACCAGAACTGCGAACCGAGCGACGCAGCGAGCGCGGTCATCGTCCACCCGAACAAGGCGGCAAGCCAGGAAACACTCCATTCCCAGGACCACCGGTGCGAACCGGCCGGGGCGACCCGGTAGTCCTTCGACCAGCCAAACGGAATGCCGAGCTGGTCCAACGTCTTCAGGCCGGCAGCTGACTTATCCGACTGGCTTCCGATTCTGGTGGCTTCGTCGATGACGGCGATATGCGACGTCGGCGGCAGGCGGGCCACTGTATCCGCAATGCGTATGGCGTCGATATTGAAGGCGACGGCAATGACCAGGCCGAGGGCAAGAACGATCCGCTGGGTCTGTCGTTTGTACCAGCCCCCGGCCCGCTCCATGCCCGCATCGAACCACTTGGCAACGGCCTTCTTGAATTCGACTTCGTCGCCATCCACCTCCCGCATCAGGATCCTGAAGACCGGCTGCACATGGCCGACCTGCAACGCACGCCCCCGCGAGAGCATGTCGTGTATGGCAAGGGCGAACTGCTCCGACGGAATGTACGACGGCGCTCGCCCCGACGGCGAAAGGCTCTTGATCAGCGGATGATCGTAAAGCCGGCCCATCAGTCGGCTCCGGTTCGGATCGTCGAGCATCTTCGCCAATGTGACTTCGAGCGTCCTGGCTCGCATCGAGAAGAAACCCGCAATGAACTCCTGAGCTGTGGTGCATAGCAGACTTACGACCAGGAAAACGATGACAAGTGCCAGGGCCGCGGCTGCGATCGACAGAAGCATGGCGTCACCCAATACTCGGTTCGCCGCCGAGCGGATTGTTTCGCGCGAGCCAGCCGGGCCTGTGCTTCATCAGCGTCCAGCACTCCTGGTTGCCAACCTGGCCCGACCAGACAAGATCTCGGTGCGCATTGCGAAGCTGGCCCAAAGCGCTTCGCACCTCGGCCTCGTTCATGTGGGTTGCCCGGCAAATGCCTTTCGCACCGTTGACGGTGCGATAATCGAACCCAGGCGCCGTCAATTCCGCCAACACCAGGCGGGCGCTTTCACCGAGCGACGACCAGTCCGCCAACTGGTCGCGGCGGATCAGGTCGGATTCGATGGACGCATGTACGAAATCCATGAACGGCCCCTTGGCAGCCGTACTCCACAGCAACCGCAAGGCCCAACGCTTCCACGAAGACATGCTCGTGCTGGCAATCAGCTTGGGAACGACGTAGTCGGCGCGGGCCGCGATGCGCCCTTCGAGTTCCGATAGGCGGGCCGCGTCGATGCGCGGCCATGTTGGCAGGGCGACTTCCGGCACCGCATCGCCGACCACCGGGATTACCGGGCAATAGTACTTCCCGTCGTCCTTGAGCTCACGAAAATCCGGATTGTCGAACGCGGCTTGCGGCCACTTGAGCGTCTTCGTCTGGTTGCCTTCCTCCGTACGCATGTCACAGACGATGGGATTGTCATCCGCGACGACGAAGACCTTCTGCAAGAAGCGCTGACAGTTGCGCCGCCCGAGCTGGTAGTCGTGCGCCCGAAAGGATTCATCCAGGAATCCGCCGAAGCCGCCCAATACGCCGGTGGCGATGGCGTAGCGTTCCCCGGCATCGCCGACTGCCTTCTGCCGGGACGGCGCAATCATCCACCGACTAGAGCATTCCTTGTCCAGTACAGCGGCCAGTTCGTCGGGCTTGAAGCGGACCTGGTTCTTCAACATGGGCAACAGAGAGCGCGCAACCTGGACGATTGATGCGTCCAGTTCGTCCTCCGCCGAAAAGTCCGGTGGTTCCGGAAACGGATCGACCAGCAGGACCGCGCCCGGGGCGGTGGCGGCGCTCCGGTCATTGCTCTCCCGTCCTTTCGGCATAATGGCGCGGCGAGCATACTCAAACGGCTCATTGTCGATCAGACCACCATCGACGCTCATGAAGCCGAACTCTCGATTGGCGCCCCAGTCGGACGGCCAGCTCGGCGAAAATCCCTCCCCCGTTGTCTGCGGGCCAGGCCACGAGCGCTTCTCGTACATCCCAGTCGAACTCGCTATGGGACGCGCCGCGAGACCAACCGGAAAAGCCGCCGACGCGAGAGCCGTCAGTCCGTATGCTCGCCACGCAGGATCAAGCTCGCCCCCACCTTGAGGGGCGGTGTCGATTCTGAGCGAAATTTTCGGGTCGCTCGACAGCCAGCTGTTCTCGCCCTCATGCGTCCCGATATTCTCGATCACATAGTGCGCGCGATCTCCGTGACTCATCATGTAGTGACCCGAACTCGTTCCATCGCCCTTGAAGTCGACCCTGTAAGGCACGCCGCGCATGTTCGAGAGTGTCAGATAGAGATGCAGGCGCTTGGCGAGGTACGGCAGTCCGTCGCCGCCATACGCCGGTGGAGCCGGCGCCTCGCCCTGTGGACCGGGTAGCCGCAACGCCATCTCCGTAAGGGACTCGAGCACCTGTGCATTCAGGAGTGACCGCGGCGGGTCGCCGTCCTCCAGATCGGAGTTCGACAGCAAGTCAGGCGCTCCCTCCGGCGAGGCCATATCCGGCATCGTCACCCACGCGGTATAAAGAGCGGGCAACACGCACCGATATCGTTGCCGGCCTGCCTGGGGTACTGCGAATGCCTCCTTCTGCAAGCCACCTGCAATCGCGACCGCCGCCAAAGCAGCGGTGATCGAGCCGGCCGAAGCCCCGGCAGCGGCGCGAATACATACGGAATGATTGGGGACGGTGTCCGGCTTTTCGCGTTTTAGCCGCTCCCATTCCTCGAGCGCCTGGAAGAGGAAGTCCGTGACGCCTGCAGAATAGGCGCCGGCCGATATCGCGCCGGCCATCGCAAGGCCAATCTCGAAAACGCTGTCGTTGGCAGCCATGTCGCCCCCCCGATCATGCGGCTGCTCCCCGGCCGCCGCCGCGAATGACCACCAATTCTTGCAAGCTCCGGCTGTCTTGACCAGCCCCTCGGATGCATCTCTGAAGCATCGAGCCGGCCCCGGTAGCATCCGCCGCCAAAACAATTGCCTCCGCCTCGTGCCGAGGCCACAGTCGACGCATGAAAAAGAGCACACGCACGTCGCCGCATTTCGCCTACGTCGGCTCCTACACCACGCCCGAGCGCGGCGGCCATGGCAACGGTATCAACGTCTACAAGGTCGACCGCCGCAGCGGCGCCTTCACCCACGTCCAGCATGTCGGCGGATTGGAGAATCCATCTTTCCTCGCCCTCGACGCATCGGGCCAGTATCTCTACACGGTGCATGGCGACCGCAGCGAGGCCACGGCCTTCAGCGTAGATCTGCGCACGGGACATCTCGGCCTGCTCAACCGGCAGCCGACCGGTGGCTACAATCCGATCCACCTTGCCTTCGATGCCAGCGGGCGCTTTCTCGCGGTCACGAACTACGGATCCGATTCGGCGGCCGTGTTGGCGGTCAACGCCGACGGCACCCTCGGTCCCTATTCCACCCTCACCGCGGTCAAGGGAACGCTGGGGCCGCACCGCACCGAACAGAAGAACGTGCGGCCGCATCACAATCCACTCGATCGCCAGGGCCGCTTTTTCTACGTGCCGACCAAGGGTGCCGACAGCGTGATTGCCTACCGCCTCGACACCAGGCGCCGCGTCCTGGTGCGAGTCAGCGAAGTCGCCGCACGACCTGGAGCCGGCCCTCGCCACATCGATTTCCACCCGCGCAAGGCTTTGGCCTACGTCATCAACGAACTCGACTCGACGATCACGACCTACCGCCAGGACCGCAGCAGCAGCACGCTGACGCCGCTGCAGACCGTGCCGTCCACGCCATCGGAGTTCACCGGCTACAGCACCGGCGCGGAAATCTGGGTCGATCGCGGCGGCCGCAACGTCTACGTCTCCAACCGCGGCCACGACAGTATCGGCGTCTTCACTATCGACCCCGCCAAGGGAACGCTGACGCCCAAACAGTGGGTGCCGACCAAAGGCGCGGTCCCGCGCTTTTTTGCTTTCGATCCGGCCGAGCGCTTCCTCTATGTCGCCAACCAGGGCGGCAACACGATCGTCACCTACAAGGTCGGCCGCGACGGCCGGCTCGCCCCCAGCCCGGTCCGGGTCAAGGTCGGCAGTCCGGCGTGCGTGGTGTTTTCCCGATCGTAGGCGCGGCTGGTCGCTTGACGCTTCGGCACCTGGATGATAGGAAGTTACCTATGGATTCCTGCCGCCCTTTTCTGCACCCGCGCCACGCCTGCGGAACCGACGGCAGCAAAATGCCGAAGTCGATCCCCGCACTGTCCGCTTTCGGCGGACAGTGCGGCATTCTTCCAGGCGGCAAAAAGGTTCGCGACGTCAATGACTTGGCAACCATTTGATGCCAGCCTGACGGCCACATCTTGAGTTCCCTTCATATCCGCCACTGTGCCGGACATTGTGGAGAGTCCCCGTGAGCGACAAGACATTCGGCTTCGAAACCCTGTCGGTCCATGCCGGCGCCGCCCCCGATCCCGCCACCGGCGCGCGGGCACAGCCGATCTACCAGACCACGGCCTATGTCTTCGAAGACGCCGACCATGCCGCGGCGCTGTTCAATCTCCAGACCGTGGGCTTCATCTATTCGCGTCTGACCAACCCGACCAATGCCGCGCTGGAAGCCCGCATCGCCACCCTGGAAGGCGGCCGCGGCTGCACCGTCGCTTCATCCGGGCACGCCGCGCAAGTGCTCGGCCTGTTTCCGCTGATGGCACCCGGCGCGGAGATCGTGGCCTCTTCCCGCCTCTATGGCGGATCGCTGCAGCAGATGAAGAACACCTATCCCAAGTTCGGCTGGAAAGCCGAAATTGTCGATGCCGACGAGCCGGAGAACTTCAAGCGCGCGGTCACGGAGAACACCAAGGCGTTCTTCATCGAGAGCCTGGCCAATCCCGGCGGCGTGGTGAGCGACATCGAGGCGATCGCCCGCATCGCCGAGGCTTCAGGCGTGCCGCTGCTGGTCGACAATACGCTGGCCACGCCCTACCTCTGCAGGCCGATCGACTACGGCGCCACGCTGATCGTGCATTCCACCACCAAGTTCCTGAGCGGCACCGGCACTTCGATGGGCGGCGCGGTCGTCGATTCCGGCAAATTCGACTGGTCCCGCGGCGGCAAGTTCCCCAGCCTCGCCGGCCCCGAGCCCGCCTACCACGGCCTCAATTTCCACGAGACCTTCGGCGACATGGCCTACACCTTCCACAGCCACGCCGTAGGCTTGCGCGATCTCGGTCCTTCCCAAGCTCCGTTCAACGCGTGGCTCACCATGCTCGGCATCGAGACACTGGGATTGCGCATGGAACGCCACTGCGCCAATGCGGCCGAGGTCGCGCAGCATCTCGAAAAGCATCCGGCGGTGGCCTGGGTCAATTATGCCGGCCTGCCTTCGAACAAATACAACAAGCTCGCGAAGAAGTACCTGCCCAAGGGGGCCGGCTCGGTCTTCACCTTCGGCGTCAAAGGCGGCTACGACGTCGGTGTGAAAGTGGTCGACAGTGTCGAACTGTTCTCGCACCTCGCCAATATCGGCGACGCCAAGAGCCTGATCATCCATCCCGCCTCGACCACGCACCGTCAGCTCTCCGACGAGCAACGCGTCGCTGCCGGCGCCGGCCCTGACGTTCTGCGACTGTCGATCGGCATCGAGACGGTGGAAGACATCATCGCCGATCTCGACCAGGCCCTCACAAAGGCAACGGCATAATGTTGAGCACAGCCGACAACGAATTCCTGACCCGCAGCGGCCCTGGCACGCCGATGGGCGCGTTGCTGCGCCGCTTCTGGATGCCGGCACTGTTGTCGGAGGAACTGCCTGAACGCGACGGGCCGCCGAAGAAGATCAAGCTCCTTGGCGAGGATCTCCTGGCCTTCCGCGCCACCGACGGAAAGGTCGGCATCGTCGAGCCGCACTGCCCGCATCGCGGCGCCAATCTCTATTACGGCCGCAACGAGGAGTGCGGCCTGCGCTGCGCCTTCCACGGCTGGAAGTTCGACACCGACGGCAATTGCGTCGACCTGCCGACCTCGCCGCCGGAGTCGACCTACAAGGACACGATCAAGCTGCTGGCCTACCCGACGCGCGAATGGGGCGACATGATCTGGGTCTACATGGGCCCGCGCGACAAGATGCCCGAGCTGCCCCAGCTCGAGATGGGACTGGTGCCCGCCGCCTCCCGCTTCGTCACCAAGAAGCGGCAGGACTGCAACTGGGTACAAAGCCTGGAGGGCGCGATCGACACGTCGCACTTCTCCTTCCTGCACAAGGTACTGGCGACCGGCGAAGACGCCGCGCGCAAGGCGATGGCCAACGCCGCGCTGGGCGACCAGGCCAAACCCGACGATCGCGTGCGCTGGGTGCAGAACGATCCGCGCCCGCGCTTCCAGGTGCTGGGCCACGACACCGGCCTGGTGATCGGCGGCGGCCGCAAGACCGACGGGCGCGACCTCTACTGGCGCATCGCGCAGTTCCTGATGCCCAATCACGCCTATACGCCCGCCGCCTTCCCCGGCGAGATCTACTACGGGCAGTCGTGGGTACCGGTCGATGACGTGACCTGCTGGATCTACTCCTACTGCTGGCAGCCGGAGCGGCCGTTCAGCAATTCCGAACGCGCCAAGTATCGTGGCGGCTTCAACGTGCACTCGGAGGTCGACGAAAACTACGTGCCGCTGCGCAACAGGCAGAACGATTACCTGCGCGACCGCGAGGTCCAGATGAATGAGAATTTCACCGGCATCACCGGCGTCTCGGAACAGGATGCCGCCATTCAGGACAGCCAGGGTCCGATCCAGGATCGCATCAGGGAACATCTCGGGCCGACCGACATCGGCATCGTCGAATTCCGCAAACTGATGATGGCCACGGCGCGCCGGCTTGCTTCGGGTGAGTCGCCGCGCCAGCCTGGGCTCGCGTCGCGCTATGCAGTGCGCTCCGGCGGCTGGGTTGCCGCGCCGGAGAAGAACCTCGCCACGGTGATGACCGAAAGGTTCGGCCATCCGCACGGTTATATTGGCGACCAATATGGATTGGGTGATTGATGCTGAGCCAGGCCGACAATGAATTCCTGACCCGCAGCGGTCCCGGCACGCCGATGGGCGAGTTGCTGCGCCGCTTCTGGATGCCGGCACTGCTGTCGGAGGAATTGCCGGAGCGCGACGGGCCGCCGAAGAAGATCAAGCTGCTTGGCGAGGATCTCCTGGCGTTCCGTGCCACCGACGGAAAGGTCGGCATCGTCGAGCCGCACTGCCCGCATCGCGGCGCCAATCTCTATTACGGCCGCAACGAGGAGTGCGGCCTGCGCTGCGCCTTCCACGGCTGGAAGTTCGACACCGACGGCAATTGCGTCGACCTGCCGACCTCGCCGCCGGAGTCGACCTACAAGGACACGATCAAGCTGCTGGCCTACCCGACGCGCGAATGGGGCGACATGATCTGGGTCTACATGGGCCCGCGCGACAAGATGCCGGAACTGCCGCAGCTCGAGATGGGGTTGGTGCCGACGTCGCAGCGCTACGTCTCGAAAAAGTGGCAAGACTGCAACTGGGTGCAGAGCCTCGAAGGCGGCATCGACACCGCGCACTTCTCGTTCCTGCATGCCGTGCTGACCAAGGACGAGAAAGAGGCACTCGCCATCTATGCCAAGTCGGCGGCGCTCGGCGACCAGTCCAAGCGCGACGACCGCGTGCGCTGGGTGCGCAACGATCCGCGGCCCAGGTTCAGCATCATCGGCCACGACGCCGGGCTGGTGATCGGCGGCGCCCGCAAGACCGACGGGGCGGAGCTTTATTGGCGCATCGCCCAGTTCCTGATGCCCAACCATGCCTTCGCCCCTGCCGCCATGCCGGGCGAGGTCTACTACGGCCAGGCCTGGGTGCCGGTGAGCGATACCGAGTGCTGGATCTATACCTACAGCTGGCGGCCCGACCGTGCCTTCACCAACTCCGAGCGCACTCAGTTCGACGGCGGCTTCGGCGTGCATTCCGAGGTCGGCGACGACTACGTCCCGCTGCGCAACATGAAGAACGACTACCTGATCGATCGCGCCGAGCAAAAGCACACGAGCTTCACCGGCATCACCGGCGTCTCCGAGCAGGACTCGGCTATCCAGGACAGCCAGGGTCCGATCCAGGACCGCACCAGGGAACATCTCGGGCCGACCGATCTCGGCATCGTCGAATTTCGCAAGCTGATCATGGGGGCGGCGCGTGCCTTGCAGCAGGGTGCCGAACCGAAGGCGGCCGCGGCGGCGAAGCGCTATGCGGTACGGTCCGGCGGCTGGATCGCCGCCCCGACAGAGGATCTCGCCGCGGTGATGACCGAGCGGTTCGGCCATCCGCACGGCTATGTCGGTTATGAATACGGATTTGCGGAATAGAGCGTTAGACCGCGATGACAGGCCGGACTATCGTTTGTGCCGGACAAGACTTACGGGGGGATTTCACGGTGACGATCAAGATTTACGGCCCCGCCGCCTCGCGCGCCGCGCGTGCGCTATGGATCGTGCACGAACTCAGCATTCCGTTCGAGCACGTTGCGGTCGAGATGAAGGACCTCAAGAGCGCCGATTATCTCAAGGTCAATCCCAACGGCAAGGTTCCCGCCCTCGTCGACGGCGACTTCAAGCTGTTCGAATCGATGGCGATCAACCTTTATCTCGCCGCCAAGCACGGCAAGGCCGGCTTCCTGCCGGCGAGCCTCGAGGACCAGGCGCTCTGCCACCAGTGGAGCTTCTGGGGCATGACCGAGGTCGAGAAGCCCCTCCTCACGGTGCTGATCGATATGTTCATGACGGCGCCCGACAAGCGCAAGCCCGAGGCTGTGGCCGAGGCGCTGGCGGCGCTGCCCAAGCCGTTCGGCGTGTTGAATGGCGCCTTGCAGGGCCGCGAGTATCTGCTCGGCTCGAGCTTCACCGTGGCCGATCTCAATCTCGCGTCGATCTGCAGCTGGGCCAAGCCGATCAAGTATGACTTTGCGCCGTTCCCCGACGTCTCGGCCTGGCTCGATCGCTGCCTGGCCCGGCCAGCCTACAAAGCCGCACGTTCGACCAAGTAGCCGGCGGGGCTACTCGGCCGGGACCGGCTGGGCCCCTCCGGCGGGTCGGCCGGCCAAGCGCTCCGGCTGTCCGCGGTCGCTGCCCGGCAACAGCAGCGCCACCAGCGTGATCACGACCGAAGTGGCGGCAAGGCCGAGAAACAGCAGTTCGAGACTGCCGGTGCTTTCGCGTACCCAGGCGATGGCCAGGATCGCGAACGGGCTGGCGCCGAGTGCCACGACGAACTTCGCGCCAAAGCCCAGACCGTGATAGCGGCTCGGTGTGTAGCGCGCGATCAGGATGTTCTCGACCGGGCCGGCGGCGGAACTCAGCACCGCCGAGGCGATCGCCCCGGCCAACGCCACGTAGCCGTTGCCCATGGCCAGCGCCAGCATGGCACCTACCTGAAGCGCCGAAGCGACGACATAGATCGCCTTCAGCGGATAGCGATCGATGACGCGCCGGCCCATCACATACTGCGCCACGCCGGAAACCGTGTAGATCATCGAGGTTGCCAGACCGACCCACAGCACGGCCTGCGTGACGACGCCCCACGAGGCGAGACCCTCGCGCAGCCAGGCGATCTGATCGCCGAGGCGCGACTGGAACACAAGGGCGGCACCATACATCACCGCCGCCCATATTATGCCCTCGAGCGCCATGGTCACCGAGAGCACGGAGAAGACCCGCCAGAAATTGCCGCGGCCGACCTGGCTGCCGGGTGTCTCAGGCATCGGCCGGTCGCCGACACGTCCGCGCCTGATCTCGAACAGGAGCACCGCGCCAACCGCAAGGCAGACGATACCCGGCACGATGAAGGCCGCCCGCCAGGAGACGAGCGTGATCAGCACGCCGGGCACGACGCCATAGAGGGCGAGGCCGGCGCTGCCCCACAGGCCGTTCACGCCCATGGCGTGTCCCTGCGCTTTGGCCGTACGGATGACCCAACCGATGCCGACGGAATGGTAGATCGCGCCGAACGCGCCGATACCGCAGAGTGTCAGCGACAGAGCGAAAGTGTCGCCGGTCGGCACCAGTCCGCAGGCGATCGACGACAGGCCGAGGCCCGCGAACATCACCACCATCATGGCGGGAGCGCCGAAGCGGTCCGAAGCCCAGCCTGCCGGCAGCGACATGACGCCCAGCAGGATGCTGGCGGGTGCATAGAGCCGCAGCAGATCCGCGGCCGGCAGCTCCCAGGTGATGGCAAGCGTCAGCACGATGACGGCGTAGAACGCCGTCATCAGGTGCATCAGCGCATGGCCAATCGAGGAATACAGCAGGACGCGCCGGCCGGGATCGGGGGATTTCATGGCATCCTGTATCGGCCCGGCTCCGGGGCGGCACAAGCCGGCTTGCGGCATCGCTGTCATTCGCGCTAAAGCCCCCGTGCCGCGGCGCATGCCGCGGCAATCGGTCGGGGCGTAGCGCAGCCTGGTAGCGCACCTGTCTGGGGGACAGGGGGTCGCAGGTTCAAATCCTGTCGTCCCGACCAATTAATCCGGCGATGATCGCCGGCGGACCTAAGGCGCGAGGGCTGCCTTACGTCCGGCTTCGGTGAGTTTGCAAACCAGCCAATCTGGTTTCAGCGGGTTATTGAACCAGGGCACAGCCCAGCCGCGCTCGACGCAGTGCCGTACAACGGCTGCATCGACGTCTTGGCCGTCGAGGTCAAACAGCGGCAGCTTCCCGCCGGGTTGAACAAGACCGCGGCGCAGGTAAAGCAACTCTTTGAGCGTCGGAAGTTCGCCTTCCAGCTCATTGTCATTGAAAGAAAGCGCATCGAGCGCACGCACCTGCTGGTGCGTCAAAGTACGGCTGGCAAGCACGGCGGCGTCCCCCTCTGACGATGCCGAAAAAACCTTAAACATCAAGCGGTCGCAGGATGTCCCTGCATTCACCTCATGTCGCGGCAAGCATGCTTGGACTACCGCCCCCCGGCGGCAATCCAGGCATCGTCTAGTTGTGTACCTTGAGCGTGCTGCGCAACTGCGTCAGCGCCTGCTCGAGGTCTTCGAGCACCGTTTCAATTTCCCGGCGTTTATGAAGATCCAGCATCGTCGCGCGCGGCGTCGTGGTCGACGGTTGCGGGCCGGTCCGTGGCAAGGGCTGGCGTGCTCCGCCGGTCAGCGCTTCGGCCCGGGCCGACACGATTCGCAGGCTTTCGAGGGCACTCTCCGCCGCCAGGTCGAGGCGCTGCTGTTGCGGCAAGCGGCCGCGGCTCTCCTTCAGCAGGCGCTGCACCCCTTTGATGGTGTAGCCGTCGTCGTAGAGTAGAGCGCGAATGCGGCGCAGGAGGTCGATATCCTCCGGCCGGTAGTACCGCCGGCCGCCGCCCCGCTTGAGTGGCCTTACCTGGCTGAACTTGCTTTCCCAGAACCGCAGCACGTGCTGCGGCACATCCAATTCGGTCGCGACCTCGCTAATCGTGCGAAAGGCCTGCGCCGACTTTTCAACCCGCCTTTCGACGGTCTGAACCGATACGGCCATGACAAAACCCCCACGTTTCCCCAACTACCCCTTTAGTCCTCAGCCTCGTAGTCGTCAGTCCTCGCCGGGCGCCCCATTGATCATAGTTTTAAGGACGTTCGACGCTCGAAAGACGAGTACCCGCCGCGGCAGAATCGGTACTTCCTGCCCCGTCTTCGGATTGCGGCCAATACGCTGGCCTTTGTCGCGAACCGTGAAGCTCCCGAAAGACGAGATCTTCACCGACTCGCCACGTGCCAGTGCCTCCACGACTTCGGAGAGAATCGTCTCCACGAGATCGCTGGATTCATTGCGAGACAGTCCCACTTCCTGGAACACCGACTCGCTCAGATCGGCACGCGTGACAGTCCGGCCTTCCATTCCGGTACCCTTCCTTCCCCCACTTAATCCTTACTCTAAGGTGGGAAAGCGGTCAATATCAGTGGGATAGGGGCTGGACTTGAATCGCCATCTGTTCACGTTCCGTTGCGAATAACTTTGTGTCATTTGCAACGACCGGCACCACTACCAGCGAACCAGCGAGGCTCCCCAGGCCAGGCCGCCGCCAATGCCTTCGAGCAGGAGCAAATCGCCCTTCTTGATACGGCCGTCCTTCACGGCCACGTCGAGGGCGAGCGGAATCGATGCGGCCGAGGTGTTGGCGTGGCGGTCGACCGTAACTACCACCCGCTCCGGAGGCAGGCCTAGCTTGCGACCGGTCCCGTCGATGATGCGCTTGTTCGCCTGATGCGGCACCAGCCAGTCGATATCCCCCGTCTCGAAGCCAGCCTTGGCCAAGACCTCGCCGACCACGGCCGCCATATTGACGACCGCGTGCTTGAAGACTTCCTTGCCTTCCATGCGCAGCAGGCCGGTGGTCCGGGTCGAGGACGGGCCGCCGTCGACATAGAGGATGTCGTGCTGACGGCCATCGGAGTGCAGCGCGTTGGCGAGCACGCCACGATCGGCCGAGGTCCCCATGCCTTCTTCGGCGCGCAGGACAACAGCCCCGGCGCCATCGCCGAACAGCACGCAAGTGCCACGATCTTCCCAATCGAGAATGCGCGAAAACGTCTCGGCGCCGATCACCAGCGCCGTCGAGGCGAGGCCGTTCTTGATCAGGCTGTCAGCAACCGAAAGCCCATAGACGAAACCGGCACAAACCGCCTGGACGTCGAAGGCAGCGCCCCTGGTCATGCCGAGTTCGGCCTGAACCCGCGTCGCCGTGGCCGGAAAGGTCTCGTCGGGCGTCGCCGTTGCCAGGACGATGAGATCGAGATCGGATGCCTTGATTCCGGCATGGGTCAGCGCCTGCTCCGAGGCCTTGAGCGCCAGATGCGACGTGAATTCACCGTCGGCCGCAATATGGCGCTGGCGAATGCCGGTCCGCTGCTGGATCCACTCGTCCGAGGTATCCATCTTCTTGGCGAGGTCGGCGTTGGTGACGACACGCTCCGGCAGATAGGCGCCACACCCCTGAACGACCGAACGGATCACGCAGCGCCCCCGGTTGCCTGCAATGCGGTCGCTTCGTCCGTCGCGGCAACCTGATGCAGTTTGGCAAGCCCTTCGACGAGCTTGTTCTTGTATTCATAGCGGACCATGTCGATCGCCACGCCGATGGCATAGGCGAAACCCAAGGCGTCGGCGCCGCCGTGACTCTTCACACAGACGCCGTTCAGCCCCAGAAACACGCCGCCGTTGCGGCGCCTGGGGTCGACACGCTTACTCAGCTTGACCCAGGCGCCCGAGGCGAAGAGATAGCCGATCTTGGCGAAAGTCGAGGTCCTGAAAGCATCGCGCACGAAACTGGTGTAGAGCTTCGCGGTGCCTTCGATGGTCTTGAGCGCCACGTTGCCGG
The DNA here is from genome assembly GCA_937915145.1 of uncultured Reyranella sp. Lineage (GTDB taxonomy): Bacteria > Pseudomonadota > Alphaproteobacteria > Reyranellales > Reyranellaceae > Reyranella. The sequence continues at coordinate 16,044 of CALDNT010000211.1, forward strand.
TGAAACCGTCTGTCACGACGACGTCCACCTTGCCGGCGCCGATGTCGTTGCCTTCGACAAAGCCATGGAAGGAGACCGGCGAGCCTTCGCGGCGCAACAACATCGCCGCCTGCCGCAGTTCCTCGTGTCCCTTCAACTCCTCGGAGCCGACATTCAGCAGGCCTACCGTCGGCTCGCTGAGGCCGAGCAGGACTTGGGCGAATACGCTTCCCATGACGGCGAACTCGGCCAGATTTTCGGCGTCGCATTCGAGGTTGGCTCCGAGGTCGAGCATTACCGTCTCGCCACGGCTGGTCGGCAGGAACGAGGCCAGAGCCGGCCGGTGCGCGCCTTCGAGCATGCGCATGGCCACCATCGAGATGGCAAGCAGGGCACCGGTATTGCCGGCCGACACCACGGTATCGGCCCGGCCCTGGGCGGCGGCGTCCACCGCCAGCCACATGCTTGACTGCCGGCGTCGACGCAAAGCAAAGGACGGCTTGTCGTCGGCGGTAACCACATCCTCGGCCGGAACGATCTCGAGAACCTGGGCAAGGCCCTTGCGCCGGTCGACCAGCGGTTTGAGGCGGGCCGGATCACCAAACAGGAGAAACGACGCGGCTGGGTAGCGTTCGCGGGCGATGTTGGCTCCGTCCACGACGACTTCGGGCGCGTGATCGCCCCCCATGCCGTCGAGTGCCAGAACAATTTTTTTTCCCGTACTCACTGCGACGCTCCGCCTGTCGGATGCCAGCGCATCGCCGGGGATGCGCTGCGGCCTACTTCTCGGCCGACGCTGTGTCGGCCAGGACAGCCATATCCTCGCGGTAATAACCGCAATGCGAGCAAACCATGTGTGGCCGCTTCAGTTCGCCGCAATTCTTGCACTCGACATATGCCATCGTCGGCAGTGCGTGGTGAGACCGACGCATGTTGCGGCGGGATTTTGAAATTTTCTTCTTGGGAACTGCCATTACGATCTCCACGATGGGGCGGCGCCAACGCCAGCCCCAAATAGCTGAGCCGCGCTCTAACGGCGCGGCGGGCGGCCTTCTCTAGCCAAAACGTTCCACCACTGCAACACTTTAGCGTCCACGACGCGGCTTGTCTCTGAGCGCCGCCAGATCTGCGAAAGGATGGCGCTGCTGCCCGGGTGCCCCCCGCCTCGCCCCGCCAGGCGGCTTGGGAAGGACGTCATCCAGCTTCACGCCTGGCCGCCTCGGATACGGCTCGGCCACCAAGGACAGCTGTTCCGCGACGATTTCGCCGATATCGAGCAGATTTCCCGGCAGCGGCTCGGGAGCGTCGGCCTGTGCGTTCAGCAGGGCCTCGCCGCT
>CALDNT010000212.1 GCA_937915145.1 uncultured Reyranella sp.
CTGCGAACACCGGTGATCTTGAGCCGGAACAGAAGCTTCACCAAGTTCCAGGGCGTGAGCATGCCATCGAAATCGACGGTCGCCTCGGAAAGGTTGGTGAGGGCCAGGATGAAGGCGACCGTCTCGTCGTCGACATCCACGAACACGGCGAGATCAGGCACGATCACCGGACGCAACGCCTTGGAGGCATGATCGATTTCAGCCTGGGTGAAGGGCACGTAGCCCCAGTTGTCGCTCCAGGCGTCGTTGAATATGCCGACCAGAGTACGAACCTCGGCGTCAAGCATCTTCATGTTGGCAGTGCGGACTTTCACCCGCCCGGCAAGGCCGGCGCGGTCGAGCAATTTACGGCCGATGGTCTCCGGCGCGTTCTGGACGTCGTAATCGTAGGAGAAGAGATCCTTGGCCTTGACGTAACCGCAAGCCTCTACCCGCGCGCCGGCGTAGGGTGGGTCGTACGGCACCATCAACACTGGACGGCTATCGAAGCCATCAACCAGAAGTCCCACTTCCTCGTTGATCGACAGGCTGAACGGACCGGTCACCCGCACCATTCCTCTGGCTTTCAGCCACACCTCGGCGACGGCGAACAAGGCGGCGAAGATCGCGGGATCGTCCTCGGCCACCAGGCATCCGAACTGACCGGTACTGTCGGCGTACTGCTCAAGGTAGGCGCGATCGACCTGCGCGGAGATGCGACCGACCACCCGGCCGGCCCGGCGCGCCAGAAAGAACTGCACTTCGGCATGCTTGAACAAGGGATTCTTTTTGGGAGAGAAAGCCTCCTGGCGCTCGACGTTGAGCGGCGCCACCCAGCCCTTGTGGCCGGCATAGAGCCGTCGGGGCAGCCGGATGAACTCCTTGAGGTCTGCCTTGGTGGCGACGGGTGAAACGACGAGATCGGAAGATGCCATGTCTGCCTCAACTTGCCCCGCCGGAACCGGCACTTCGGAACACCAAGCGGCCATCGAGTTCGCATCCGGCACCATCGGCACACAGTGCGCGGATGTCGATGCCCAGGTGCCACCCCTTCGCATCGCGTTCGACGTGGACCAGATGATAGCGCGCACGTCCATACTTGCTGCCGGGCGCCGCCGAAGCCGACGTAACGCCGATCACCGGCACCGGACCATCGGGCCCGCCGATCCGCGCCACCTCACTCCTGTGATTGTGGCCATGCAGGATGAGTTCGCAGCCGGCCCGGCGAATCATTGCCTGGAAGGCCGGCGCGTCGGTCAACCGCTTGAAGCGCGGTTCCGTGACCAGTGGCGGGTGATGGATCAGCACGACACGGCACAGCCCCTCGCGCCCCAGTTCCGTCAGTCTCTGCTCGGTTTGCACAATCTGCGCCTCACCGAGAGTGCCGGTGGCCAGCAGCGGCGGCTTCGGAACACCTGTCGACAGGCCAACCAGTGCCACCGGCCCGCGCCGGCGTACCGTCGGGAAAACCTCGAAGCCTTCAGCCGGCGGCGCGCCGTCGCCCGCCAGATAGGCACCCCAAAGGCCGAGGCTCGCGTGCCAGTCCATCGGCACGTAGACGTCGTGATTGCCGGGAACGACGGTGATCCGATCGGGCCGATCGAACGCCGCCAGCCAGTCGGCGGCACGACGGAATTCCGCCGGCAGCGAGATGTTCACCAGATCCCCGGTCAGCGCGATGTGATCGGGATTCTGCATCTTGATGTCGGCCACAACACCGGCGAGCGCTTCCGGCATGTGCAGGTGAACCCGGTGCCGCCGCCAGTTGAGGTAGCCGGTCACGCGCTTGCCGATAAGTTCGAGGGGACGTGCCATAGGCATCGGCAGATGCGGATCGGAAAGATGCGCCAGCGTGAACATGCAAGGTTGATCCACCGCCCGGCCCGGGCGGTCAAGCGAGGCCGGAACCGCTGCTAGCCGTTGCCGGCAACGACCCGCAGGCGGGGTGCGCCGGACAGGATGCCAAGTTGCCGGCCGATACCGGTCATGACCTCGATCATGTGTTCGAGTTGTTGCGGCGTATGGGCGGCGCAGACCGAACACCGCAGCAGCGATACGCCGTTGGGCGTAGCCGGCGGCACGGCGACGTTGACGTAGATGCCGGCATCGAGCATGGCGCGCCAGAAGCCAACCGCCGCCATGCGGTCGGGCAGGTGCACGCCGACCACCGGACCATGCTCGGGCCCGAGCTTGAAACCCTGCGCCTTCAGGCCGTCGTAAAGCGTGGCGACATTGTCCCAGAGTTGCTTGCGCAATTCGGGACGAGCCTGAACGACACGCAATGCCTGACGAACCGATGCGACGATCGATGGCGGCAAAGACGCGGTGAACATGTAGGAGCGCACCGTCACGCGCAGAATGTCGAAGTCGGGATCGTTCGAGACGCAATAGCCACCGATCGCGCCCAAAGTCTTGGAGAAAGTCCCGACGATGAAATGGCAATCGTCGAGGACGCCCGCTTCCTCGCACAGGCCACGGCCGGTCTCGCCAAGCGCGCCCAGCGAATGCGCTTCGTCGACCAGCACGTAGGCACCGTACTTCTTGCAGACGTCGATGAATTCCTTGAGCGGCGCGCTGTCGCCCAGCATCGAGTAGATGCCTTCCAGGATCACCAGCCGGTTGCCCGGCCTATCGCCCAGCCGCCTGAGGCGGGCGTCCAGGCTCGACGGGTCGTTATGCTTGAAGCGAACGACCTCGGCCTGGGTCATCTTGCAGGCATCGTAAATCGAGGCGTGGCTGTCGGCGTCGATCAGCAGATGGTCGCCTTGGCCCACCAACGTCGAAATCACGCCAAGGTTGGCCTGATAGCCGGTCGTGAAGACCATGCAGTGCTTCATGCCATAGAAGGCGGCGATCTCTTCTTCGAGAAGGACATGCTCGCTGTAGCTGCCGTTGGCGATGCGCGAGCCGGTCGTACCGGTGCCCTCGGCACGGATCGCCTCGATGGCGGCATCCATGCAACTCTGATCGAAGGTCAGGCCAAAATAGTTGTTGGTTCCGACCAGAAGGGTCTTGCGGCCGTTGATGACCGCCTCGGTCGGCGACAGCACCCGTTCCATGCGAATCTGGAAGGGATCGGCACCGGTAGTACGGACGTCACGATATGCTTCGAGCAAGCCCGCATGGCGGTCAAAAAGACCCATGGTTGGCCTCTAGCGCTTGGCGCGCAGATCCAGAATGGTATCGGCGAGCTGGTCGACGGTCTGGATCTCGGCCACGACGTTCATCGGAATCGACACGTCGAAGCGATCCTCGAGTTCCATGACCATGTCCATGATCGCCAGCGAATCGATGGTCAGATCCTTGGCAATGACGGTCTCGCCGACGATCGGCCGGTCGCTAGCCTGGAACGGCGCAAGATGGTGGCAAATCTCGCCGATCACATCGATACGCGATGTCTGGCAAGGGGCTTCGAGGGTGACAGCGATGTCGTCGTTTTCGACGATCAATTGGTGGGCAGTGCGCAAGAGCGGCTCTCCAGTCCCGAGGTCAGGCATGCGCCATGTGACAGAAACCGTGATTCTTTGTGAAATAACAATTTGTTACGCCGTGTTTCACACTCCCTAGAGCCATCCTTGCCGGCGATACCATATGACAGTGTCGCGAAAGCCGGCCACGAGGTCGTAACGGGCGCGGAAAGCGATAGCGGCGGCCAGGCGATGGTCATGAATGGCCCAGTCCCCGTGAAATATTTCTCTTACTTTGGCTTGAGTTAGGATCTGAGCAGCCCCGCCCAGCCCATGCCGCAGCCCATTTGCCGCCGCGATCATCGCCATAGCCGCCTGGGGAACCGGCAGCCGCCATGCGGTGCGACCGACCGCCGCGCCTGCCGCAGCGGCCATATCGTCGTAGCCGTAGCCATCCAACTGGCCGTCGTCGATCTCGTAGACCGACGCCGCCGGCGGACGCTCGACCGCGAGCACCAGGGCTTCCGCAAGATCCCCCACATGGATTAGGGCCAATCGCGCGCCATCCATCCGAGGCTGGGGCGCCACACCCCGGGCTACGGCCCGGAAATATGCCAGCGTCTCGCGATCGCCCGGACCGTACACGGCGGGGGCACGCACCGCCATCCAGGGTCCGCTCCGGGCCGCCACCACCGCCTCAGCGGCCTGCTTGCTCGCGGCATAGGCCGAGAGCTGCGGCTCGCGGGCCGCCAGCGACGACAGCAGTATGAAGCGTGCCTCTGGGGCACACGCCGAGAGCCGCGCCGTGCCGTCGCGGTTGACCGCGAGGAAGTCTGCAGGCGCCCGCGACTTGATGAGGCCGGCGGCGTGAATGACGACGTCGGCGCCGTCGACCAGGCGTCGAAGTGCCTTCTCATTCCCGAGATCGCCGAGCACGATCTCGGCGGCAACGCCGGGCAGCGACGGTACCGGTGACCAGCGCCGGACCAGCAGGCGGGTCTTCCAGCCCCGCCGGCCCAAGGCGGAAACGAGATGCGGCCCGACAAATCCCGTGGCGCCGGTGACCGCAACCAGCCTGCTCACGACGATCGCCTCAGGCCGCTGCGGGCTTCGGCCTATAGAGGCCGGCAAGGTAGTTCGCCTTGGTCCGCGCCCGGCTCAACTTGCCGGAGGTCGTCGTTGGCAACCCGACCGTCGGCGGCACCAGCGCAACGTCGCAATCGACGGCAATGGCCTCGCGTACCGCACCGGCGACATTACGCACCAGCGCCACCCGCGCCTCTTCGCTCGCAACACGCGCCAATACAGCCACGACCACGCGCTCGCCCTCGCCGGTGTCTATGGAGAAGGCCGCCGCATCGCCGCTTTTCACGACGCGCTTGGCCTCGATCGCCCACTCGATGTCCTGTGGCCAGACATTGCGCCCGTTGATGATGATGAGATCCTTGGCACGTCCGGTGACGACGATTTCGCCCTCCAACCAGTAGCCCAGGTCGCCGGTGTCGAGCCAGCCATCGTCGGAAAGTACTTCGCGCGTGGCCTCCGGCTCGCCGAAGTAACCCGGCATGACGCTGGGACCCTGGACGAAAATACGCCCTACATGACGGTCGGCCATCAGCTTGCCGTCTGGGCCACGCACTTCGAGACGATGGCCAGGCAGTACATGACCGCACAGCACGAAACGGCGACTGCGCTGCCCGTCCTGCGGGTCGGCCGCCGGCACCGCAAGCTGCGAGTCGCTGAGTGCGGCACGATCGACGATATCGGTGCGAACGCCAACGCCCTTCGGACTGAAAGTAATCGCCAGGCAAACTTCCGCCATGCCGTAGCTTGGAATGAAAGCGGTACGATCGAAACCGGAAGGCTCGAAGGCATCGGCGAAACGGTGGAGCACCTCGGGGCGAATCATGTCGCCACCGATTCCGGCCCGCCGCCAGCTCGAAAGATCGAGGTCTGCCGGCACCTGCAGGCCGCCGCGCCTAGTCGACAGATCGTAGCCAAAGCTCGGGCTGTAGGAGATGGTGCCGCGGTTGCGCGAGATGATGTTCAGCCACTGCATCGGCCGGCGCGCGAAGTCGCGCGGCGTCATGTAGTCGATTGCGAGTTGGCATGAGAGCGGCCCCATCAAGAAGCCAATCAGGCCCATGTCGTGATAGAGCGGCAGCCAGCTCACGGCGCGATCACCCGTCACCACGTCGAGGCCGGCCGGCCCGGTCATCCCCTGGAGATTGGCCACCAGCGCCCGCTGCGAGATCTGCACGCCATGCGGATGACGCGTGCTGCCGGAAGAGAACTGGATGTAGCAAAGACCGTCGGGACCGAGCGGTCGCAGATCGACCGGCTTCTCAGGCAGCCCCTCGAAGACACCGACACCGCCGTGCAAACGCACCGCTGGAAATTCCCGCGCCGCATCGGCGAGGAAACCTGAGAGATCGTCGATACCGACCGCCGCTACGGCCCCGGACGCCGTCAGTTGCCGGCGAAGCTGGTCGAGATAGGCGTCCTTGCCGCCGATCCCGACCGGAATGGATACGGGGACGGGAACGAGCCCGGCGTACTGGGCGCCAAAAAAAACGTCGAAGAAGCCGGGCCAGGTGTCTGCCGTGATCAGGAGACGCTCGCCGACCGCAAACCCCGCACCGATCAGCTTGCGGGCCATGACATGAGCGCGCTCCCTGAGCTCGCGCCAGGTCAAGGCGGAAAGCAACTCGCCCTTGGCATTGTAGAAAGAGACTCCGGTCTGGCCCCGGGCCGCATAATCCAGCATTTCGGGGGCCGACGCGAAATCGGCGCGGCGCAGGGCGAGCGAGGTGTTGCGGGTGGGAAGCGGGTCCATCGGAAACGCGGGTCTCCTAGCAGAGGGGTCGGAAGCCCTCAAGGCATGCGCCAGCGCCCGGAGGCTAAGTTGACACACCTCAACCCCGGTCCGATAGTGCCGGCCCCTCGCCAAAAACCGGTGTTTCTCATGGATTCCCCGGTCCAGGCGGGGGAATTTTGTTTTTGAAGGAGGGTCTAGCTGTGATTACGGCTGTTATGCCGACGTACGGTCGCAAGGACGTCGTGTTCGAACGCGGAGAAGGCAACTACCTCTACGCGACGGACGGCCGACGCTATGTCGACTTTACCTCCGGCATCGCCGTGAACGCACTGGGCCACTGCCATCCCTACCTGGTCAAGGCCTTGACCGAGCAGGGCGCCAGGCTCTGGCATACCTCGAACCTGTACCGCATCGGCAACGGCGAGAAGCTGGCCAAGCGGCTCACCGAGGTCTCGTTCGCCGACACCATGTTCTTCTGCAACTCGGGCGCCGAGGCGATCGAGGGCGGCATCAAGCTGATCCGCAAGTACCAGTACATGAACGGCCAGCCCAAGCGCTACAAGCTGATCTGCTTCCAGGCGGCGTTCCACGGCCGTCTGCTGAATGCACTCTCGGCCACCGGCAACGAGAAGTACCTCGAAGGCTTCGGTCCGCCAGCGCCCGGCTATATGCACGCGCCGCTCAACAACACCAACGTCGTGCGTGACATGGTGGACGACGAAACCGCCGGCATCTTGGTTGAGCCGATCCAGGGCGAGGGCGGCATCCGCGGGACCACGACCCAGTTCCTGAAGGACCTGCGCGCGATCTGCGACGAGTACGGCCTGCTCCTGTTCTATGACGAAATCCATACCGGCTTCGGCCGTACCGGCAAGATGTGGGGCTATGACTGGTCGGGCGTGAAGCCCGACGTGGCGGCGATCGCCAAGGGCATGGGCGGCGGCTTCCCGATCGGCGCCTTCATGGCGACCGAGAAGGCGGCGGTCGGCATGGTCCCGGGCACCCATGGCTCGACCTACGGCGGCAATCCGCTGGCCACAGGCGTGGCCAACGCGGTGCTCGACGTCATCCTGGCGCCGGGCTTCATCGAGGGCGTGCACGAGCGCGGCGAGTATCTCAAGGGCGAACTTGAGAAACTGTGCAAGAAGCACCCCAAGGTCTTCGTCGAGCAGCGTGGCATGGGCTTCCTCCAGGGCGTGCAATGCGTCCCGGCAGTGCCGGCTGGCGACATGGTGAACAAGCTTCAGTCGCTCGGCATGCTGGTGCCGCCGGCCGGCGAGAATGTCGTCCGCATCTTCCCGGCGCTGATTGCCGACAAGGCGATCCTCGACGAAGGCGTGGCCATCCTCGAGAAGGCCGCGTTGTCGTTCGAAGCGGCGAGTAAGTGACGACCGATGCCGGCACCCAAACATTTCCTCGACCTCGATCAGGTCGACCCTAAAACGCTTCGCCAGATCCTCGACCGGGGCAAGGCGATGAAGAAGCAGCGGGTCAACGGCGGGCATGACCAGCCGCTGGCCGGCAAGACGCTGGCCATGATCTTCGAGAAGCCCTCGACCCGAACGCGCGTGTCGTTCGAGGTCGGCATGCGCGAACTGGGCGGTCAGACGATCATGCTCGGCCGCACCGATACCCAGCTCGGGCGCGGCGAGACCATCGCCGACACCGCGCGCGTGCTCAGCCGCTACGTCGACATCATCATGATGCGCACCACCGTCGAGGAGAAACTCCTCGAGATGGCGAAGTACGCCACCGTGCCGGTGATCAACGGCCTCACCGACAAGACGCATCCGTGCCAGCTGATGGCCGACGTCATGACGTTCGAGGAACATCGCGGCCCGATCCAGGGCAAGGCGATCGCCTGGTCGGGCGACGGCAACAACATGGCGACGTCGTGGATCCACGCCGCGGTGCAGTTCGACTTCGAACTGCGCATCGCCTGCCCGCCGGAGCTGACGCCGCCGGCCGACGTCGTGCGGTGGGCGGAGACGTCGAAGGGCCGCATCCGGATCGGCCACGACCCGGAGAAGCTGGTGAGCGGTGCCGACTGCGTCGTCACCGACACCTGGGTATCGATGGGTGACGAGGACCCGCAAAGTCCGAGTGCCGCGCGACGGCACAATCTTCTGCGCGGCTACCAGGTCGACAAGCACCTGATGAAGCAGGCCAAGAAGGACGCGATCTTCATGCACTGCCTGCCGGTGCACCGTGGCGAGGAGGTCACGGCCGAGGTGATCGACGGGCCGCAGTCGGTGGTGTTCGACGAGGCCGAGAACCGCCTGCACGCCCAGAAGAGCATCCTGGCGTGGTGCCTTTCGTGAGAAATTGGGCGTGACCGCCACGTCGGAAGGAACACCTTCCGGCGACTGGGACCGCGCCCTGCCCTTCCAGCTCGACGCGCTGGGCGTCCGCGGCCGCCTTGTCCGGCTGGGTCCGGTCCTCGACGCCATTATCGAACGTCACGGCTATCCGCTCGCCGTGGCGCGGCCGCTCGCCGAAGCCATGACTTTGTGCACCGCTCTGGCGACGACGCTGAAATACGACGGCATCTTCACCCTGCAGATCAGCGGCGACGGCGCGATCCGGCTGCTCGTCGCCGACCTCACCAGCGACGGCGCGCTGCGCGGTTATGCCCAGTTCGATTCCTGGAAACTCGCCGTGGCGCTGGGCACAACAGGGCACAGCGGCGATCACGATGCGCCCGACGGCTACGTGCCGAAACTGTTCGGCTCGGGCCGCCTTGCCTTCACGGTCGACCAGGGTCGGCACAGCGAGCGCTACCAGGGGGTGGTGCCGCTCGAGGGCGCGACGCTCGCCGACTGCGCCCACCTCTATTTTCGCCAGTCCGAGCAGCTGCCGACCGGCATCAAGATCGCCGCCCGGCGCGACGAGACCGCCGACGGCGGTCACTGGCGCGCCGCCGCCCTGATGGTCCAGCAGATGCCCGAGTTCGACGCCGGCCGCCTCGACGCCGACCCCGAGCAGCGCGAGGACGACTGGCGCAAGGCCGTCATCCTGATGGCCTCGGCCACCGAACGGGAGATGCTGGATCCCGCCCTGCCCGGCGAGGGCCTGCTCTTCCGCCTGTTCCACGCCGAGGGCGCGCGCCTGTTCGACCGACGCAGCTTCGAGGCACGCTGCCGCTGCTCGCGCACCCGCATCGACGGCGTGCTGAAATCGATCCGGCGCGAGGAACTTACCGGCCTGCGCGACGACCGCGGCCTGGTCGCCGTGAAGTGCGAGTTCTGCTCGGCTGAATATGTCTACGACGACGGCGATCTCGACCGCCTCTACGCCTCCGCCGCGTAGACGATCCGCGGGCCCAACGGCGGAATTTTGGCCCAACCTGGCGGCCGGAATTTCGTCCCCGGACCGGCCAGAAAGCCCACAGAACCTGGCTCTTTTGGCGCGACCTGGGCCCACCTGAACGATGGGAGTGTTGAGCCCCAGGTTGGGCCCACAACTGTGCCCCGGCTGCGGCGCGCCTGCGCCGTTCGACCATGACGAACCCAGGGCGTCGGTTTCACCGGCGTCGTTCGATGCCTCCCGGAACGGCGATCCAGGGAGAGCGGGTGTATTGTTGTGACGGTCCACGGGTCAGGACCCGCGGCGGCAACCCTGCGCCCTGCGGCGCGATCCCGCGGGCGGCCGCGGGCGGGTCTTTGCCTGAAGCAAGAGGCCGGCGCCCGAAGTCGCAACAGGCGCCAGCTTGACAGAAATATAGGCAAAATCCTGCTGAAACGTCAAGTTCCTACCGCGGGCACTTCACCTAGCGCTCGATAGACCGGCCGGCCGGCGGCCTCGAATCGCCGGACCTCGTCGTCGGCGCCCGTCGAGGGACCACCCACTCGCAGGCAGGCGTCGCAGCGGTCGACAAGAGCGAGCGACAAGGGCGCCATGATCTCGGCATAGGCTACGGCGGTCCCGCCCGCCGCTTCGATCATGGGAAGCGCCATGTTGACGCCGATGATGGGGACGTGACCGGCCCGCTGAAGCGAGACGGCAGCCTCGTTGAGCATTCTCAGATTGGCCGCCCTGACAGTCGGATCGGCGGCCCCGCCGCCCGCCCTGTATGGCCCCGCGATCATGATCCACATTTCACCACTTCCTGCTCCCGCCGCTCCGCATGAATTTGGCATCAGCGGTCCCGTGGCATTCATGGACCCGTGCGATTGGCTCGTTCAACCGCCCTGCCAAAACCCCGGGATTCAGCCCCGCAGCATCCGCTGCAGGTCGGGGCGCTCCTTCAGGACGCAGACATAGTTGCTGAAGCGGAAATCCTCGGTGGTCCAGTCGTAGCCGCCGAAGGCGACGTGATCGGGGAAGATCTTGCCGATGACGAACCGCTCGGACAGCAGTTCGAAATAGTCCTTCAGCAGGAAGCGCGTCTGGATCGAAAAAGCCCCATATTCGAACTGGATGCAGGCGATCCGGTCCGCTTCCAGGAGGCCGCGGGCCCCCTTCAGCACACGATGCTCGGCACCTTCGACATCGATTTTCAGGAAGTCGATCGCCTCGATGCCGCGCTCGCCGCAGAAGGCGTCCAATGTCGTGAGATGCGCCTCGAAGGGAACGGCGGCGAGGCCTTCGTGCCGCGGCGTGTCGCAGGTCAGTTTGTCGTGGTCCGGGAAGTAATACATCGTCCGGTCGCCGGGAAGGTCCGAGAGCCCGAGAGCATGGAATTCAATACGGCCTCGCACGGGCGATGACAGAAACGCCGCCACCAGCGCCTCTTGCGTCCGGGGCGCCACCTCGAAGGCATGCACTCTACAGTTCGGCCAGCACTGAAGAGCCCCGCGAGCCCAGTCGCCGACATTGGCGCCGACATCGATCGCGAGCCGAAGATCGGCCGGCGTCAATCTCTGGAGGACGGCCCTTTCGCCGTTGTTCGCAAAATCGCCGCCCTCGTTGTGCCAGGCCGACACGAAGAACGCCGCCGCCCGGTGCATTGTGCCGACGATCGCCGACCGGCGATGCCTTGCGATGGCGCCTCGAACGGCGCTCTTGCTTCTTTCCCATCCCATCTGAAGTCCGCGTCCCACCGCGCCTCGACAAGCGCCACGGGAACATCCAAACATCGCCGCGGCGGTTCCGCAAGCACAGAGACGATTCTATCGCGGCCGGAGGAATTCCATGGCCGAAACGGTGATCCTACGACGCCATGACAGTAGTCATGGCCGCGCGAACGCCGGCCGATCTCCGGTAGTATTGATGCGAACCCTGAAAATCGGCGACGTAGTCGGCGAAGCCGCTGCAATCGACCATGTGGTACGTGGCAGGTGGAAACTGGCCGGCGTCGCTCAGCCCCCGCGGTCCGTCCTGGCCCAGGCGCCTGGATCCGTTCAGTGTCTCGCTGAGGATGTCGAGAACCTTGTCGCCTTTATTGTGCAGGATCGAGATCCGCCGCGCGAGGCGACCGAGCGCACTCAGGCGACCGAATGGCCCAAAGTCGAACGTCGTATGAATCTCGTCGGGCGCCGCCAGAAACGCCTCGTCGAACAGGTGCGCATCCCCGTTGCCGTGCGCGAACCAGGCTTCCACCGCGGCCTGCAGCGCCCAGTTGCCCATGCTGTGCGCCAACAGGAACGTTCGCCGTCCCTGCGCGCGGGCCGCTTCCAGGATCGGCAGGAGGTTGGCGAAGAAGCCCATGATGTGAAAGCCCGACTGGCCGGCAGTGGTCTGGTCCCAACGATAGGCGAAGGATGGAAACGGCGGCACGAGCACACGGCCCCGTGAGGGCCAGCTAAAGGCAACGACCGTGGTGTCGGCGTCGGCTACACCTGATTCGGCGAGCCATTCCCGATTGAAGGCGGCGCGCGTGATGGCGTTCTCGAAGCTGTTGGCAAAGCCGTGAATGAATACGAGGATATTGCGCCCGCCGGCCGACAGATCGTCGATTGCCGTCGGGCTGAAGCCACCCTTGGCGATATCCTGGATCGATCTGATGGCCCCTACCGTGTCGGCGGTGAGGTTGGCGCTGTCAACGAAGGCCGTCGCGTATGTCACCTCCTGCGGCTTCACCGGCGAGACTATGTTGAAGGTGTAGCTGCTGGGCCGGTCCTGAGGGTGGTTCACAATGCGGTTGGTTGCAAAGTAGACGGTCGTGGTCATGGCTTGCCCTCCATCAAGAGAAGATTAGCGTTTTTCGTGACGCTTTCTCTACCGGAGAGTGCAGATCGCTTCGGCTGCCCGCGCCACCTCCGGTACGGCGTCCGACCACGGCCGAAGGGCCAGGACCGCTAAAGCTTTCACCTTATGCGACCGCATCCGAATCGCCGCGCAACGCCGACACGATGGCCGCCGCCTTGGCGCCGACCGTCGCTGCATCGTCGCCCGGCTTGTAGAGCGATGAACCGAGGCCAAAGCCCGCGGCGCCGGCCGCACGCCAGGCGGCAAGGTTGTCCGCGCCGATGCCACCGACCGGAATCAGCGGCGTGCCCTTCGGCAGCACCGCCAGTAGCGCCTTGACCACAGCCGGCGAGGCGGATTCGGCCGGAAACAGTTTTAGCCCATGCGCGCCCGCGCCCAGAGCGGCGAAGGCTTCGGTAGGGGTCATGATGCCGGGCAGGCTCGTCATGCCAAGCCGCAGCGTCTCGGCGACGACGTCGCGGTCGAAGTTCGGCGCCACCACCAGTTCGCCGCCGGCCGCCGCCACGTCGCGCGCGTCCGCGGCCGTCAGCACCGTACCGGCACCGACCATCGCCTGCGGGAAGCGCCTGCGCAGAGCTGAGATGCTGGCCAGCGGCTGCGGCGAGTTGAGCGGCACCTCGATCAGGCGAAAGCCTGCTTCCACCAGCACTTCGCCGATTTCGGCTGCCTCGGCGGGCTTTAGCCCGCGCAGGATCGCGATGAGGGGCAGCTCGCGCATCGCGGCCTGGAATTTGTCGACGCTCGTCATCCCAGCAACGCCCTCGCTCCAGCCCATGTCGCTTCGGCGCCGAAGGTGCGCACGCGAGCGCCCCTCTGTTCGAGCGCCAGAGCATAGCGCGCGGTGAGCGCGGATGCTCCGATCGTGATGACCTCACGGCCCAGCGGCAGTTCCTCAAGGCGCAGTTCCTCGCCGATCAGGAGGCCGGAGAGATAACTCGCCGATTGGGCGGGCGACAGCCGGCCGAACAGGGCAAGCGCGCGCACGCCGAAGGCGTTGTGCAGCAGGCCACGGTCGTTGCCGGCGCGCGTCACGCCGCGCAGGAAGACAGCCTCGTCAAGCGGTGCATCGGCCTCGAGCGTGAGTGCCAGGATGGAATGCTGGCTCAGCAATCCATAGAACTCGCCGGTCATGCAGGTACGAAAGCCGGTGATCCGGCCGCCCTGCACCGTGGCCCATTTGCTGTGGGTGCCGGGCAGGACGAACAGCCCCTCCGAAAGGTCGGCCAGCCGCATGGCGCCGAAAATCTGTACCTCCTCGCCGCGCATCACGTCGGGCACGTCATCCCGTTCATCGCTGAGGCCGGGCACGAGGGCGATCCGCCCCGGCTCGATCCAGTGCAGGCGCCGCCTCAGCTCGTCGGGCCCAGCCGGACAGGCAACGTAAGGGGCTTCGTGCCAACCCTGCCGACTGCCGGCCATGCCGGAAATCAGGCAGACACTGCCGGCCGGTTTCATCCAGTCCGAGAAATGCGCGGCAAAGACGCCAGCGAAGTCGCCGTTGGGGACGTTGAGGATGCCGAGGGGCGCGCTCTTCTCCTCCAGCACGCGGCCTGCATCGTCGAGACGAGCGCCACGCAGCGAGCTCGTTCCCCAGTCGACGGCGATCAGTTGCGGCACGTTCCGTTCCCTCCGGCGTTCACTTTAACGACTACAATTCCCGATAGACAGCGAAGCCCACCGCCTTGGGCTATCCTGCCCCATCGGAACCGCCGACAGGAGAAACACCATGGTCGCGCCACGCCCGTCCAAGACGCATATAGGCAATCATGCCTTGAAGCCCGAAACGCTAATGCTGAGCTACGGCTACGATCCGAAGCTGTCGGAAGGTGCGGTGAAGCCGCCCGTCTTCCTCACCTCCACCTTCGTGTTCGGCTCGGCAGAGGAAGGGCGCGACTTCTTCGACTATGCTGCGGGCCGCCGGCAGCCACCCGCCGGCACCGGAGCCGGCCTCGTCTATTCGCGCTTCAACCATCCCAACAGCGAGATCGTCGAGGATCGCCTTGCGGTCTACGAGGGCGCTGAATCGTGCGTGCTGTTCTCGTCCGGCATGTCGGCGATCGCCACCACGATCCTGGCCTTTGCCCGGCCCGGCGACGTCATCCTGCATTCCCAGCCGCTCTACGGCGGAACGGAAACGCTGCTGTCGCGCACGATGGCGGGCTTTGGCATCGGCGCGGTCGGGTTCGTCGATGGCGTTGACGAATCCGCTGTTCGCGCGGCCGCGAACGAGGCCCGCAGCAAGGGGCGCCTGTCGGTCATCATGATCGAAACGCCGGCCAACCCGACCAACACGCTGGTCGATATCGCGCTGCTGCGACGGATCGCCGATGAGATCGGCGCCGCGCCCGGGCAAAAGCAGGGGGGCCTCAGGCCGATCCTGGTCTGCGACAACACCCTGCTGGGCCCGGTATTCCAGCGTCCGCTCGACCACGGCGCCGACGTCTCGGTCTACTCACTCACCAAGTATGTCGGCGGCCATTCCGACCTCATCGCCGGCGCCACGCTGGGCACGCAGGCGACCATCGGGCCGATCAAAGCGCTGCGCGGTAGCCTCGGCACGCAGCTCGACCCGCATTCCTGCTGGATGCTGGGCCGCTCGCTCGAGACGCTCGGGATCAGGATGGAGCGCGCTGAGGCCAATGGGAGACTCGTTGCTGAGTACCTGCGCGACCATCCCCGGGTCGACAAGGTCCACTACCTCAAGTTCCTGGAGGGCGGCTCGCAGGCGCAGAAGGTCTTTGCCCGGCAATGCACGGGGGCGGGCTCGACCTTCTCGTTCGACATCAAGGGCGGCGAGAAGGAGGCGTTTGCCTTCCTGAACGCGCTACAAATCTTCAAGCTGGCGGTCAGCCTCGGCGGCACCGAGTCGCTGGCGAGCCATCCTGCCGCCATGACGCATTCCGGCGTCCCGGTCGAGGTCCGCGACCGTATCGGTGTGTTGGATACGACGATC
The DNA here is from genome assembly GCA_937915145.1 of uncultured Reyranella sp. Classification (GTDB taxonomy): domain Bacteria; phylum Pseudomonadota; class Alphaproteobacteria; order Reyranellales; family Reyranellaceae; genus Reyranella. Next base: position 15,308 of record CALDNT010000212.1, read on the forward strand.
CGCCTGTCGGTCGGCATCGAGCATCCCGACGACCTGATCGCCGACCTGACACAGGCACTGGCGGCGGCTGGGTGAGCGGCCCGTTGCCCCTTCCGGCTTATCTTTTTCCTCTCCCTAATCAGGGGGCGGGGGAGGCGATTGCGCACAACCCTCGTTACCCCCTCGCCTAACCTCTCCCCCAAGGAGAAGAGGAACATGAGGCATCGCGGCCGGTCCTAATCCCTACATGCCCACTCGACCATGCGCTTCATGAAGCCCTCGCAGGCCTCGATCTGGGAGGCGAGCAGGAATTCGTTGGGCTGGTGGGCCTGGGCGATGTCGCCCGGGCCGCACACGACCGTGGGCACGCCCAGCGTCTTGCGGAAGATGCCGGCCTCGGTGGCATAGACGACGCTGCCCACCGTGTTCGATCCTGACCAGCTGCCGGCCAGGGTCTTGGCCTCGTCGTTGCCTTCGGGCGAGAAGGCCGGCGTCGAGGCCCGGAACTCGGTGGCGATGGCGGCCGCCGGATGCTTGGCCTTCATCCTGGGCAGCAGTTCGGTCTCCAGCCACTTCTTGGCGCGCTCGCCCAGCTCCTCGATCGGCCGCGTCGGCAGTTCGCGATAGCCCCACAGGACCTCGCACTCGCGCGCCAGGATGTTGCCCGCGGTGCCGCCCAGGATGGTGCCGACATTGAAGGTGGCGGCCGCAGGCATGAATTCGCTGTTCTTGGGGGCCGCCGCCTCGAGCTCTTCCTGCACCGTGTTGAGGTAGTGGATGAATTCGCCGGCGAAATGGATGGCGCTGACGCCGAGGTGCGTCATCGAGGAATGGGCCTCGAAGCCGGTGAATCTGGTGAGGTAGGACTGGCTGCCCTTGTGAGCATGAACCACCGTCATCATGGTTGGCTCGCCGATGATGATGGCGCGCGGGCGCGGCACTTCGGCCGCCATGGCGGCAGCCAGAGAATGGGCGCCGAAACAGCCGATCTCCTCGTCGTAAGACAGCGCGAAATGGATCGGCCGCTTAAGCCTGGCCTTCTTGAATTCGGGCACCATGGCGAGTGCGATGGCATAGAACGCCTTCATGTCGCAGGTGCCGCGACCATAGTACTTGCCGTCCTTCAAGGTCAGCGTCCACGGATCGGTGACCCATGGCTGTCCGTCGACCGGCACCACGTCGGTGTGGCCGGAGAGCACGACCCCGTCCTTCACGTTGGGGCCGATCGTCGCGAACATGTTGGCCTTGGTGCCGTCCTCGTTCGGCACCAGCTTGGAGTCGATGCCATGGCCCTTGAGGTATCCTTGGACGTATTCGATCAGGGCGAGGTTGGAATTGCGCGAGGTGGTGTCGAATGCCACGAGTTTGCGCAGCATTTCGACTGAATTAACGATCTCTCCGGCCATGATGTCCCTTGTTTACTCAATTCCGACCTCGCCCTGAGAAGCAACGCGAAGCGTGGCGTCTCGATCCGGGTGGGGTAACCCCCACCCTTTGGTCGGCAACAGCCTTGGTGTGTCCCATCCTTCGAGATGCACACCTCCGGCGTGCTCCTCAGGATGAGGTTGGAGTTAAACTGACGTACGACCGATCATGGTCATGAATTCGCGGCGTGTCTCACCGTTGTCGCGAAAGGCGCCCAGCATGCGGCTGGTCACCATGGTGACGTCGGACTTGTGCACGCCGCGCGTCGTCATGCACTGGTGCGCCGCCTCGATGACGACGGCGACGCCGCGCGGCTGCAGGACCTCCTGCAGCGTGTTGGCGATCTGCGCCGTAAGTTTCTCCTGGATCTGCAGGCGATGGGCGAAGGCGTCGACCACGCGGGCGAGCTTGCTGATGCCGACGACGCGCTTGTCGGGCAGGTAGCCGACATGCACCTTGCCGATGATCGGCACCATGTGGTGTTCGCAATGCGATTCGAGGCGGATGTCGCGCAGCGCCACGACCTCGTCGTAGCCTTCGACCTCCTCGAAGGTTCGCTGCAGCATGTCGCGCGGATCCTGATCGTAGCCGGCGAAGAATTCCTCGTAGGAGCGCACGACGCGGTCGGGCGTGCCAGCCAGGCCCTCGCGATCGGGATCGTCGCCGGACCAGCGGATCAGCGTACGGACCGCCGCCTCGGCTTCATCGCGCGAGGGACGGGTGAGGCCGGTGGCGAGCGAGACCATCTCGCCCTTCTTCAGCATCCTGTTCATCGTCGTTCCTCTTGCTCAGTTGAGCGCGCGCTTGCCTGCCGGCGTGTCGAGCGAGAAATTCGGAATCTCGATATCGAACTTCTCACCCGCCTCACTCACCATCTGATACGTGCCGCCCATGATGCCGGATGGCGTGGAGAGCGGCGTACCGGAAGTGTACTCGAAGATTTCACCGGGGCGCAGCATCGGCGTCTTGCCGACCACGCCCGGCCCCTTTACCTCCTGCAAACGGCCGAGCCCGTCGGTGATCTTCCAGTGCCGGCTGCGCAGCTGCACCGTGGCATCACCCTTGTTTTCTATACGGACTTGATAGGCCCAGACATATTGGGATTTCGCCGGATCAGACTGATCGGGCAGATATTGCGGCCTGACGGTCACTTGAATGGCACGGGTTGTGGCAGTGTACATCGGTCGGTGCGTCTCCCTCACCCTTTGACATGGGATCATCCGGCGAAAAGGTCAAACCCGTCTACAGCCATCTCGGATCGGCGGTGAAGTCGATGGTGAGCCAGCGCCGCGGGCTTTCGTCGCCGATCGCCTCGGCAATCTCGCGGCGGATGGCGTCGACCGCCGACACATTGTCGAGCCGCGCCTCGGGCGACACCGCGACGTGAATCTCGATGAACTGCGCACGACCCACCTTGGCGACGTAGCTGGTGTAGCTCATGAAGCCGTGACGCATGACGACGTCATCCATCACGCGGCGAACAAGGGCGTCGAGCTCCGGCGGCGTGATCAGCAGGATTTCCTCCAATGCCCTGCGCACTGTGCGGATGGGCACGAACACGAGGATAAGCGTCAGCAGCGCCAGCACGAGGGGATCGGCGTAGGGCGTCAGCGCCGCGTACGGCGTGCTCTTCATGGCCTCGGCAATGGCGAAGGCAACCAACAGTGCCGAGGTAATGGCCGCCGACATCAGCCAGCTCTGCGCGTCGAGCCGGATGAAATCCGACCCGATGCGCCGGTTCATATGCCGTTCGTAGAAGTACATGCCGAAGCAGACGATGCCGACGACGAGGGCGTAGGCGATGGCCCAGTCGAAATCGAGCTGGCGGCCGCCGGCCAGAAAACTGTCGACCGAATTCAGGAAGGCATAGAAGCAGAGCAGCATCAGCGTGCCGCCGTTAAAGGCCAGCACCATGGGCTCGATGTGCCAGTAGCCGAACTGGAAGCGCCGGTTGTCGCCGACACGGCTCACCAGCCGCGATACGAACAGCGCCAATCCCGACATGGCGGCATCGATCGCCGCAAACACGCCGTCGAACACAATTGACAGCGAGCCCGACAGCAGGCCGAACACGACGCCAATCGCTGCCACGACGATCGTCACGGCGATGGAGAGCTTCAGCAGGTTTTGTTCCGCGGCCGCTTGGGGCATGCCGCAGTCTAGGCTAGATCGGAAAGACCAGACAGGTCGTGGTGCCGTGCGCCAGCAGCTTGCCGGCGGCATCGACCAGCCGGCCCTCGGAAGTGGCGATGCGTGCGCCGACGTTGATGACCTTGCCCTCCGCCCGGACTTGCCCGGTCTTGTCGGTCATGGCGCGGATATAGTTCACCTTGATCTCGACCGTGGTGTAGCCGGTGCCGGCCTTGAGCGTGGTGTGGATGCAGCAGCCCATCACCGAATCGAGCAACGTGGCAGCGATGCCGCCATGCACGCTGCCGAGCGGATTGTAGTGATCGAAGACCGGCGTGTAGGCGAACACGACGCGGCCAAACTCGACCTCGGCCAGCGTCATGCCGAGCGCCTTGCAGATGGGCGGCGCCGGAAAGCGGCCTTCCATCAGACCCTTGAAAAGCGTCAATCCGTCCATGGTGCGCGCCTGTTCCAGCGGCACCACGCCAAATCCGGCATCTGCGGTCATCGTAGTCTCCTCGGTCTACTTAAGTGCATATACACATTAACCCTTTGCCCGAGCAAGCGATCGCAGTAGTCTTGTGGTCATGTCTGCGCCCGCCCCGATCCGCCTGTCGCCCGCCGAATGCACCTGCTTTCGCATGCGCGGCGCAGCGCGGCGGGTGAGCCAGATCTACAGCCGGCGCCTGGCTCCGACCGGCCTGAAAATCTCGCAATTCTCCGTGCTGGGGTTCGTCGCCGCCCGCGGCCCCATCGCCATCGGCCAGCTCGCCGAGCTGCTCAGTACCGATCGCACGACGCTGACGCGCAACCTGCGGCCATTGCTGTCGTCGGGCCTCATCGAGCGCGCTGCCAGCGGCGACAAGCGCCGCCACGAACTGGTCGCCACCGCGGCTGGCCGGGCGCTTTTCAAGCGGGCGTTGCCGTTGTGGGCCGAGGCCGAGCAGGAAGTACGCGCCGCCATGGGCACAAAGCTCACCGCCGACCTGCATGGCGCCCTCGAGCGCTCGATGGAAAGACTCGGCGCGCTTTAGAGGTTGGCGTCGAAGAACCCGTATTCGAGATCCATGGCGCGGCGATAGTTGGCGCGCACCGTCGGACTATCACCGGCGTGCCGGTCGAGCAGCGCTTCGAGCTGCACCGCCAGCGCCTCGAAGCCGGGATCGGCGTAGGTCTCCACCCATTCGGCGTAACGTGAGGCCACGCGGCCAGCCGAGAGCGAGCAGCCGAGAAAAGCGTAGAGCCGCATGCAGGGCGTCATGGCGGCAATCGTCTCGCCAAGATTGCCACGTTTCGCCGTCACCAGCAGGAAATCGACATAGGCCGCGGTGGCCGCGATCGGCACCACGCCTTCCAACGCGACCTGCCAGCGCGCAGCAAAGTCGCGATGAAGTTCTAGTTCATCCAGTACACCGGCGATCAGGCCGGCGAAGCCGTGGAGATCCTCGCGCGTCGTGCCATGGGCCAGGCAGAAGGCGTAGGCCCGGGCAAAGGCTTCGAGAAAATACGCATCCTGCGCGACATAGCGCTTGAAGCTTTCGACCGGCAGCGAGCCGTCGCCCAGCCCGCGCACGAAACCATGCGCCAGAATGCGCTCGGCCTGTCCGGCATTGGCCTGCCAGAGTATCGCCGC
>CALDNT010000213.1 GCA_937915145.1 uncultured Reyranella sp.
AAGCACGGTGGCATGGCCAATACCTATCTCGCGGATGGTGGCGAAGGGAAACGCCTCGTTGGAAAAATCGGCGCGGCTCACTGATTGCAGCAGCGCGCGGCTCCGGGGCCCCATGACCGACAGGACGGTCCATGCCGCGGTAGCATCGGTCAGGGTGGCGTGCGCACCCTCGGGCGTATGGCGGCCGATCCAGTCGGCATCGCGCGTCACCTGGGCCGAGCCGGTCACGATCATGAATTTGTCGCGCGCCAGCCGGGCAATGGTGACATCGCTCTCGAAAGTGCCACGGTCGTTCAGCAACGCGGTGTAGACCGTACGTCCCAAAGGTACGGCGACATCGTTGGCGCAGAGGTGTTGCAGCACCTTCTCGGCGTCGCGGCCCTGCATCATGAATTTGCCGAACGAGGTCTCGTCGACGACGCTGACGGCCTCGCGTGTGGCGCGGTGCTCGGCAGCAACGGCATCGAACCAGGCGCCCCGGCCCCAGCCGTACTGCATGTCAGGCGTCTTGCCCGCGCCCGCGAACCAATTCGGCCGCTCCCACCCCATCTTGTTGCCGAACCAGGCGCCACGCGCCTTCAGGCGATCGTAGAGCGGCGAACGGCGGAACGGGCGGCCACTCTCATGCTCGCGTTGCGGCCACGGCATCTTGTAGTGCAGCCCGAGTGTCTCGGCGACGCGCGCCCGCAGCCAGGAATCGTTGCCATGAAAGCCCGCAAAGCGGCGGATATCGACCGGCCAGAGATCCATCGTCGGCTCGCCGGCGGCGATCCATTCAGCCAGCGCCATGCCGGCGCCGCCCGAACTGGCGATGCCCATCGAATTGAAGCCGGCGCCGACGAAGAAGCCGCGCAGATTTGGCGCCTCGCCCAGAATGTAGTTGAGGTCCGGCGTAAAGCTCTCGGGGCCGTTCATGAAGGTCTTGATGCCGGTCTTCTCCAGCGCCGGAACTCGGATCAAGGCATTGTCCATCAGGATCTGGAACTGGTCCCAATCATCCGGCAGCATGCCGAACTCGAAATCGTCGGGAATGACGTCCTTGTTCCACGGCTTGGCGTCGGGCTCGAAACCGCCCATCAGCAGGCCACCGACCTCTTCCTTGAAGTAGATGTAGCCGTCGGGATCGCGCATCACCGGCAGATCGCGCGGCACGCCCTCCATCTTCTCCGTCACGATGTACATGTGCTCGCAGGAATAGAGCGGCACGGTGACGCCGACCATGCGGCCGACCTGACGCGCCCACTGGCCGCCGCAGTTGACCACGATCTCGGCGGTGATCGGACCTTCAGTGGTCTGCACGCCGGTAACGCGGCCATCCCTGGTGTCGATCAAGGTGACCCGAGTCTTCTCGAAGATGCGAACACCGCCATTGCGCGCGCCCCTGGCCAGCGCCTGGGTGATGTCGGCGGGATTGGCCTTGCCGTCGCCCGGCAGCCACACCGCACCCACCAGGTCGTCGGTCCGCATGATGGGATACTTGTCGCCGGCTTCCTTGGCCGTCAGGGGTTCGCAGTCGACGCCTTGCGCATTGGCCATGGCCGCCGAGCGGCGCAGCAGCACCATGCGCTCCTCGGTGCGCGCCACCGACAACGAACCGCACTGCTTCCAGCCGGTGGCAAGCCCGGTTTCGGCCTCTAGCTTGGCGTAAAGATCGGTACTGTAGCGGATCAGCCGCGTCAGGTTCTGGTAGCTGCGCAGTTGGCCGACAAGGCCGGCGGCATGCCAGGTGGTGCCGCCGCTCAACCGTCCCTGCTCCAGCAGCACGACATCTTTCCAGCCGAGCTTCGCCAGGTGATAGGCCGTCGAGCAGCCCATGATGCCACCACCGATGATGACGACCCGTGCCTGCGTGGGGAAATTGGTCGCCATGTCAGAGCCGGCCGCCCACGGCTGCGTCGTACATCCGGCGCATCTCGGGAACGCCCACCTTCACTGGATTGCCGCCAGCCGTCGGGTCGACTGCCGCCATCTCGGCGAACGTGTCGAGATGGCTTTCCTTCACTCCGAGTTCAGCCAGCGTGTGGGGAATTCCGATCGTGCGCCGGATATCCAGCGTCCATTCCATGAATCCGTCGAACGTCGGATTGCGCAAGCCGAGCCAGCGCGACAGGCGCACGATCTTGTCCTCGATGGCCGGACGGTTGAACTTCAACACATAAGGCATGGCGACGGCGTTGGTGAGGCCATGGTGCGTGTCGAGTGTCGAACCGACGGGATGGGACAGCGAATGGATGGCGCCCAGGCCCTTCTGGAACGCCGTCGATCCCATCTGCGAAGCCGCCAGCATGTGGCCGCGAGCCTCGATATCGCGACCGTCCTTTACCGCGCGTTCCAGGTTTTCCTTGACCAGCCGCATGCCCTCGACGGCGATGCCCTCGGCATAGGGATGATAGCCGGGTGCGCAATAGGCTTCGAGGCAGTGGATGAATGCGTCCATGCCGGTGCCAGCCGTCAGCCTGGGCGGCAGCCCGACCGTCAGTTCAGGATCGGCGATGACGATCTGGGGCATCATCTTGGGATGAAAGATGACCTTCTTGGTGTGTGTTTCCTCGTTGGTGATCACCGAGGCACGGCCGGTCTCCGAACCGGTGCCGGCCGTCGTCGGCACGGCGATCGAGGGGTAGATTCCGGCCGGGTTGGCGCGCGTCCACCAGTCGCCGACATCCTCGAAGTCCCACATCGGCCGGGTCTGCCCGGCCATGAAGGCGATCGCTTTGGCGGTATCGATGCCACTGCCGCCACCCCATGCGATCACGCCGTCACTCTTGGCGGCTCGCAGCACCCTCACGCCCGCCTCGACGTTGGCGGCGACGGGATTGGGCTTCACATCGCTGAACAGAGCAACATCGATCCCCGCCTTGCGCAGCGCCAGCATGGCGTCGGCGACCATCGGCAGCTTGGCGAGGCCGGGGTCGGTCACCAGCAACGGCCGCTTCAGGCCAACGGCCTTGCAGGCGTCCGGCAGTTCGCGAATACGGCCGGCACCGAACCGGATCGAGGTCGGGTAGCTCCAGTTGCCGACCAGCGTGGAGGAGGCAGTCATCAGATGATTTCCATGTAGCGTTCGAGTTCCCAATCCGTGATGGCTTTGCGGAACTCCCGCTCCTCCCACTCGCGCGTCGCCGAATAGTGCTCGACGAAGGCATCGCCGAACAGTTCGCGCGCCGGCTTCGAGCCTTTCAATCGCCCAGCTGCCTCCATCAGCGTGCGCGGCAACTGCATTTTTGCCGGATGCTTGCGGTCGTAGGAGTTGCCCTTGATCGGTTCCCCCGGGTCGACCTTGTTCTCGATGCCCCACAGGCCGGCGCCGACCGCGGCCGCAAGCGCCAGATAGGGATTGGCGTCGGCGGCGGCGACCCGGAACTCGACGCGGGTCGATTTGGCCGACCCCGGAATGACACGCAGCGCCGTGGTCCGGTTCTCGACGCCCCAGGTCGAATCCGTCGGCGCCCAGAAGCCCGGAATGAGCCGGCGATAGGAGTTTACCGTTGGCGCGACCATGGCCAGCGTTTCCGGCATCAGCGCCCGTTGACCACCGACGAAGTGGCGCATCGTGGCACTCATGCGATGAGGCGACTTCTCGTCGTGGAAGGCCGACCTGCCGTCTTTCCACAGCGACATGTGCATGTGGCCGCCACAGCCCGGCCAGTCCTTCGACCACTTGGCCATGAAGGTGGCAAGCCAGTCGCGCTTCTGCGCCAGCACCTTGGTGAACAGCTTGAACAGCGCGGCGCGGTCCGCCGACGGCAACGCGTCGCCGACCCGAAGTGCGGCCTCCAGCACGCCGGCGCCGGTTTCCGTGTGCAAGCCCTCGATGCCCATGTCCATGGTCTCGCACATGGCCAGAAGATCCTTGTACCAGTCGGCCAGGACCGAATTGCGCAGTACCGAATAGCCGAAGAAGCCCGGCGAGATCGGCTTCAGGTTCCTGTACCCCTTCTCGCGAATCGAAAAGGCGGTCTCGGCAAACACGAAGAATTCGTACTCAAATCCGACCTTGACCTCGAAGCCCATCCCTTCGGCGCGCGCCAGCACGCGACGCAACACACCGCGCGGGCATATCTCCTCGGCGCGGCCAACGAACTCGCAGAGGAACATCAGGTTGCCGGGCTCGGTCGCGATCTCGCGGCAGGTATCGGGCAGGATGCGGACGTTGGCGTCGGGATAGCCGGTATGCCAGCCGGTATAGGTGGCATTGTCGTAGAGCTGGTCGTTGGAGTCCCAACCCAGCACCACGTCGCAGAAGCCGAGGCCACCCTCCAGCGACGAATGAAACTTGTCGATGTGGATGTACTTACCGCGCAGGATGCCGTCGATATCGTGGACGCCGACCTTGACGTGGGTCAGGCCACGTTCCTCTACGATCTTGCGGGCATCGGCCGCACTTTTGACCTGACGCGGTTCCATCGCTTCTCCCTCGATAATCGCCGGCAGACTAGCCGCTGAGATAGCGCGGAAGCCAGAGGGCAATGTCGGGAAAGGCGGCCAGAAGCATCGTGAACCCGACCATGATCAGAAGATACGGCATCGTCACCCGGGCAATGTAGCCCAGACCGTCCTCGGTCAGGCCCTGGATGACGAAGAGGTTGAAGCCGACCGGCGGCGTGATCTGCGACATCTCGACGACCAGAACCAGGAAGATGCCGAACCACAGCGGATCGAAGCCGGCCGACTTCACGATCGGCAGGACGATGGGCAGGGTCATGACGATCATGCTGAAGCCGTCGAGGAAGCAGCCGAGGACCAGATAGAAGGCAATCAGCGCGGCGACCAGCAGCAGCGGCTGGAGCCCGAGGCTGGCGACGAATTCCGCGACGGCAGCCGGAATGCCGAGGAATGCCGACGCGCTGCCCAGGATCGACGCCCCCAGCACGATCATCGCGATCATCGCGCAGGTCTGCACCGCCCCGATGGCGATCGCACGGAGCGCCGTAAAACTCAGCTCCCGCTGCAGGCCGGACACGACGAAGGCCCCCAGCACGCCCACCGCGGCGGCCTCCGAGGGCGTGGCGATACCGCCATAGATCGAACCCAGGACGCAAAGAATGAGGAATACGGCCGGCCCCAGCTCGCGCAACGACGTCATGTATTCGGCGAACGACGCCACCCGGATGTGGCGCTCCCCCGCCGGCACCAGTCCCGGACGAAGCGTGGTATGGACCATGATCCAGGCCATGAAGCTCGCCGCCAGCAAAAACCCCGGGATGAACCCCGCCGTGAACAGCTTGGCGATCGAGACATCGCCCAGCACGCCGTAGATGATCATGATATTCGATGGCGGGATCAGAAATCCCAACGTCCCCGCGCCGGCCAGTGAGCCGACAGCCACGTCCTTGGAGTAGCCGCGCTTGACGAGCTCGGAGATCGATATGCGGCCGACAACCTGAGTGGTTGCCGCCGACGAGCCCGAGATCGCGGCAAAGATCGTGCAGCCAATCACGTTGACGTGCAGCAGCCGGCCGGGCAGCAGCGCGGCCCAGGGGGCCAGGCCACGAAATAGAGACTGCGACAGCCGGGTCCGGAACAGGATCTCGCCCATCAGGATGAACAGCGGCAGCGCGAGCAGCTCCTGGGTGGTCAAGATGTTCCAGGTATATTGCGCCAGCAGCTTGTCGAGCGGGATGTCGCGGAAAATGGCCAGCAGGATCGTGCCGGTGGCGGCGAGCGTCCAGCCGATCCACAAGCCGCCCGCCAGGAAGGCGAACAGCACGACGAACATGGTGATAACGACGATCAGCATGCAGTCCGAACCGACGACGTTGGCGTCATTCGGCGCTCGAGCCGGCACGCATGTTGAGGTCCTCCAGCGGCAGGCCGGACGACGCCTGCAGGAAGCGGGCAACGAACTGCAGCACCAACAGACAGATGCCGAACGTCACCAGAGCCTGCGGTATCCAAAGCGGGCTGTCGCTTGAGATCGAGGTCCTGCCACTGTCGAAGCTCTGCCACGTAAAGCGGATCATCGCGTAGGCAAGGAAACCGGTGAACGCGACACCGAGCGCGGCAAGCACCATTTCCAGCCAGCGGCGAGTTTCAGCCGACAGCCGCGCCAGGACAATCGTCACGCGGATGTGGCCGCCAGCCCGCAGAGTCATGGCGGCGCCGAACGTAAAGGCTCCCGCCATCAGGTAGGAGCCGTATTCCCAGGCGACCGGAATGTCGGCCGGCACCACGGGAAAAATGTTGGAAAGTGCGCGTACCGCCACCTCCGCCAGCATCAGGCTGGCAAGCGAGAACAAACACGCAGCGCCCAGCCAGCCATCGAGCCGGCCGAGCCTGTCGATTCCGTCCAGAAGCATACGCAGCGGCGGTGCCGCCGCTGCGTTGGGGCTTCCGTTGCTCACGCCTACCCGCGCTTCATCTCGGCGAGATAGGCCTTGATCGGCGCCTCGGCCGCCGGCACGCGCTTGTAGTACTCGGCGATCATCGGGTGGGTAAGCTTCTGAAGTTCGGCCATCATTGGCGCCGGTACCGGCACCAGCTGCATGCCGCCCTCAACCAACCTCTTGACGCTGTCCTTGTCGGCCTGCAGTGACGACGCCCAAAAACCGGGCTCCATCTTCTTGCCCAGCTCCATGATCGCCTTCTGATTGGCCGGCGAGATCTTCTTCAAGGTGTCGTTGTTGATGGTGACGATCTGCGACGACCAGGCATGGTTGGTGGCCAGGGAGAATTTCAGGAACTCCCAGAACTTGCCATCGACCGCCGATACCGCCGAAGTCGAGACGCCGGCAACGACGCCGGACGACAGGGCCGCGATCGTCTCGCCCCACGGGATCAGCGCCGGTGCCATGCCGATGCGGCTGCACATTTCCTGGGCGTTCTTGTCGGGAACACGGATCTTGATTCCCTTGAGTGCGTCGACCGTCTCGGTCTTCACCTTGAGATGAAGATACTGCGTCGGCCACGGCACCATGTAGACGATGGTCTGGTTGTTCTTCAGCGCGACCTGCTCGTACAGAGGACGCAGGAACTTGTGCAGGACCTTGAGGTCTGCCGCCGACGTGCACAGGAAGGGAATTCCCTCGATTCCCATGATCGGCTCATCGCCGATCTGCTGGATGTTGAGGATGTCGGCCATCGGGACGAGGCCATCACGGACGGCGCGGAGCTGCTCCGGTCCCTTGAAGCCGAGCTGGCCGCCCGACTTGACCTCGATGTCGACAGCGCCATTCGTCACTTTCTTGACTTCCGCGGCGAAGCTCTTGGCGTTCGCCGTATGGAAATTGCCGTCGGGCCATACCGTGGCCAGGGGCAGCTTGATCGGCGCCTGTGCTGCGACCATCGACGGTACGCCGATCGTGGCGACCGCACCGACACCGGCCTTCAAGGCCGTTCTGCGTCCAAGTTTCATCGAAACCCCCATTCTCTGTTTGACGTTCACACCCACACCCTACTCGGCCGCCCGCGGCGGCCCGTACGCATAAATCTTCTCCGCCGATTCCGGCGAGATCAGTTCGTCGGCCAGATCGTTGGCAACCTGACGGCGATCGCGCTCACTCGGCGCGCCGATGCCGGCGCCACCCGGCGTCATCACGACCAGACGATCGCCCGGTGGGATGAGCTGGAAGCCCTTGCCCTTCAGCACCTTGCCCGATTTCAACGCGAGGAAACCTGCTTCGCCATCGCCACCGCCGTCGCGGCCACGTGGCGGATAATCGATGCGGTCGAAGGCAGCCAGCAGGTCGAACGGCTCGGCAACACCGCTCTCGATCTCCATGATCTGTCCCAGACCGCCGCGGGTGCGCCCGGCGCCACCGGAATCGGGCCGGAACTCCTTGCGCCAGAAGATCAAGGGCGTCTGGGTCTCGGCGATCTCGACCGGCGTGCCGCGCACGCCGCTGGGATAGGCGGTCGCCGACAGGCCATCCTTGTCCGGCCGCGCGCCTGTCCCGCCATTGGAAGTGATGGCCATGCCGAAACCGTAGTTGCCGCCCTCGCCGCCCTTTACGCGCCCGCGCACATTGATGTTCCACAGGCATGACGTGCCCTCGGCGGGCACGCGGTCGGGGATGACCTGGCGCAGGCAGCCGAAGACCACGTCCGGCAACATCTGGCCGATGACGTGGCGCGAGGCGACGGCCATCGGCTTGGGCGCGTTCAGGATCGCCCCGGCCGGCGCCGACACCGTCAGCGGCTCGAGCGATCCGGCATTGTTGGGAATGTGCGTTGCCACGACGCAGCCCAGTCCGAATACCGTGTAGGCCGTGGTGTAGGCGTGCGGCACGTTGATGCCGCGTTTCGAGACGCCGGTGGTTCCCGTGTAATCGACGTGGATTCCGGAGTCGGAAACGGTGAGCGCCGCCACGAGCGTCACCGGCTCGTCGTAGCCGTCGACGGTCATGGTGTTGTGCCACGTGCCCTTCGGCAGCTTGGCGATCTCGTCCAGCACCGCCTCGCGCGAGCGGGCGATGATGTGCGCGCCGAGCGGGTCCAGCGTATCGATGCCGAACTCGTCCATCATCTCGACCAGCCGGCGGCTGCCGACATCGTTGCAGCCGGCGAGCGAGTAGACATCGCCTTCGGTATCAACCGGCTGGCGCGTATTGGCGCAGATCATCGCCATCAGGGTTTCGTTCACCTTGCCCCGGTCGAACAGCTTCAACATCGGAATGTAGAGCCCCTCCATGAACACATCGGTGCCATCCGGACCGAAGCCGATGCCGCCGATATCCATGAGATGGCTGGTGCAAGAAAACAGGGCGACCAGCTTGCCATTCCTGAAGCAGGGCGTGGTGATGACGAAGTCGTTGAGATGACCGGTGCCCATCCAGGGGTCGTTGGTGATGTAGGCATCGCCCGGCTTCATGGTCTCGACAGGAAAATAGCGCAGGAAATGCTTCACCGATTCGGCCATTGAGTTCACATGGCCCGGTGTCCCGGTGATGGCCTGGGCCAGCATGCGCCCCTGGAGATCGAAGATGCCGGCCGACAGATCGCCGGCTTCACGCACGATCGGGCTGAAGGCGGTGCGCATCAGGGTTTGCGCCTGCTCTTCGACCACGGCGATCAGGCGGTTCCACATGATCTGCAGATCGATCAGACCGACACTGTTGGACTGGCTCATAATCCTCTCCTCACCCGTCCCGGCGGTCCATGACGATACAGCCAGACGCATCGATATGCGCGGCAAAATTGGCCGAAACATAGGTCGAGGTCTCATCTTCGGTCACGATCGCCGGCCCGGGGAAAGTGCTGCCCGGAGGCAGGGCGTCGCGGCGATAGACCGGAACTTCGGTGGTCCGGCCGCTGCGGCCGTCAAATACCGCGCGAAGACCAACCGGGACCGACGCCAAGGTAGCAGGCGAAGCCGTCTGCAGGGCCGGCAAGCTGGCCTCGGTTGAAACCTGTACCGACCAGCTCAGGATTTCGCTGGCGGCG
>CALDNT010000214.1 GCA_937915145.1 uncultured Reyranella sp.
CCTCACGCCCAGTCGCCCGATCTACGACGGCCGATTGCGCGACCTTTATGCGATCTATCTCCGCCACGTTGCCCTGATGATCGTCACCCTTGGCTGGTCGCGCTTCTGGGGCCGCACCCGGCTGCGCCGCTATCTGTGGAACCATCTGTCGATCCTGGACAGTCGCTTCGAGTATCGCGGCCGTGGACGTGAGCTGTTGATCGGCTTCCTGCTGGCTCTTGTCGTGCTCGCCGCCTGGGCCGGCCTGATGTGGCAGATCTGGGTCCACGTCCTCCATGAGAAGCCGTTCGCCAGCTTCGGCCTGTTCGACATCTTCTCGCTGTCGGTGGTGGCGATCGGCTTTCCGCTGGCCTACGTCGGCCACTACGCCGGCCTGCGCTACAAGCTGTCGCGTACGCGCTGGCGCGGCATCCGCTGCGGCATGGCAGGATCGGCCTGGCGGTATGGCGCCATCGCGACCTTTCTGCATTTCGCCAATGCCCTCACGGCCTATCTCCTGACGCCGGTGGTGTCGGTGAACCTCGCCCGTCCACGCATCTCCAACGCCCGCGTCGGCACCCTGCCGCTCGCCTTCGCCGGTTCCGCCGGCGACATCTATGGCCGCTTTCTCGGGTACTATTTCCTGAACATTATCGCCTGGATCGCCGCCATCACTCTTGTCGTCTTCACTCTCGGCAGTACGGCCGGGGAGTTCGACATCTCCCTCGATGACGTATGGAAGCAGGTCAGCGCGCCTGACCTGCGCACAGCTCTGACCATCGCGGCGATCGCGGTCGGCGCCTACGTCGTGTTCGGTCTTCTGATCCTGCCGTTGCGCTGCTGGTGGCAGGCCTATCTGTTCCGTTATCTCGTTTCGCACAGCCGTGCCGGTAACGTACTCTTCGCCACCGCGATCTCGACCCGGCAGATGTGGGGTTTCCTGGTGCTGAACTACCTGATTGTCGTGCTGACCCTTGGGCTGGGCTGGCCGTGGGTCATGCATCGCACGCTCCGGCTGATCGCCGCCGAGTTGTGGCTTTATGGCGCCCCGGACGGGGCATCGGTGCGCCAGCCGGCCGGTGGTGTGCCCGGGTATGGCGAAGGTCTGCTCGACATGTTCGATGTGAGTGGGATCTGACGATGGCGGCACCTTCGCGCTACTATGACGGCGAAACGGCGCAGGCCCATCAGGTCGGCATTCGGGTGACGGGCGGCGAACTCCTCATCTCCAGCGTCGCCGATTCCAGCATTTTGGCGCGCTGGCCGATTGTCGACCTGGCCGTGATGGGCGATGTCGGCCACGAAGCCGCACCGCCGATCATGCTGCGCGGGGGCGGCGAGGCCCGCCTGATCGTTGACGACCCCGATGCGCGAACCCAGCTTGCCGCCCTGGTGCCGCATCTTGCGGCCCTCGCCGCCGAGCCGCCACCGGCGGGACTGCGGATCGTCAAGCTCGGCGCCACGATTGCGGTGCTGATCGGTCTGTTCTGGGGTGCCATCGAATATGGCACCGAGTACGCAGCACCTTGGCTGCCCTACAGCCTGCAGGTGAAGCTGGGCGAGACCGTGTTCGAGGAGCTGGTGGCCGACAAGGACCAGTGTCACGGCGCGCGCGGGCTGATGGCAATCAACGACCTGGCCAACAGGCTTGCCCGGGAGGCGGGCTACAAACACGAAGTGACCGTGCACATCATCGAAGGTGGGCCGGTCAATGCTTTCACCCTGCCGGGCGGCATCCTGATTTTCTATTCCGACCTGATCGAGCAGGCGGCGAACAGCTCGCAGGTGGCTGGTGTGCTCGCGCATGAAATCGGCCATGTCGCGCATCACCATCCGATCAAGGGGATTGCCCGCCAGTATGGCGTCTCGCTGCTGGCCAAGCTGGTGAGCGGCGGCTACTCCGATCTTCTGAACACGCTGACCTCGGGCGGCAATATTCTATTGGCGATGCGCAACGGCCGTGCCGCGGAGCGCGATGCCGACGCCACCGGCGTGGCGCTGCTCGAGAACCTCGGGCTGCGCGCCGACGGCATCTCCGGCTTCTTCGAGCAGATGCTGGAAAAGGAACCCAAGGACGCCGCGTCGGCGGCCGGCATCTGGTCGAGCCACCCGCCGACCCAACAGCGCATCGATGCGACCAAGCGGCGGCCGGTGGGCATACCGGCGTTCAGCGCCGCCGAATGGAAAGCGCTGCGCGAAGTCTGCAAGTAGGCGTGCCGGGCGCGGTCGTCGCCGCGGCGGTGCCGGTCAACCCGGCAAGTGGCCTCGCTTCGCCCACAGGCGGCATCCGGTCACCGATGCGAGGGGACGCTCGTGGCCGGGCGGAAAGCGCAGCCAGGTCCCGGCTTCGCAGCGGCGGTCGCCGTACAGAAGACTTCCCTGAAGGACGAGAATCTCCTCACCCGAGGTCCGCCCGCGGTCACGCCACTGCGCGCCCGGTTCAAGCATGTCGATCGAGACCTGTTCGCCGCTCTTGCCGCCGTGCAGGGCGATGCGTGACAAGCCGTCGATGCCGGTGGGCAGCGCCTCGACGTCGCCGGTGCGGACGATCCGTGCTTCGCGTTCGCTGTCCGCCATCTGCCGCAGCTTGACGAAAATCACGCAACCGTCCCGGGTGAACGGGCCATGTCGGCTCCCCGGCGGATTGCGCACATAGGTCCCTTCGGCGAAATCGCCGTTCTCGTCGGAGAAGACGCCGCTGAGGACGAGGTACTCCTCGCCCTTGTCGTGAACATGGGGAGAAAACGCACTGCCGGGCGCATAGCGGACGATGGAAGTGGCTCTGGCGACTTCGCCGCCATCCCTCTCCAGAAACCGCCTCTCGACTCCCGACAGGGGGGAGGGCGTCCAGGGCAGCGCGTTCGAATCGACAATCGCAGCGGCGGTGAGATCGTGGTTCAGCTTCTCTGGCACGTGGTATTTCATGGGCTGCCTCTAGAATTGCTCGCCAGATGGCCGCAGGTCGATCTCGTGCGTCCAGGCAGAACGGTGCTGCCGGACAAGCTGGAGGTAGGTTTCGGCGATGGCCTCGGGTTCAAGGCACTTCTCCCGGTCTGCATTGAAGCGGGCCGTGGTCTGCGGCCCCCAGATGAGTCCGTCGAGGACGGTGTGTACGACGTGCACGCCCCGTGGACCATATTCGCGGGCCAGAGATTGGGCGAGGCCGCGAAGGGCGAATTTCGCCGACGCCAGCGAGGCGAAGCGGGAGCTGCCCTTGATGGAGGCCGTTGCCCCGGTCAGCACGATCGTTCCGCTCCCCGCGTCGAGCATGTGCGGCAATACGGCCTGTGCGGCGATCGCGGCACCCAGGCACGTCACGCGCCAGACGGCTTCGAAGTCATCGATCGCGAGATCCTGAAACGGCTTCACGATCAGCTTCATCGGGTTGTAGATCAGAACATTCGGTATGCCGAGATCGCGCGCGATGGTGTCGATGGCACCGGCCACGCTGCCGGGCTCGGTGACATCGCACGCGAAGTGCCTGTAGGAGCCGCCCTGGTCACTCAGTTCGGCTTCGAGTTGCCCGCCGAATTCGCGGCTGCGGGCGAGGCCCGCGACCCGGTATCCGGCGTGCACGAATCTCGATGCAACGGTGGCGCCAAATCCAGGCGCAATGCCGGCGAGCACGACGACCTTGCCCGTGCTGGGCTCAGGCCGCCAGAGGTTCTCGGTCATGATCCGCTCTCCGCACAGCAATTCGATGCGAGCCTAGGCAGCAGCGCTCGGCCGGGCCGAAACCCGCGCGTGCCACGCCCTCAGATTGCGGTGGCCGTCCGGCATCTCGATGCCGAGCATCTTCGCGATATCGATGCCGCAGACTGCCGTGATGTCGGCGAACGAGAAGCCGTCGCCGGCAACGTAGGCCCTGTTGCCCAGTTCGCGGTCGAGCCAATCCATGGTTTCAGCGACCCGCTTCTTGTTGGCCTGGCCCCAGTCGGCGTTGCGGTAGCGGTCGGTCTCTCCCAGTCCCGGGGTGGCGTGGTGGAAGAAGGACGTTGCGGCGTTGAGGATGCCGTCCTCGACGCGGCGCTGCCACATCGAAACCAGCGCCTGTTCCTTGGGGGTCGAGCCCAGCAGTCGCGGTTCCGGTTGGCTGGCTTCGAGATATCTCGCAATGGCGGCGCATTCGCTGATCACCGCTCCGTCGTCCAGTTCCAGGCAGGGCACGGCGGCGAGCGGGTTGAGTTTGCGGAACGCCGCGCTGCGTTGCTCACCCTTGGGCACGTCGACCTGTACGGTTTCGACGGTCATTCCCTTCTCGGCGAGAACCATGCGAATCCGCCGCGGATTGACCACGTCCTTGCAGTCATAAAGCTTCATTTTCTGCTCCTGGTGATGTGTGACTTCCAGGCGAAGCTAGGCTGGTCTATAGTTATCGAGAAATTGCATTATTTCATAATA
The DNA here is from genome assembly GCA_937915145.1 of uncultured Reyranella sp. GTDB lineage: Bacteria > Pseudomonadota > Alphaproteobacteria > Reyranellales > Reyranellaceae > Reyranella. The sequence continues at coordinate 4,381 of CALDNT010000214.1, forward strand.
ATTATAGGAACAGTGAATATATGAATTTGCGCCACCTCGAGTTCGCGACCGTCGCGGCGGCGGAACGATCGTTCAGCCGCGCCGCCGAACGCTGCAACGTCACGCAGCCGACGCTTTCGAACGGCATCGCCTTGCTCGAACAATCGATCGGCGGCGCGATCTTCGTCAGGACGACCCGCAAGGTCGAGCTGTCGGCATTTGGGCGTCAGGTTCTTCCCTTGATCGAAACGGTGGTGCGGGCACGGTCCGAGCTCGAGACGGGGCTGCGCTCGTTCCACGATCCGTCCCACAAGGTGGTGCGGATCGGCCTGTCGCCTCTTGTCGATGCGCGGCGCGTCTCAGACGTTCTCCAGCCCTATCTCGCGGAGCATCCCGGCGTCGAGGCGTTCTTCAAGGAATGCTATCTCGGGGATCTCGACCAGCGCCTGCATGACGGCCAGCTCGACATCGTGATCCGTCCCGCGCCGGTCTCGGAGGCCGTGCCGAAATCCGTCGTTCGGGCACCGTTCTACGAAGAAGATCTCTTCTTCTTGCCGCGGCAGGCCGGCGCCGCGCCGGCGGCCGACGATGGCGCCGCGCGAGTGAAGGATATTGCCGGCGAGACCTTCGTTCTCGGGCCCGACGGATGCGGCCTGGCGGCCATGACCCGCGCCCTGTTCAAGAATGCCGGTGCCACTCTCAAGGAATACACCGGCCAGGCGCTGAGCTATCAGGTCATGCTGGAATGGGCCGACATCGGCATCGGCGCCACGATCCTGCCCGAGTCCAAGATCGCCCCTCAATTCAGAAGGAAGGCGCGGCGGCTGATGCTGCGGCCGAAGAAAGCGGCGCGCGCCAGGTTCGAGGCATCGTGGATCGGCGATGCCGCCCATCCGCGGCACATCGTCCACCTTCATCGCCACTTTCTCGATCGGGTCCCGGTGCTGCTCAAAGGCGCCGCCGCTTGACAAAATAGGATATGTATCCTATATATCCGATCGATGATCGAGCCAATCCCTTCGCGCGCCCGCTTTCCGGAAGTCCGGGAGACTCCCGGAATATATACAAAGTCGAATTCCCCGATGTCCGCTTTCGGCGGACAGTGCGAGGTGTCGATAGGATCGGAAAACCCAAGCAATCGAAGGGCTTGGCGCCGACCGGGCGGGACAGGGCGGGAGCGGGGTTGAGTTCCCTGTCTGCCCGCCCCTGTGGCGGACTCTCAGCCCTTGATCCGCTGGCCGCCGATCCGGCAGTCCTTGAGGATCTCCGGCCGGAAGGCGAGGCCGTGACCCGGCCGCTCGGGCGGACTCATGGTGCCGGTTTTCGACGGCAGCACCGGCTCGATCCAGAGGTCGTCGTTCCAGTCCATGTATTCGAGGTAGTTGGCGTTGGGGATCGAGGCCATGACGTGCACCATGGTCTCATGGAAGAGATGGGGGGCGATGCGGATGCCCCACGGTTCGGCCGCGGCCGCGATCTTGCGCAGCTCGCTAAAACCGCCGCGCATCGGGTCGGGCTGCAGGATCGGCGTGCTCGGGTGCTCGAAGAACGGTCGCAGGTCGTTGCGCCCGAAATGGCTCTCGCCGCCGACGATGCGCGTCTTCAGCGCCGCGGCGATGCGGCGGTATCCGGCGAAGTCCTCGGCCACCACCGGCTCCTCCAGCCAGTAGGGATCGAACTCGTCGATGCGGTGGCCGGCCTGGATCGCGGTGTCGGCATCCCAGCCCATGTTGACGTCGATCATGATCTCGATGTCGCCGCCCATCGCCTCGCGCATTGCCCTGACGTTCTCGACGTCCTCGCGCCACGGCCTGATGTGCGCGACCTGCATCTTGATCGCCTTCAGCCCCTGCGCCGTGAACTCCTTGGCGCGCGCGATCATGCCGTCGCGGCCGAGGCCGCGGAAAACGCCGGAGCCGTAGGCGGGAATTTCGGTGCGCGCGGCGCCCCACAGGCGGAACAGCGGCAGGCCGGCACGCTTGCCGACGATGTCCCACAGCGCCATGTCGACAGCGCTTTGCGCAAACACGGTAACGCCCATGCGGCCGAGCCAGAAGTTGCTCTTGTAGAGGGTCTGCCAGATCGCCTCGACTTCGGTGGCGTCGCGGCCGATCACGTGCGGGGCGATCAGTTCCTTCATGCAGGCATCGAGCGTGTGCAGGCCGCCGCGCAGCACCATCAGGTAGCTCATGCCGACCAGTCCGCCCTGGGTTTCGATCTCGAGTACCAGGATGTCGCGCTTCGATGCCGACAGGATGCCGGCGGCCGGGGCGCTGCCGCGCCACGGCACTTGGAGGAGGGTGGTGCGCAGTTCGACGATGGTGGTGGGCGTGGTCATGAGGCGTATCTCCCGCTGTCCTATCTAATGGCTCTTTGGCCCACTATGATGCGCGCCGCATGAACCAGTCCAACCGCATCTATCTGTTCGACACCACCCTGCGAGACGGCGCCCAGACCCAGGGCGTGGATTTCACCGTGGCCGACAAGGCCGCGATCGCGCGCGAACTCGACCTGCTCGGCATCGACTACATCGAAGGCGGCTGGCCCGGCGCCAACCCGACCGACGACCGGTTTTTCGCCGACCCGCCGGAGTTCCGCAACGCCAAGTTCGTTGCCTTCGGCATGACGCGCCGCGCCGGCCGTTCCGCCGCCAACGATCCGGGGCTGACCGCCATCCTTCAGACCAAGGCGCGCAACGTCTGTATGGTCGGCAAGACCTGGGATTTCCACGTCGACGTGGCACTCGAGGTCGACCGCCAAGAATATCTCGAGATCATCGGCGATTCCCTGGCCTATGCGAAAACACGCATGGACGAGACGATGTTCGATGCCGAGCATTTCTTCGACGGCTACAAGGCCAACCCGGAGTACGCCATGGCCTGCCTGGCAGCGGCCGAGAAGGCGGGGGCCCGCTGGCTGGTGCTGTGCGACACTAACGGCGGAACGCTGCCACACGAGATCGAGCGCATCGTGGGCGAAGTGGTGAAGAAGATTCCCGGCGAGCGCATCGGCATCCATACCCACAACGACACCGAGAATGCCGTCGCCAACACGCTGGCGGCGGTGCGCGCCGGCGCGCGCCAGGTCCAGGGCACGATCAATGGACTGGGCGAGCGCTGCGGCAACGCCAACATGATCGCGCTGATTCCCAACCTCGTGCTCAAGATGGGTTTTGAGACCGGACTGAAGGAGGGTGCCTTGCAGCGCCTGACCCACCTGTCGCGTCTGCTCGACGACCGCCTGAACATGCCGACCAACCGCAGCGCCGCCTATGTCGGCACCCGCGCCTTCGCACACAAGGGCGGGCTGCATGTCTCGGCGGTCGAGAAGGACCCGAGAACCTACGAGCACGTCGATCCCGAGATCGTCGGTAACCAGCGCATCATCGTGGTCAGCGACCAGGCCGGCCGCTCCAACATCATGGCGCGCTTCCGCCAGATCGGGCTCGACGTCGATCCCAAGGACCCCGGCGTCGCGCGGCTTCTGGAAATCGTCAAGGAGCGCGAGGCCGAGGGCTATGCCTACGACGGCGCCGATGCCAGCTTCGAACTGCTGGCACGGCATCAACTGCATACTGTACCGGACTACTTTGCCCTGCAGAGCTTCCGCGTGCTCTCCGAACGGCGGGTCAATGCGCGCGGCCAGCTCATTGCGCTCTCCGAAGCGACGGTGAAGCTCGACGTGGCCGGCCGGCGGGTGATGGAAGTGGGCGAGGGCAACGGCCCGGTCAACGCCCTCGATGCGGCGCTGCGCAAGGCCTTGCTGCCGGTCTATCCGGAACTCCAGGACATGCGGCTGGTCGACTTCAAGGTGAGGATTCTCGACTCGGCCGGCGGAACTGCGGCGACCACGCGGGTCATGATCGAGAGTGCGGATGCCAAGGGGCGGCGCTGGAGCACCATCGGCGTGTCGCCCAACATCGTCGATGCCTCGTACAACGCCTTGTATGATGCCATCAGCTACAAGCTGTTCCGCGATCAGGCGAGGCCGGCGGAACCGGGTTAGCTGCCATGCCCGCCCTCCGGTTGACCCGGCCGGAGGGCAAGTAGACCATATGTAGCGTGCGAGACGGAGAGCATCAGGACTCAGTGGAACCGCCGATCGCGGTTGCCGCAATACGGCGATCGCGGCTGTCCGGTCGCGTGCTTGCCCGCGCCTTCATGTGGACCCTGCCGGTGCTGGTACTCGCCGCGAGTCTGTTCGCGTGGCTGTCGCTGGGTCGCTACGTCAGCACCGACAACGCCTACATCAAAGGCGACCGGGCCCAGATTGCCGCCCAGCTGAGCGGCGTCATCGTCGAGGTGCCGGTTCAGGAGAATCAGGCGGTGTCGCGCGGCCAGCTCCTGCTCAAGCTCGACGACCAGTCCTACCGGCTGGCGCTCACCAGGATCGAAGCGGAGATCGAGTCGGCGCGCGCCGAGATCAGGGGCCTGCGTGCGCAGTGGCGGACCAAGCGCGAGGAAATCAAGGCCTCGCTCAGTCAGCTCACCTTCGCCCAGGCCGAATTCGACCGCCAGTCGGAGCTTGCCGAGAAGAAGATCGCCTCGACCCAGAAACTCGAGGAAGCACGGCTGGGGTTGGACGTGGCACGCCAGCGCATTTCGGCATCGCAGGAAGACCTGACCCGCATCGAGGCCGCCCTGGCCGGCGACCGCCGGATCCGCACCGACGATCACCCCAAGGTGAGGCAGATGATAGCGGCGCGCGACGAGGCGTTGCTGCAGCTTCGCCGGACCTCCATCGAGGCGCCGCTCGACGGCATCGTCGCCAAGCGGCCGGTGCCGGGCAGCTACGCCACCGCCGGCGTGCCGGTCATGGTCGTCGTGGCCGACACCGACCTGTGGATCGAGGCTAACTTCAAGGAGACCGAGCTCACGTTGGTGCGCCCGGGGCAGAAGGCCAGAATTCACATCGACACCTATCCCGGCGCCGAATGCACGGGCTCGGTGCTGAGTATCGCCCAGGCAACCGGCGCGGAGTTCGCCGTGCTGCCGCCGCAGAACGCCAGCGGCAACTGGGTGAAGGTGGTCCAGCGGATTCCGGTGCGCATCGCCGTTGCCTGCCGCGAGGGTGATCCGCCGCTTCGCGTCGGCATGAGCACAACGGTCGAGATCGACACCCGGCACAACCGGTCGCTCGGCGCCCTGCTGTCGGACGCCGCCAGGGCTCTCGGACTGTCGAGCGCGTCGGCCACGGCCAAGCCGTAGGCGCATGAGCCTGGCCGCCGACCCGGCGGCGCTGCGCCGCCGTCGCCTGACCACGCTGGTGGTGATGGCCGCCACCATCATGCATGCGCTGGATGGCACCATTGCCAACGTGGCGCTGCCCTCGATCCAGGGTTCGCTGTCGGCCACCCAGGAACAGGTCTCGTGGGTGGTCACGTCCTACATCGTGACCTCGGCCATCATGACTCCGTTCGCCGGCTTCTGTGCCGTGCGTTTCGGGTTGCGCCGCACGCTGTCGATCAGCGTTGTCGGATTCACCATCGTGTCGATGCTTTGTGGCGCGGCACAGTCGCTCGATCAGCTCGTGCTGTTTCGCGCCCTGCAGGGTGGCTTCGGCGCGGCGCTGGTTCCGGTGTCGCAGGCCATTCTGATGGACATCTATCCCCGCGAAGAGCAGGGCAAGGCGATGGCGATGTGGGGGGTTGGGGTCATGCTCGGCCCGATCATCGGTCCGTCCCTGGGGGGGTGGCTGACCGATGAGTTCTCCTGGCGCTGGGTATTCTACGTCAACCTGCCGGTCGGCATATTGTGCGCCTTCGGCATCATGGTCCTGGTGCGCGAGACGCCGCCTGACCGGGCACGGCCGTTCGACATGCTGGGCTTCACCTTCCTGGCGATCGCCATAGGCACGTTCCAGCTGATGCTCGATCGCGGCCATCAGCTCGACTGGTTCGATTCGGTGGAAATCATCGGCGAGACGCTGGTCGCCGGCGTCGCCTTCGCCATGTTCCTGATCCACATGCTGACCGCTCGCGACCCGTTCCTCTCACGCGCGCTCTTCCACGACCGCAACCTTTCGGTCGGGCTGGTCTTCACGGCGCTGGCCGGCCTGGTGTTGATCGTGACGGCAACCCTGATGCCGCCCTTCCTGCAACAGCTCATGGGGTATCCGGTATTCACGACAGGCGTCGTTCTGGCGCCGCGCGGCGCCGGCATGATGGTCTCGATGATGCTGGTGTCGCGCCTGATCGGCCGTTTCGACGCGCGTGTCATGATCGCCGTCGGATTCGGTCTGACCGCCCTGTCGCTGCAGGACATGACGACGTTCGACTTCAATGTCAGCGAGAGCCACCTCATCTGGAACGGCGTGCTGCTGGGCTTTGGCCTCGGGCTTGTGTTTCCCCCCCTGACCGTCCTGACGTTCGCGACCCTGCCGCTGCGGCTGCGCACGGAGGGCGCGGCGATCAACGCGCTGCTGCGCAATCTGGGCGCCAGCATCGGCCTTGCCGTCCTGGTCTCGCTGCTGGCCCGCAGCACCCAGGAGAACCGCGCCGAGCTGGTCGAGCAGTTCACGCCATTCCACCTCGGCTGGCCGCTCGACCGGGGGTTGCCCGGCGTCGATCCGGCCGCGCTCACCTTCTGGAATGCCGAGATCAACCGGCAGGCGGCGATGATTGGCTATCTCAAC
>CALDNT010000215.1 GCA_937915145.1 uncultured Reyranella sp.
GGTAGCCACCGAGAAGAGCAAGATCGGCTACGCCGAGTACCTGTTTTCACCTGAGATCATTCCTGGCAGAACATGGCTCACGGTCACCGACTGGATAGTCCAGCGCTGGGCGAACCATTTCGGGCCAGCGATCGCCACGGGCGTGCGCAAACGCCAGACCAGACCCCACACAGCCTGGCATCAAGATGAGATCCATCTGAAGGTCGACGGCCGCCTAGTCTACATTCGGGACGGCGCGACAATGCCCTGCTGAACGCCGCCGCCTTCACTTAGACCAACACGATCGTGCAATGGCAGCGAGTGGGATGCCGGTTCTATTGGCGATGGAAGTCGCACTCGCGCAGCGGCAGGCCCAAAGTTCTGGCCAAGGTCCGTGGCCTGATCCGCCGGATGAGTGTTAAATCCAGATTGGCGCCTACAGATTGGACCGCGGCGTACGAAGACGCTGCTCAAGTGGGAGGAACGTAAGATGACCATCAAAAGTATTCTTGCTCCGCTAACCAATGCAACAGCAAAGGGCTTTCCTCTTGATACAGCACTGCTTGTTGCGAACGCTCTTCGGGCACACGCAGAAGTTCTCTTCATCAAGGAAGAGGTCAGGGAAAACACGCGAATGGCTCTGATTGCTGCAGGGCGCCCTGAAGTCCAGGACGCCCTAAGACAGCTCGCTGCCAGCACCAGGCAAGAACAAGAATCTGGTCACAGACTTGCTCGACAAAAATTTGATGATCTGCTTGCACGACACCGCATTGACTACCGGGAGAATTCGATTCCTGGGGACCTGCCATCCGCTTTTTGGCGAGTGGCCAGCGGGACGGCAATCGACGAGATCGAACAGCATGGTTCCGCCTATGACCTGATTGTAGTGGCTCGCCCCGAGGAAAACGTCGCTTCACAGCCGATAGTTGAGGCTGCGCTATTCGGTACGGGTTGTCCCGTTCTGGTTGCACCACCGAAGCCACCGAAAATCATTGGTGAACATGTTATGATTGGGTGGAATCAGGGTGTTCCCGCGGCGCACGCCGTCCGATATGCGATGCCGTTCCTGGAGATCGCGTCGCGGGTGGAGGTCTTTAGCGTATCGACAGGCGCCAAGAGAGGCACATCCGCCCCAGATATCGCCCGCTATCTTTCCTGGCATGGCGTCAAAGCCGAACTCAACAGCGCATCTCCCGATCAGCGAAGTGTTGGTGAGACATTGCTTTCGAGAGCCAGAGAATCCGGTGCCGACCTACTGGTATTGGGTGCGTTCTCCCATAGCCGACTGAGGCAATTGGTGTTGGGCGGCGTTACGAGACATGTTCTCAAACATGCCGATATACCGGTGTTGATGGCTCATTGAAGTCTCGCTTGCGCCAGGAAGAGCTATCGCCAAAGGTTGGCAACGGCCTGGTCTGCCAAGCGGGAGCGGTTGCGATCCCGCAAGCGGCGAGAACGGATGTGTTGTTCGCATTCAGGGCCGCAGCCTCGCCCTTCTGTGGCCTCACTTTGAATACCAACAGTTCGGGGGAGATGCGGCGACCATCATGCAGGGCGCGCCCTATTGCGATTTCCGCTGCCGCTTCAGGTGGCGGGCGACCGGCGGCCATGACGGCCGGCGTCCTGCGCGCTATATATCCTCCGGTTTCAGAGGGGCCGGGCGTGACCGAGGAGACGACTGAAAAATCCCAGGCGATCGACCGGGCCGAGTACCATTCGGCACTGGCCGCCGGACTCATGATCGGGCGCTACCGCATCGTGTCGGTCCTGGGCGAAGGCGGCTTCGGCATCACCTATCTTTGCAACGACACCCAGCTCCACCGCGACGTCGCCATCAAGGAATATCTGCCGAGCGGCCTCGCCATCCGCCAGGGCGGCACGGAGGTGCTGCCGCGCTCGACCGAGGCGTCGAAGGATTTCGTCTGGGGCCGCAGCCGCTTCCTCGACGAGGCGCGGACCATGGCGAAGCTCAGCCGCGTGCCGGCCGTTGTGCGTGTCCATGATTTCCTTGAAGCCCACGGCACCGCCTATGTCGTGATGGAACTGCTGGCTGGTGAGACCCTGGCCCAGCGACTGGCGCGCGTGGGCACGCTCGGCCAGATCGATATCGAGCGCATCCTACCGCCGCTGCTCGAAGGCCTGGAGCAGATCCACGCGGTCGGCTTCCTTCACCGCGACGTCAAGCCCGCCAACGTCATGCTGGCGGCCGACGGCGCGCCGACCCTGATCGATTTCGGTGCCTCGCGCGCCGCCGTGGCCGGGCGGTCTCAACTCATGACCGCAGTCTTCACGCCGGGCTTCGCCGCGCCGGAGCAGTCGAGCTCGGGCAAAC
>CALDNT010000216.1 GCA_937915145.1 uncultured Reyranella sp.
ATGGTCTCGCTCACCGCGGCGCTCGAAGGCGTCTGCACCTTGTGGCCGCGCAATGGCAAGCCGCGTGAAATTCCCGTGGTCGACTTCGTCACCGGAAACCACATGAACGTGCTTCAGAAGGGCGAACTGTTGCGGTCGATTCATCTACCCGCATCGGCGCTCTCCAGGCGCTATGCCCTGCGCCGGGCGTCGCTTACCCACCTCGGCCGCTCGGCGGCGCTGATTGTCGGCACCGCTGGCGACAACGGCGAGGACTTCGTCCTGACGATCAGTGCGTCGACGCCGCGGCCGGTGCAGTTGCGGTTCAAGAAGACGCCAGCCGCGGCCGGGCTGCGACAGGCAATCGACGAATGTCTGCCGGCCGAAAGCTGGTTCGAGGACGTGCATGGGTCGGCTCCCTACAAGCGCCACATCACCCGTTACTACGCCGAACAGATTCGGGCGGAACTCGCATGAGCAGCTTCGAGGTGAACGGCCGTCTGTATGCCGCCGAGCCGCGCCCCGGCCAATGCTTGCGTACCTTCCTGCGCGACCTCGAAGTTTTCGGCGTCAAGAAAGGGTGTGATGCCGGCGATTGCGGCGCCTGCACGGTATGGCTCGACGGCAAGCCATTCCACTCCTGCCTGGTCCCCGCCTTCCGCGGTGAAGGGCGCAAGATCACTACCATCGAAGGGCTCGCCAAGGATGGCGAGATGCACTCCGTACAAAGAGCTTTCCACGACGCCCAGGCTTTCCAGTGCGGATACTGCGCCGCCGGCATGATCATGACGGTGGCCTCGGCTGACTTCGACGAGGCGCACAAGTCCGATCTACCGCACGCCCTGAAAGGAAACATCTGCCGCTGCACCGGCTACCGCTCCATCGTCGACGCCCTGAATGGCAGAAGCAATATCGAGGAAGACGTCGCCGGCAAAGCCTGCGGCGCCAGCCTGCCCAATCCGTTCACCGATGCCATCCTGACCGGACAGGCGCGCTACACGATGGACGTCGCGATCGATGGATTGCTGCACCTGAAGGTGCTGCGCTCGCCGCATGCCCATGCCCGCATCAACAGCATCAACCGGACGAAGGCGCTGGCCGTTCCGGGCGTGGTCGCCGTCTACACCTGGCAAGATGTCCCGCGGCGACTGTACAGTACGGCCCTTCACGAAGACCATCTCGTCGATCCCGACGACACCTATATGCTGGACAATATCGCCCGATTCGTCGGTCAACGGATCGCGGCAGTAGTGGCGGAGAGCGAGGCGGCGGCCGAGGCCGGCGTGCGCGCGCTGGTCGTCGACTACGAGATCCTGCCGGCGGTGTTCGACCCAGTCGCCGCCATGGAACCCGGCGCCCCCCTACTGCACGACAAGAATGATGTCGTCACCCGGAACGGCAACATCTTCTGCACCCTGCAAGGAGAGATCGGCGACATTGCGAAGGGCTTCAAGGACGCCGATGCCGTCCATGAAATGACCTATTCAACGTCGCGCGTGCAGCATGTGCATCTCGAGACCCACGGCTCGATCGCCTGGAAGGGCGATGACGGTCGCTGGCACGTGCGCACCAGCTCGCAGGGCCCGTTCGCCGTTCGCACGAAACTTGCCTACCTGATGGGCGTGCCAACTCAAGATGTGCATGTCTTCACCGAACGGGTCGGAGGCGGCTTCGGCGGCAAGCAGGAGATGATATCGGAGGATCTCGCACTGTTCGCCACCATGAAACTCGATGGCCGTCCCGTAAAATGGGAATGGACCCGAGAGGAGGAGTTCATCGGCGCAACGACGCGGCACCAGATGACGACAAAGGTCAAGATCGGGGCCAAGAAGGATGGCACGCTGACGGCGCTTGACGTGAGTGTCGTGTCCAACACCGGCGCCTACGGCAACCATGCCAGCGAGACTTTGGCTGCGGCGATGGGAAGCCCGCTGGCGGCCTATCGCTGCGACAACAAGAACGGCGTGGGCCATGCCGTCTACACCAACATGATCCCCGGCGGTGGCTTCAGGGGCTACGGTGCCTCGCAGACCACCTTCGCCATCGAATGCGCCCTGGATGAATTGGCGCGCCTTCTCGGCATCGACCCCTTCACCATCCGGCGCAAGAACGTCGTGCGCCCGGGCGACAACGTCGAATCGATCTGGAAGGAGCCGAGCGACGCCAGCTTCGGCAGCTACGGCATCGCCGAATGCCTCGACATCGTCGAGAGCGAACTGGCCAAGGGCAACGGCGTCAGGAAGCCCGCAGGCGCCGACTGGGCCGAGGGAACGGGCGCAGCCCTGGCCATGCTCGAATGCGGCCCACCCACCGAGCATCGCTCCGGCGCCGAGATGAAGCTTCTGCCCACCGGCACCTATCATCTTGCCTGCGGCTCATCCGAAATGGGCAACGGCATCACCACGGCGCATAAGCAGATTGCCGCCTCCATCGTCGGCGTGCGCGCCCGCGACGTCGACATCATCAACGCCGATACCGACCGCACGCCCTACGACACCGGCACCTTCGCCAGCACCGGCACGGTGGTGGCGGGCAAGGCCGTCCATCTCGCTGCCGAGGCGATGCGCGACGACGTTCTTGCCTTCGCCGCCCGCCATACCGGCGTCGATCTCGACAAATGTCATCTCGACAACGACGCGGTCGTCTGCGGCAACAGACGGATTGCGTTGACCGAACTCCATGCTGAAGGCGCCAAGGTCAATCATCGTTTCACGGTCAGTCGCAAAGCTTACCTGTCGCCGCGCACGATCGCCTGCAACGTCCAGGGCGTGCGGCTGGCGGTGCACCGCGTGACCGGCGAGGTCCGCGTCCTGCACAGCGTGCACGCTGCCGACATCGGACGCCCCATCAATCCGATGCAGTGCCGCGGTCAACTCGATGGCGCGATTGCCATGGGCTACGGTTGGGCGCTGATCGAAAACATGGTCCATGACCAGGGTCACATGGTTAATCCGCAGCTACGCAATTGCCGGGTGCCGGCCTTTGCCGATACACCGCACACCGACATATTCTTCGCCGACACGATCGATACCATCGGACCGCTGGGCGCCAAATCCCAGGGCGAGTGCGGCATAAATCCGGTGGCGCCCGCGATCTCCAATGCTCTGGCTGACGCGACCGGCTTGCGCTTTGCCCATCTGCCTTTCACGCCCGACCGGCTGTACGCCAAGCTCGCGACCGGGCCATGAGCGAGACGGTCGGCGATACCGGCGGCACCGTCAGCATTGTGACGCAGACCTGCGTGCGGCCGGAACGAGCCGAGGACTTCGCCCGCTGGCAGGGCGAGACCAGCACCTTCATCGCGAACTTTCCCGGCTTCATCGAGCAGCGATTGATGCCGCCCAAACCACCGCTTCAGGTCGACTGGGTAATCCTGCAGCGATTCACCAGCCTCGAAGTCGCCCGGGCCTGGCTGGTGTCCCCGGAACGTCAGACGCGCATCGAGGGTGCAGCCTCGATGCTGGTCGGGCGGGACGACGTGCATGTCGTCAAGGACGAGGCGGAAGGCATCAAGCCCGCCTCGGTATCGGCTGTCATCAGCACGCGGGTACTGCCGGGCAAGGAGGCCGAGTACCGAGCTTGGGAGCGCAAGGTCGCGGCCGCGCAGTCCAAGGCGCCTGGCCTGGAGGGTTACCGCTTCGAATCTCCGGTGCCCGGTGTTCAGGAGAATTTCGTTGCCATCCTGCGCTTCGATTGCGAGGCCAATTTACAGGCATGGCTCGACTCGCCGGTGCGCAAAGAGCTTGTCGCCGAAGCAGCGGCGCTCACAGAGGAGTTCCACACACGGATGGCGCGCACCGGATTCGATCAGTGGTTCAGGGCCAGCGCGGGATCGACCACCACACCTCTGCCGGTGTGGAAGATGGACATGCTGGTCCTGCTGATGCTCTACCCGATCGTCTTCCTGTTCGGGGTTTTCGTGGGCACGCCCCTGTTCTCGAATGTGCTCCACCTGCCCTTCGCCATCGCGCTGTTCCTCGGCAATATCGTGAGTGTCGGGCTGACAGGTTTCCTCGTACCATGGGTGGCCGGGCGGTTCGGCTGGTGGCTGAAACCCGCGTCATCCAAGACTGCAGTCCGGACCCACATCCTCGGCGCTACGCTCATATTGACCATCTACGCGGTCATGGTGATCGCGTTCTGGCGTCTGTTCTGATGACGGCCCTGCTGACGGAATAACGGACGCTGGCGGCGGCGTTCAAGCCTTCTTCTTGTAGAGACGCTTGCCCATGACCCACGTCTCGTCGACTGCACGGTCGTCCGCCACCATCATCACGCCGAACAGAAGGTTGGCCGCCTCTCCTGTTTTTTGAGGCCCGGATTTGCCGACGGTCAACGATTGATACCAGGACTGCGCGGCTGGCCCGGCCTTCCAGTCGAGCGCCACGAAATCGGCTTCCTTTCCCGGTTCGAAATTGCCGACCAGGTCGTCGATATAGAGGCCTTCCGCACCGCCCAGCGTGATCGACCAGAAGCCGCGATAGGGCGACATCTTGTTGCGTTCAGCCTCGGCCGCATCCCTGCGCGCGGGATCGATGCTGCCATCGAGCATGGTGTTGTTGCACATGCCGACCTTGTAGGCGTCCTCCAGCACGTTCAGCATCGAAAAGCGGTTGCCGCCACCCATATCGGTACCAAACGCCATCTTCACGCGGCTCCGCGGATCGGTGGCACGGCCGATGCGGAACAGGCCACTCCCCAGAAACAGATTCGAGCACGGACAGAACACCACCGCCGCTCCACTTCCGGACATGCGGCGGAATTCGTCGTCGGATAGCCAAACGCCATGGCCGCCGGAGAATTTCGGGCCGACCAGCTGGTACTTCTCGTAGACACCGAGATAGTCGGAACAGTCCCCGTGCTCGGCCAACACGCCATGGATTTCGCTCGGATTCTCCGAGATGTGGGTGTTGACCCAGCAATCCGGATTTTCGTGCTTCAGCTTCTGGCATGCCGCGAGGAGTTCGGGCGACGAACCGAAGGCGAATCGCGGCGTGATGGCATAGAGGTTGCGACCCTTCCGGTGGTAGCGCTCGATCAACCGCTTGCTGTCCTCGTAGAACCCGCTCGCCGTATTGAGGGCAGCCGCCGGCGCATGGCGGTCGATGCCGGTCAGGCCGGCGATGGTGCGCATGTTGCGTCGGCTTGCCTCGTCGAACAGCTCCTCGGTCGAGACCGCCGAAGAACTGGTGAAGGCCTGGCAGGTCGTCGTGCCCGACGCCAGCAGTGCATCGAAGAAGCGCTTGGCTCCATCTCTGGCATAAGTGCGGTTGCTGTATTTCAGCTCCTCGGGGAATACCGAATCCTGCAGCCACGGAAGGAGCTGTTCCCCGAATGCGCCGAGCACGCGCGTCTGCGGAAAGTGAATATGGCCATCGATGAAGCCCGGTACGATCAGCCGGTCCTTGATATGCGTCACTTTGAGGCCACGATGGCGGCCGGACACGTCCTTGAAGGCGCCGAAATCGGCAATCTTGCCATTCTCGACGACCAGCAGACCATCGGCATGAAAGCGCGCAGCTTCCTGTTCCTTGCCGACATGCTTCCAGGGATCGTCCATGAAATCGAAGAAGGCGCCGCGTATGCCGATGGTACTCATGGGGGTAACCCTTCCAGCTTGGAACTTGAGAGGCAATGCTGCGGTTATATCGAATCAGACCACGGCGGTTGTCGACGTACAATGCGAATTGGGAAGGCGGCGGCTACCGCCTAAGGTGCCTGTTCTGAAGCCCCTCCGATCTTGCTAGACTGCCGACCATGGAGGAACCCATGACCAAGAGTCTCAGCCGCGAAGCGGTCGCCCAATACCGCAGCGAAGGTTTCCACTTCCCGGTCCGCGTGCTGTCGGCCGAGCAGGCACGCTTCTATCGCGACCGGCTGGAAGAGCAGGAACGGGCACTGGGTGGACCCCTCACCGGCAGCATGCGCCACAAGGTCCATCTTCTCTTCACCTGGGCCAACGAACTCGCCCGCCACCCCGCCATCCTCGATGCCGTAGAGGACGTGATCGGCCCCGATATCCTGTGCTGGAGCACCACCTTCTTCACCAAGGAGGCGCATTCGCCCTCGTTCGTGTCGTGGCACCAGGATGCGACCTACTGGGGCCTCAGCAGCGACGAGGTGATCACCGCCTGGATCGCCTTTGCCGACGCGCCGGTGGCAAGCGGCGCGATGAAGTTCTGGCCGGGCAGCCACCTCAAGAAACAGCTCGCGCACCGCGATACTTTCGAGGAGAACAACCTCCTGACCCGCGGACAGGAGATCGCCGTCGATGTCCCCGACGGCGCCGGCGTCGACGTGCCACTTCTGGCCGGAGAGATGTCGCTGCACCATGTCCTGCTGGCGCACGGATCGGGGCCCAACACGACCGACGACCGCCGCATCGGCTTCGCCATCCGTTACATCCCGCCGCACGTGCGACAACTCAAGATTCGCGACTCGGCGATGCTGGTGCGCGGTCGGGATACCTTCGGAAATTTCGATCCGGAACCCGAACCGCGCGCCGACCTCGACGCGGCCGCCATCGCCGCCCATCGCGACGCTACCGAGCGTTCGGCGAAGGCGCTTTACGCCGGCACCGATCGGACTGAGTTTCGTACCTAGGCAGGCGTTACCACGCGAGCCGTAGCCCGGCGGACACTGCGTGACTGTCCGTACCGGCGCCGATCTCGCCATCGTAGCGGATGTAGACCGAAGCCCCTTGGGCAACCATGGTATTGGCGGCGAAGCCCACGACCACGCTGTCGCGCTGCAGCGCGGCACCGAACACGCTAAAGCCGGCACTGGGCGCGCCAGCGAAAGAAGCGGTCACGGGCCGCGCCGTGTCGGCATATTCGTGGACCCAACCGAGCCGGAGCTGCAGGGCAAGCTTGTCGCGCCATCCGGCGTCAATGGTGCCCGCGAGTTCGGCCCCGAGCGTGCTGCGCATCGACTTGGTCGTCTGCTGCGCCACGTTGAGATTGAGGGAGTCGGCCCCGGTCTCGGTGAAGGAGCCCTGGGTGACCGTCGACGTCTGGAAACGCGCGAACGGTGTCAGCGTTGCCGCCGCCGGCTGGTAGACGCCGAGCCGGTAGCCCGCCTCGGCCTGGGCCAGGAACTGGTCGGCACCGACCCGGCCCTTCGCCGTGCGCGCCTGCAGGCCCGGGATCGCGATCATGCGGGTCATCTGGTTGTCGTTGTAGCCGTAGCCCGCCAGCGCATCGGCGTAGAATCCGGCCTCGGTGAAGGAAGCGTAGAGGCTGGCCTGGTAGCTGTCGCTGGAGCCGCGACCGCTGAAACCGTTGACCCACTGGTTGCCGCTGGCATAGCCGAGGCCGATGCCGATCAGGAAGCGCGGGTCGGCGCGAAAGTCGATCCCGGTCGCGAAGCCGCCGCCGTTGTAGGTCAGGGTGGAGGAATTGCCGTTGCCGGCGACGCTGCCGGTGCCGCCCAGCGCGCTGGCCCACAGGCTCCAGGGACTGGAGTCCTCGCCGTCGCAGGCGACATCGCAGGCCGCGGCGAGCGCCAGGCGATTGCCGGCGCCACCGCCACTGCGGGCGGCAGCCATCTGCTGGCCGACGACGTTCATGAACATCAGGCTGTTGGCGACGTTGGCGGTACCGAAACCGGAATATTGCTGCCCGCTGATCGCATCCATCACCGCCTGACCTTGCGCCTGCGTAAGGGCGGCCATGGTGCCGATCACCGTGGCGAGGTCTCCGGTCGCCCCGGCGACACTCTGATCGAGCACCCGGCCTACCGCCGTTTGATTGTTGGTCTGCGCACCGCGTGCAAATCCGCCGGGCTTGAGCGTCAGGTAAACATTGTTTGCGTCATAGGTCAGTGTCGGCAGCAGGAAAACGAGGTTGCTGGTGACGTCGGCGTAGACTCCCGTCACCCCGCCGGTGGCATTGAGGATGGTGTAGGTGGTGCTTGGCGCATAGACGCCGACCGCCGCCACGACACTTGCCGTACCGCCGTTGATGGTGGCGGTACCCGGTGCCCCCACGACGTTGATGCGGTCGTTCTGTCCGACGGCATTGACCTCGACCTGATAGGTGCTGCCGACTGCCTGCGTGTACAGTCCGTTCACGGTGAGCGTGCCGATCGAATTGCCGGGCGCCACTATGTTGTTGTTCGTCACAACGCCGAATATCGTTCCGCTGCCGCTAAGCTCGCCGCCGGCCGCCACCGTCACGTTGCTTGTGATGCTGCCGTTGATCGCGAGACGGCCTCGCGAGACCGTCGTCGGGCCGGTGTAGGTGTTGATGCCCGCCAAGGTCAGCGTACCGGCACCGGACTGGGTCAACGACCCCGTGCCCGAGATCACGCCGGTATAGGTGATGGCATTTGGGAAGTCGAAGGTAAGCACGGCATTGTTGACGATGTTGCCAGTGACCGAGCCGCTGGTGCTGCCATCGCCGATCTGCAGCCGGCCGGCCGAGATCGTCGTTGTGCCGGTGTAGCCGCTGATTCCGCTCGCAAGGATGAGCGTGCCGGTGCCGGCCTGGGTCAGGGAGCCGGTCCCCGACATTGCACCCGTGACGGTGAGGTTATCGGAGCGATTGAACACGAGGTTGCCGTTGTTGATCACGGTGCCGGTCCCGAGCGAGCCCGTCGTGCCGCCGGTGCCGACATTCACGGTGCCGGCCGAGATCGTCGTGGTGCCGCTGTAGCTGTTGGCGCCTGTCAGGGTGAGGGTGTTCGCACCGACCTTGGTGAGCGCGCCGGTGCCCGAAATGTCGTTGGCCAGCGAGATCGCATTCGAGCGGTCGATCTGCAGCGTGCCGTTGTTCACCACGGCCCCCGAACCCAGCGTGCCGGTTGCACCGCCGGCGCCGACGCTCAGCGTGCCGCCCGAGATCGTCGTGGTGCCGCTGTAGGTATTGGCGCCTGTCAGGATCGTCGTGCCCGCACCACCGGTCGTGAGCGCCTGACCCGCGCCGCCTATTGCGCCGCTCACGGTGAGCGTGCCGGCATCGGTGCTGATTGTGCCGCCGCCGCCCGCCAGGGTGATGGCGCCGGCATAGCTGTTGGCGCCGGAGATGTTGCGTAGCGCGCCGCCGTTCGAAACGCCCGTCCCGCTCAGCGACAGCGCTTCGGCACCGACGGCGATGCCACCCTGCAACTCGAGCGCCGCACCACTGGCGACCGTTACGCCGCCCGCTACGGTGCCAAGTGCGGTACTGTTCTGGATATTGAGGGCGCCGGCCGAGATCGTGGTCGCGCCGGTGTAGGTGTTGGCCCTCGTCAGAGTTACTGTACCCGTGCCATCCTTGGTAAAGGTGCCCGTGGTGGTGCCGATGATGCCGGAGAGGGTCGTATCGCCGGCACCGCCGACCGTCAGGCCCTGCGCCGCGCCGCCGATCGTGCCGCTCAGCGTCAGCGTACCGGCATCGGAGTTGATGCGAGTCGCTCCGCCGCTCAGGGTGATGGCGCCGGCCAGGCTGTTGGCGCCGGAGACGTTGCGCAGCGCACCGCCGCCCGAGACGCCGGTACCGTTGAGCGCCAGCGCCTCGGCGCCCACCGTGATGTCGTTCTGGACCTCGAGCGCCGCGCCGCTGGCCACCGTCACGCCACCCGCCACGGTGCCGAGCGCCGTGTCGTTCCGGATGTTCAGAACACCGGTCGTGACCGTCGTTGCCCCGGTGTAGCTGTTGGCGCCGGTCAGCGTCGTGGTGCCGGCGCCGAACTGGCTCACCGCACCGGTCCCCGAGATCACGTTGGCCGCCGTGATCGCATCGGAGCGGTTGAATCTCAGAGTGCCACCGGTGGTGACGACACCACCGGTGCCTAGCGTTCCCGTCATGCCGCCGGCGCCGACCTGCAGGATGCCCTCGGTGATCGTCGTCGTGCCGCCGTAGCTGTTCGTACCGGTCAAGGTGAGCGTCGTGCTGGTTCCGGCGTTGGACTTGGTGAGCGCGCCGGTGCCGGAGATGTCGTTGTCGATCGTGAGGCTGTCGCTGCGATTGAAGATCAGCGTGCCATTGTTGACCACAGCGCCGGTGCCGAGCGTGCCCGCCGCCGCGGCCGCACCAATCTGCAGCGCACCGGCCGAGATCGTCGTCGTGCCGCTGTAGCTGTTGGCGCCCGTGAGTGTCGTCGTGCCGGCACCGAGCTGGGTCACCGCGCCCGACCCGAAAATCGCGTTGGCCACCGTGAGCGCATTGGAACGATTGAAGACCAGGTTGGCATCGTTGGTCACCGCCCCCGTGCCGAGCTGGCCCACCGTACCGCCGGCGCCGACCTGCAGCGTGCCCGCCGAGATCGTGGTGGCGCCGCTGTAGCTGTTGGCGCCGGTCAGGATGGTCGTGCCGGCGCCGATCTGGCTCAACGTCCCGGTGCCGGAAATGACGTTGGCGACCGTGATCGTGTCGGAACGGCTGAAACCCATCGCCGAGCTGTTGACGACAGCGCCGGTGCCGAGCGTGCCGTTCGTACCGCCGTCGCCCACCCGCAGGGTGCCGGCCGAGATCGTGGTGGTGCCGCTGTAGGTATTGGCACCGGTCAGCGTCGTCAGGCCCGCCCCGAGCTTGCTGACCGCGCCGGTGCCCGAAATCACATTCGAGACCGTGATGTCGTCCGACCGGTTGAACCGCAACGTGCCGCCCGTGGTGACGACGCCGCCGGTGCCGAGCGTACCGGTCGTACCGCCGGCGCCGACCTGCAGGATGCCCTCGGTGATGGTCGTCGTGCCGCTGTAGCTGTTCGTTCCGGTCAGCGTCAGGGTGCTGCTTGAGCCCGCAGCACTCTTGGTCAGTGCACCCGTGCCGGAAATATCGTTGTTGATTTCAATAGCCGCATCCGACCGATTGATGAGAAGCGTTGCGTTGTTGACCACCGCGCCCGTGCCGAGCGTCCCCGTGGTCGCGCCCGCGCCGACGCTCAGCGTGCCGGCGGAGATCGTCGTGGTGCCGGTGTAGTCGTTGGCCCCGGTCAGGCTGGTCGTACTGGCACCGACCTGACTCACCGTGCCGGTGCCAGAGATGGCGCTCGAAACCGTCAGGGCATTCGAGCGGTCGAACACCAGGCTGGCGTTGTTCGTTGTGGCGCCGGTGCCCAGGGCTCCCGTCGTCCCGCCGGCGCCGATCTGCAGCGTCCCCGCTGAAATCGTCGTCGGACCGGAGTATGTGTTGGCACCCGTCAGGCTGGTCGTGCCGGCGCCGACCTGCATCACCGCGCCAGTCCCCGAGATCACGTTGGCCACCGTCATCGCATCGGAACGGTTAAAGGTCAGCGTACCGCCGGTCGTCACAACCCCGCCCGTTCCCAGCGATCCCGTCGTGCCACCGGCGCCGACCTGCAAGGTGCCGGCCGAGATTGTGGTGACGCCGCTGTAGGTGTTCGCGCCCGTCAACGTCAGCTCGTTGCTGCCGACCTTGCTGAGCGCGCCAGTGCCGGAGATGGCGTTGGAGACCGCAATGTCGTCGGACCGGTTGAACCTCAGCGTCGCATTGTTGACCACGCCGCCGGTACCCAGCGTCCCCGCGGCGCCGCCCGCACCCACTTCCAGGATGCCGGTCGTGATGGTCGTCGTGCCCGAATAGCTATTGGCACCGGTGAGGGTCGCGGTCCCCGCCGCCAGCTTGGTCAGCGCTCCGGTGCCCGAAATGTCGTTGGCGATGGTGATCGCATTCGACCGGTTGATCTGAAGCGTGCCGTTGTTGGTCACGGAACCGTCGCCCAGCGTGCCGACGGTGCTGCCCGCGCCGACGCTCAGAATGCCGGCCGAGATCGTCGTTGTGCCCGAGTAGCTGTTGGCACCGGTCAGGCTGGTCGTGCCGGTGCCGGCCTGGCTCACCGTGCCGGTGCCCGAGATGGCGCTCGAAACCGTCAGTGCATTCGAGCGGTCGAAGACCAGCTTGCCGTCGTTGGTGGTGGCGCCAGTCCCGAGCGTACCGGTGGTGCCGCCGCCGCCAATCTGCAGCGTGCCGGCCGAGATCGTCGTCGCACCGGTGTAGGTGTTGTTTGCCATTAGCGTCGTCGTGCCGGTGCCGATCTGACGGATCTGCCCGCCGGTGCCGGAGATCACGCCCGACACGGCAATTGCATCGGAGCGATTCAAGGCCAGCGCCGCGCCGCTCGAGATGGCAACGTTGCCGGTGCCCAGCGTGCCGGTCGTGCCGCCGTCGCCGATCTGCAGCGCCCCCGCCGTGATCGTCGTCGCGCCTGAGTAGGTGTTGGCGCCCGTCAGCGTCGTGGTGCCGGCACCAAACTGGGAAACCGCACCCGTCCCCGAGATGTCGCTCGAAACCGTGAGCGCGTCCGACCGGTTGAACCTCAGCGTACCGCCGGTCGTGACGACGTCTCCTGTCCCCAATGTCCCGGCGGTGCCCCCGGCACCGATCTGCAGGATGCCCTCGGTAATCGTCGTCGTGCCTGAATAGGTGTTCGTTCCGGTCAGGGTCAGGGTCGTGCTCGTCCCGGCTGCCGTTTTCGTCAACGCGCCGGTGCCCGAGATGTCGTTGTCGACGGTGAAAGAGTTGGTCCGGTTGAGCTGCAGCGTGGCGTTGTTCACGACGTTGCCGGTCCCCAGCGTGCCGGTGGTGCCGTTGTTGCCGACGCTCAGGATGCCGGCCGAAATCGTCGTCGTGCCCGAGTAGGTATTGGCTCCAGTCAGGCTGGTCGTGCCGTCGCCGGTCTGGCTCACGGTGCCGGTGCCCGAGATCACGTTGGCGACGGCATAGGCGTTCGAGCGGTTGAACACCACGCTGCCGTTGTTGGTGACCGCGCCGGTGCCCAACGTCCCCGTCGTGCCGCCGGCGCCGAGCTGCAGGACGCCGCCCGAGTTGACCATGGTCGTGCCGGTGTAGGTGTTGGTTCCGGTGAAGGTGACGTCCGATCCGGTAACGAGGGTGGCGCCGGTGCCCGAAATCACCGGCGCGATCGTCATGGCCGTCGTCCCGGCGGCGGTCAGCAGCGAGCCCGCTCCGAGCGACAGGGCGCCGGTCCCCAAAATCGAAGCATCGGTGAGATTGAAGGCCGACTGGACCGTAAGGGTTCGCGTCGGATTGATCGTGAGCGACCCCGCAGTCATGTTGACTGTGCCGATGGTGAAATTACCGGTACTGATGACCGGCTGGTTCACCCCATTGGATCCAAAGGTCGCCGTCTGGCCGGCACCGGGGGTGACGCCGGTGCTCCAGTTGGCGCCAGTGCCATAGTCCGTCCCGCTATAAAGCCAATTCTGCGCGTGCGCCGTCCCTGCCGCTCCAGGCAAGGCGCTCAATGCGGCGGCAACACTCACCGCTCGACGCCTCCGACCTGACCGGACCGCCGCTCTGACTATGCGTTTTTTCATTTAAAATGTGCGACGGTGCACAGTACCCAATCACCGTCATTTTGCCTAGCTACTGCGATATTCGACGCAGCAACTGGCGCCCTGTTTGGGACATTTAATTACCGTTTACGGTTGTGGAACGGCTCGACATGTCGCAGCCGGCCTGCCGATCGCGCCCCAGCGGCCGCGGCGCCTCGCCGCAGCCGACGCGAAGCTGCCCCGCGGCTGACTGTTACTGTCGCCAGCCCGTGTCGATCTTGTCGAGCTTGCGCACCAGTGCGGCGAACTCGAGATCGCCGATCCCGGCCGACGATTCACGCTCTGAGAAGCCGTCGACGTCGGCGCCCGACTTGGCGGCGAGATTGTCACCCAGGATGTTGAGCGTGCCGGCCGCCCCGGCATCGAGCTGAATCTGGCACGCCCGCTCCAGGCGATAGAGCCGGATAAACGCCTCGGGCACGGTGCGACCAGTGGTCAGAATGCCATGGTTGCGCAGCATCATCGCCTGGTTATCGCCGAGGTTCGCCAGCAGGCGGCCACGCTCGTCGAGATCGAGGCTGGGGCCTTCGTAGTCGTGATACGAAAGCTTGTTGTGGAAAGTCGTGGCGACCATCGAGATCGGCAGCAGCCCTTCCTTCAGCGCACACACGGCCATGCCGGCGCGGGTATGGGTGTGCATCACCACCTTGTGGCGCGCGGCGTGGGCCATGTGGACGGCCGAATGGATGACGAAGCCGGCATAGTTCACGGGATAGTCGGACTTGCCGATGATGTTGCCGTCGAGGTCGATCTTCACCAGGTTCGAGGCCGTGACCTCGTCGTAGTTGAGACCGAACGGATTGATCAGGAAGTGCGGCGCCTCGCCCGGCACGCGCGCCGTGAGATGGCCGTAGATCAGTTCGGTCCAGCCGAAATGATCGACCATGCGATAGGCCGCCGCGAGCTGGCGGCGCAACACCGCCTCGCCTTCGGCCGGCGGCAGCGCGGCAACATCGATGCCGGTGATCGGCAGATCCTGGGCGATATGCATGTCCATGGCGATTTCTCCCGGCGGAAACAGGTGAAGCACAAGCTTAGGCCCGTGCGCTATGATCGGGCAACCGGAGAGGGAGCGCCAGATGGCCGAGAAACCGCGGCTCGATACCACTCGTCTTCAGAAGATGGCGCAGGCCTATTGGGAAAGTGCCGCCCTGATGGCCGCGGTCGAGCTGGAAATCTTCACCGCCATCGCCCACGGCCAGGACACGATTCCGGCGGTCGCCAGGACCGTGGGCATCAGCGAGCGCAATGCCGAACGCCTGTTGACGGTGCTGGTCGCCATGACCCTCCTGACGCGCGAGGGCGATCGTTTCGCCAACGCCGCCGACGTGCAGCGTTTCCTGGTGAAGGACAGCGACCGCTACGCCGGCCCGTGGATCCTGTTCACCAAGCCGCGCTGGGCGGCTTTCGGCGAGCTCTCCAAGCGGTTGCGGAGCCCCGAGGAGAACCGTCTCGGGGCCTATGTCGATTTCACCGTCGATGACGCCCGGCGCTATCACGCCGCCACCTACTCCATCGGCATGGGCGCTGCCCGCCTGTTCAGCCGCAGCGTCGACATGAAGGGCCGCAAGCTCCTGCTCGATCTCGGTGGCGGCTCGGGTGCCTACTCGATCGTGGCGACGCAGACGTTTCCGGGTCTGAAGGCGGTCGTGCTGGATCTGCCGCCGGTCGCCGTCGTGGCCGACGAATACATCGCCGCCAACAACGCCTCGGACCGCGTCACCACCCTGCCCGGCGACTTTACGCGTACCGCGTTCCCCGCGAATGTCGATGTCGTGGTGATGGCCAGCAACCTGCCGCAATACGAGCCCGACCTGATCCGCCTCGTCGTCGGCAAGGCCTTCGCGGCGCTCGTGCCCGGTGGAGAGATGCACCTGATCGGCGAGACCCTGCACGACGACCGGCGCGGGCCACTCTCCGCCGCCCTCTGGGGGCTCAACGAGGCGATCCAGCACAGCACCGGCCTCGCCCATACCGAATCTGAAGTGAAGGGTTATCTGCAGGGAGCGGGCTTTACGGACGTCGCCGTCCATCCCTTCGTACCCGGCGTGCTGTCGCGCATCGCCGGCCGCAAGCCCGGCTGATTCGCCGGGGTTGCACCGGCCGGGCCGTTCGACTATCTGTCGCGTCCGGCCCTTAGCTCCCTTCGTCTAGAGGCCTAGGACGCGGCCCTCTCAAGGCTGAAACACGGGTTCGACTCCCGTAGGGAGCGCCAATAATTTCAATGACTTAGCCGAAATTCCCTCTTGGCTCCCTCGTTCGGGGACACACTGGGGACACATCTGCGTGATTTTCGCCCTCGGCGCAGCCCGGCATCAGCTTCTTGCTACTGCTACAGTGGCTACAGTTGCTACGGCTTCAGGGGATCGAACGCCATGTGCAATCTCTACACCACACGTCTCAGCCGCGACGAGGTGAAGTCGTTCTTCCGGCACCGCGAACTGATCGACAAGAACTACCGCGACGGCATGAACGTCTATCCCAACGGGGAAGCGCCAGTGATGGTGCTCGACGCCAAGGGCGCCGTCTCGATCAAGGACATGCGCT
>CALDNT010000217.1 GCA_937915145.1 uncultured Reyranella sp.
AGCTCCTGGTCCACCGTCCCCGTCACGTAGGCCAGGATGCGCGCCCAATCCATAAACGCCCCCTGCCCTGTCCTTACCCCGGCGACGGCGTCGTGGGCCGTCCGCGAAATTGTACGGGAACACCTCAGGCTCTGCTATCCGACCCCACCCAACTCATTGGTTTCTCGGCCGCTTCAGTTTTTTGACCTCACGCCGTCAGGGACGCCGGCGCAGCGCCGTCACCATGACCAGCGCCGCGACCGCCTGCAGCGCCGCCGTCATGCCCAGCGCCCAGGTGTAGCCGTCAGGATCCCAGCCGCCCGAAGCGGTGCGCGGCCAGAGGTCGAGGACCCAGCCGACCGCCACCTGGACCGCGAAGGCCAGCCCCAGCGCCACCGTGTTGGTCGCCGTCGAGACCCGGCCGGTCAGGTCGGGCGGGAACATCTGGTTGACCACCACGTAGCCCACCGAGCCGGCGGCGCTGAACAGCGCCATGGCGAGGAACAGCGCCAGCACGACCGCGAACGCGCGCGGCTGCAGCATCAGGCCGACCTGCACCGCGACCACGGCGACCAGCGCGACAATGGGCACGATCACGGTCGGCAGGCCGAGCCGTTCAGCGCGGCTGGCGGCGCTGCCGGTCAGCACGCTGCCCGCGATCATCGCCAGCGTGTAGAGGAACAGCACGCCGGCCCGGGTCGCTCCGTCCATGCCGGCGACGTCGCGCAGCCACGGTCCGGCCCACAGGCCGAGGTAGGCGAAGTTGAAGATCGAGATGGTCGCTACCGCCGGGCCGAAGCGCCAGAAGGTCGGCGAGACCAGGATGCGCGCGCTCGAGGCGAGGTAGCCCCCGAGCGTCGGCGCCGGTCCCGGCGCGCGCGGCTTGTCGGGCACCGACAGGAAGATCCAGAGCGCGACCGCGAGCGTGACGGCGCACAGGACCCAGAAGACGCCGCGCCAGCCGAGCGTCGGTAGCAGGGCCTGCACCGGCACGGTCGTGACCGTGCTGCCGACCGCGGCGATCGCCGTCGAGATACCGATCACCTGGGCGACGCAGCGGCGCTCGAACCAGTCGGCATTGCCCTTGAGCACCGCCATCAGCCCGGCCGAGATGCCGACGCCCAGCAGGACACGCCCCAGCGCCAGCCCGGCGAATCCCGGCGACAGCGCGAAGATGGCGAACCCAAGCGCCGCCAGCGCCATCAGCGCGGCCTGGACGCGCCGCGCGCCGAAGGCGTCGAGCGCGACGCCCAGCGGCAGCTGCGTCACGGCATAGGCGGCGAACATGCAGGCCGCCAGCGTCCCCAGCTCGACCGCCGACAGGCCAAGCTCCACGGCCAGCACCGGCCCGACGATCGCCATCACCGTGCGCGCGGCCTGGTTCACGAAGTGCGCCGCGGCGAGCGGAAAGGTCACCTGGGCCAGCATCCGGAACAGCACACGCTGGCCTCAGGCGAGCTTCGACAGCACGCCGTCGCGGAAGCGATGCATGTTGTCGAGCGTGCCCTGCAGGGTCTGCGCCTCGCCATAACCGAACAGCCGGACGTCAACCGAGCTGACGCCGGAGTCCTGCAGCCGCCTGATATCCCCGACCCAGTCGGCGTCGCCGCCCGTGAACAGCTCGGCCTCGCCGTCAATGCTGCCGCGTGGGCGCACGCCGGGGCCGATGAGGACCCGGTAGGCCAATGCTATCTCCTTCGGATCGCGGCCGCCGCGCTCACAGAAGCCGCGAAACCGTTCCAGCCCCTGCCTGAAGGTCGAGACCGTATTCATCGGGTGCTGCGGGTTCGTGCCGACCGGATACCAGCCGTGGGCATAGCGGACGGTGCGACGGAGCGCCGGCGCACTCTCTCCGCCCACCCAGATCGGAATCGGCTGCTGCACCGGCTTGGGCGTGAAGACTACATCGTCGAAGCTCACATACTTGCCGTTGAATTTCGGCGCCTCGGCCGACCAGAGTTCCTGGCACGCTGCCATCCATTCGTCGGTCACGTTGCCACGATCATCGAACGGGGCGGCGCCGATTGCCTCGAACTCTTCGCGGCACCAGCCGACACCGATGCCCAGCGTCAGGCGGCCCTTGGAGAGGTAGTCGATGGTTGACAGCACCTTGGCGGTCAGCACGGCCGGGCGGTGCGGCACCACCATGACCGAAAGGACGAAGCGAAGCTTCTTCGTCAGCCCGGCGACATAGGCCGTGGTCGTCAGCTGCTCAAGCCACGCGGCCGAGGCGCCCGCCGGAAACTCGCCGGTCCCTGTATAGGGATACTTCGACTGTAGATTGCGTGGCACCATGATGTGGTCGCTGATCGTGACGTAATCGAAGCCCAGCGCCTCCCCTGCTGTAACGATCCGCACCAGGCTATCCGGCTCAATCAAGGGACCTGTAGTGGGTGCATTGAAACCGATGTGCATGACGTTCTCCAAACGCTAACGGCCGATCAGCTCGTCCCGCGCGCGAATCGCACGCTGGGCGGCCAACACGCGTTCTCCCAGGGCTGTGGCGTGGCATTGGGCGGAATGCCCCACTCGGTCGGAACTCGGTTCAATAGGCAAGCTTCCGGTAATCCTCCGCGGCGACGGCGTCACAGTACTGGCGATATGCAGGGTGTCCGCCGCTGTAGCGCATGATCCGAGGCTTCTGTTTGCCTTCTACGTTCCGGTTGACGCCCGTCATCCAGGAGCCGACTTCATTCATCAGCTGACCTTGGCCGA
Organism: uncultured Reyranella sp.; assembly: GCA_937915145.1. Taxonomy (GTDB): domain Bacteria; phylum Pseudomonadota; class Alphaproteobacteria; order Reyranellales; family Reyranellaceae; genus Reyranella. The sequence goes on from CALDNT010000217.1 coordinate 2,695, forward strand.
GCGCTAGGACGTGATTAGTCCATTCGTTGACGGCGGATGGCGTGGCCTCGATGCGCTTCAGTCCTCGCTCGGTCGCAAACCGGATCACGCCGGTGACCCACTCAACGCTGTATTCAGCGGTGCGCGTGTAATTGCTGAGCCCCGCGTGCGGACCCATCGCCATTAAGAAATTCGGAAACCCTGCCACGAAGACGCCAAGATAGGTCTGCGGGCCGTCCTTCCACGCCTCCTTGAGCCGCACGCCGTCGACGCCGCTGATTTCAATCCGGTCGAAGGCACCGGTAATGGAATCAAAGCCAGTCGCGTAGATGATTATGTCGAACTCATGCTCGCGCTCCGACGTCCGGATGCCGTGCGGGGTGATCCGCTCTATCGGGGTCTCGTTGACGTCGACCAACTCGACGTTCGGCTGGTTGTAAACCTCGTAATAGCCGCCTTCGAGGGGGATCCGGCGCGTGCCGAAACCGTGGTTCTTAGGGATCAGCTTCTCGGCGACGAGGGGATCGTTAACCCGTTCACGGATCTTGCGTGCGGCAAACTCGGAGGCGAGCGCGTTCGCATCGCGGTCGATCAGCATATCGCTGAAATTCCCCTGCCATTGGCCAAAACCCGGAGTCCGATATAGCTTTTCCCAGAAGGCTTCGCGGTCCTCGGGTGTCACCTCTAGCGTCTTGCGCGGATCCGGGCCGTGGACGTAGCAACTCGGCGTCTCGCGGCAGCGCGCCAGAATCTCGGGGTAGCGGGCGCGGATGCCGCGCATCTCCTCCGGGGTGATCTTGCTGTTGTTCAGCGGAAAGCACCAGTTCGGGGTGCGCTGAAACACGGTCAAGTGACCGACCGTCTTGGCGATCGTCTGGATCGTCTGCACCGCGGTTGCGCCGGTGCCGATGATGCCGACCCGCTTGCCGGCGAACTCAATGCCGTCCTTCGGCCAGCGTTGGGTGTGGCACGACTGGCCCGTGAAGCTGTCGATGCCGAGAATTGTCGGCATCACGGCCGCCGAGAGAACGCCGATCGCGGTGACTAGAAAGCGCGTCGTATGACGCGCGCCGCTCTCCAGCACAAGCTCCCAGCTGCGCGTATCCTCGCGCCAGTGCGCGGCGACGACGCGGCTGTTGAATTGGATGTCGCGCCGCAGGTCGAATTTGTCGGCGACGTAGTTGAGGTAGCGCTCGGTGTGGGGTTGGGCCGAAAA
>CALDNT010000218.1 GCA_937915145.1 uncultured Reyranella sp.
GCTTCGGCGGCATGCTGAACGCCTTCAAGTTCGGTGCCCCGCCGCACGGTGGCGCGGCACCCGGAGTGGATCGCATTGTCATGCTCCTGGCCGACGAGCCCAACATACGCGAGGTCATCTGCTTCCCGATGAACCAGCAGGCTGTCGACCTGATGATGGATGCGCCGGCTGAGCTGCCTGCCGACAAGCTGCGTGAGTTGTACATCGGCTTGCGTCTGCCGCCGCCCCGGAAGGACTAGGGGTAGTATCTCGGATGCACGTTGACTGATTAAACAAAAGCAATTATATTCAAGGAGTTATAGTCTTTTCATAAAGAAGATTATGAATTCCATTCGGGCCGCAATTGTTACGCTGCCGCTGGTTCTGGGCTCGGCCCTTCTGACCGGAGGCTGTGGCGTGCCGCTGGCGGTTTCGGCCGGCAGCTATGCCGCGGATGGCGGCTTGCTGGCAGTCAGCGACAAGACCTCGACCGACCATCTCGCCTCGATGGTGTCCAAGCAGGATTGCGCGATGTGGCGCGTCTTCCGCGGCCGCAGCATCTGCAAGGCCCGCGACGGTGACACCGATCCCTATGCCGTCGACTACAACGAGCCCCAGCGCTCGGTTAGTGAGGACGGCATCAAGTACGAACCACCGCTGCGCGCAGCGGCCGATGCGCCAGCTTCGAGCTGGGATGCCGCCGTCTATACTGAGGCCCCGTCGGCGCCTTCGCCGACGCCTGCACCGGCCGAGCCAGTGACGGCTGTTGCCGATGCCGTGCCGGCCCAGCCGCCGGCGCCTGCGGCATCGCCCGCCGCGCCCAAAGCCAAGAAGGCCAAGGTCGCGCGCTCGGTCAAGAAGCCTTCACGAGGTCGGGCGGGGCCTGCTTCCTGAGCAGGAAGGCCTCGAGATTGTCGAGCGCCTTGAAGCCCATGGCATTGCGGGTCTCGACCGTGGCCGAGCCCATGTGCGGCAACAGGAAGGCATTGGCGAGATCGTAGTAGCCTTGATGAATCCTGGGCTCGCCCTCGAATACGTCGAGGCCGGCCGACGCCAGGTGCCCACCCTTGAGCGCGGCAATCAAGGCGTCGTCATCGACCACGCCACCACGCGCGGTGTTCACGACCACCGCGCCCCGAGGCAGCCTGGCAATGCGCTCGGCATTGACCCATTTGCTCGTGGCCGGCGTCATCGGTGCGTTGATCGACAGGAAGTCGCAAGACGGCAGCATGTCGTTGGGATCGGCATGGAAGATGGCGCCCTTCTCGAGGTCGGGCGCCAGGCGGCTGCGGTTGCTGTAGTGGATCTGCATGCGAAATGCGCGCGCACGTTCGGCGACGGCCTGGCCAATACGGCCCATGCCGAGGATGCCGAGCCGCTTGCCGGTGACATGGACGCCAGTCAACTGGGTCGGCGTCCAGCCCACCCAATTGTGGGTCCGGAGCATCGTCGTGCCCTCGTGCGCCCGCCGGGCGGCGCCCAGCAGGCAGAGCATGGTGATGTCGGCGGTGGCGTCAGTCAGGACGTCCGGGGTGTTGCTGACGGCGATGCCGCGCTTGGCCGCTGCTGCGACATCGACATGCTCGTAGCCGACGGAGAAGGTGGCGATGATGCGAACCGACGCCGGCAGGGCGGCGATCGTCGCGGCACTCAGGGCATCGCCCGCGGCGCACATGATGCCGTCGCAGCCGGCTGATGCGGCAACCAGGCCGGGGCCGTCGTAGAGCCGGTCTTCCGGGTTGAGGACGGCATCGAAACCGGCTGCCAGGCGCGCTTCGACGTCCGGCGGGAAATGCCGGGTCGCAAGAACCCGGGGTTTGCGTGTCGTCATGGTCGATATCCTCCCTGTGCAGCCCTGCCGCAGGCGATCATTGTGGTATTCCGCGCGCATGGATATTACGCTTGAGGCCCCGGCTACAAGACCTAGCCCCCTGCCAGTGTCCGTTGACCACTTATTGTTTTCACTTTCCTCGCGTCCCAACTGCGGCTCTCTATGCCACCGTGGGCGCTATCCTGTTGCCAGGCCTGTGGATAAGCGCCGCTGAATCGCAGCAGCCGTTGGAAACCGTTCTGGTTCCACATCGGGCGACCTACGACATGAAGCTTTCCGCCGCGCGCCCCACCAGCGGGATCATCGAAGTCAGCGGCCGGATGGTCCTCGAGACCGTCGATTCGTGCGACGGCTGGGAGATCAAGCAGCGGATCAAGCTCGATTTCCTGCGCAACGAGGGCGACGAATTCGGCACCGACTCGAGCTTTACCAGCTATGAGACCAAGGACGGGCTGGCCCTGCGCTTCAGCGTTCGCAATATTCAGGACGACGAGGTCGAGGAGGAACTGCGCGGTCACGCCGATCTCGAGTCCGTGGGCGGCAAGGGGCGAGCCACATTCACCTTGCCCGAACCCCGCAGTTTCGGGCTTCCTGCCGGAACCCTGTTCCCAACCACGCATCTCGCATTGATCATCCGGCACGCACGGGACGGCGACAAATCGGCGTCCTACAGCGTGTTCGATGGTGCAAGGCTCGATGGCGCCTTTCAGGTCAACGCCATCATCGGCCGGCCGCCGCGCAGCACCGGTGGGCCCGGCGTCCGCGGCGACGTTAGCCTGCTGCGCAATCAGGCAGCGTGGGGGGTCCGTTACGCCTTCTTCGCCGCGGGCGGTCAGGGCTCCAATCCCGAGTACGAGATGTCGCTCGATTTGCTCGGCAACGGCGTTGCCCGATCGATGGTGCTCGACTACGGCGACTTTGCCATCGACTCCCGTCTTGTTCAGATTGAAGCGCTGCCGAGGCCCAAATGTTGATCCTTCGCCATCTCATGTTCGCCGTTCTCGGGCCTGCCCTTGCCGTGTCGTGGCAGGTCGAGGCGCAGGACATGGCACCTCACCGTGCCGTCTACTCGGTCATGACGCTGGAGCACGGCAAGCCCGATGGCGGCACCGCCGGAACCTATGCCTTCGAACTCAAGCTCACCTGCGACGGCTACATCGTCAACCAGCGCCTGAGGCTCGAAGTGGCCGGCACCCGCACGGCGATCGTCAGCGAGCAGCAGTCGCAGATGACGGAAAGCCGCGACGGTAGAAAATTCCATTTCGAGCATCTCTCGACCGCCAATGGCAAGCAGACCAGTCTGTTCAAGGGCGATGCGCTGCTCGACGACAGCGGTGGCGGCGAGGCGCGGTTCGCCGAGCCGGAAGGCCAGACCGTGGCACTGCCGGCCGGCACACTGTTTCCCGTCGCCATGGCGCGCGCCGCCATCCGTCAGGCCAAGGCGGGCGAGAACGGCCTCGATGCTCTGTTCTTCTTCGGTGACAAGGTGAAGCCGCCGCAGGCCGTCAATGTCGTGATCGGCAAGGTGCCGAAGCGCTTCGCCGACCTCAAGATTCCCGAAGGCGCCGAGGCACTGGCCGAGGGCCGCACGCGAATTTACTACCGTGCCGGCTTCTTCGACGTCGATGGCAAAAAAGGCCAGGGCGAGCCCGCGTTCGAGATGAGCAGCATCACTCTCGACAACGGCATCGAACTCTTCGGCACCCACGAGCAGCTCGAGAGCGGCATCGAATACCGCATCACCCGCCTTGAGGTGTTGCCCGCTCCGA
>CALDNT010000219.1 GCA_937915145.1 uncultured Reyranella sp.
GCACGTTGGCCCGCGAGGAGGTGGCGGGACGGCCGGCGCTGGTCATGCGCGGCGATGTGCGGCTGGAGAACAATGGCGGTTTCGTCCAGATGGCGCTCGATCTCGGACGCCCCGACGCCGCGGGCAGTCGCACGCTCGATGCCAGGGACTGGCAGGGACTCGAGATCGATGTGTGCGGCGCCCCGCAGACCTACAGCCTGCACTTGCGCACCACCGACCTCGAGCGGCCGTGGCAGTCGTACCGGCAGGGCTTCCCGTCGCGGCCGGAATGGCGCCGCCTGCGGCTGCCTTTCACGGATTTCAGACCCTACCGCACCGTGGCACCGCTCGACCTGTCGCGGCTGCGCCGGCTGGGCATCGTGGCCATCGGCCACGCCTTCAAGGCCGACCTCGCCGTTGGTGGCGTTCGCTTATACGGCTGAGCCCTGCGGCGGGCGAAAGGCGGCCGCGTCCACGTCCAAGGGCCGTTCCGAGAACAGTTGGATCAATAACAAGGATTGAGCCTGGTGATCTCCACACGGCTGGCAAGTGGTGGCGGCGCTTCCGCATCTCTCGGGCAGGCCGAGGAACACCCTTAGCGTCGTACCGGGGCGGCCGACGTACGCCCGGACGCGACCTCGATAAAAACGTCGATGACCTGGCCCGGGCGCAGGCCATGGACCGGCGGATTGACGGAATAGACGACCTGCAGCACCCGCGTATCGACGCGGTCACTGCTCAATCCTGAGAGGGTTCGCTTGGGCTTCACCAACGGCTCGGCGCGCACATAGCGCAAGGTGATCCGTCGGTCCGGCGCGCCGCGGGGCAGACCGACCGCAGCGGCGCCGGCAGAAAATCGTGGGATATCGGCTTCGTCAATATCGACCCGCACGTGGAGGGAATCGAGCCGGCCCAACAGAATCGGCGGCGTCGATGCGCCGGCGGTCGCGAATTCGCCCGGGCGGATGTTTACTGCAAGGACGGTTCCGTCCGACGGCGCCCTTACGGTGCGTTGATCGAGTTCGGCTTCGGCAAAAGTCAGCGCCGCCTTCGCCTGAGCAACGGTCGCCTCCTCGATACGGAAGGACGGACCGTTGTTTAGGGGATCTACAAGCGCGAACTCAGCCTCCGCGCGTGCTAGCCGGGCTTTGACCTCGGCGACGCGCCCCTCGGCGACACGCAACAGGTTCCTTCGACGTACCATTTCGCGTTCGGTGATCGACGATCCGCTCTGCAGCCGGCCAGCGATCCGGACAAGATCGTTGGCTTCGTCCAAATCCGCCTCCGCCGAGACCGCGACGCCGCGTGCGATCGCGACGTCTGCGGCGAGCACCGTCGCCCGTTGCCGGGTCTGGGCGAGGCGCGCTTCGGCGATACTGAGATCTCGTTGGCGCTGGACGACGGTGATGGCAGGTAGCGCGGTATCGATGATGAAAAGCACATCTCCCGCCTGCACCTTGTCGCCATCGGTCACGCGCACTTCCGTGACTACGCCGGGAAAGCGGGTTGCGACCGCTACCTCGCGGTTGGCAGGTTCGACCGCGCCGAGCGCGCCTATGACCGCCGGCGCCGTGGTCGATGGCAGGGAAGACGAGACTGCCGTCGACGGTCCCTGCGCCCGCGCCGTTGGCGGCATGCTGCGTGGCGCGACCGTCGCACCCGGTGCATTGGAACTGATGATCGACGACACCGCAGCGACGAGAGCGACACCGGCAAGCGCAGGCAAGCCGAGCATAAGCAGGCGAGAACGGCGGGCCATCAATGCGTCTCTTCGAAGGGGCGATTCCCTGTCCGGACCACCCGGCCATCGGCCATAAAGGCGATGCGATCCGCAAAGCGGAAAATGCGGTCGTCGTGGGTGACCACGATCGCCGCACGATCGGGTCGCACGGCGAGGGTGCGCAGGACGTCCATAACGGCGTGCCCCGAGGCGCCGTCGAGTGAGGCTGTCGGCTCGTCGCAGACGATGAGCTTGGGATCGTGGACCAGTGCGCGCGCAATTGCCACACGCTGTTGTTGGCCACCCGAAAGCTCGCGTGGAAACTTCTTCAGGCTCTCAGCGAGCCCCAATCGGTCGAGCAGTTCGCTCGCCCGGCGGCGGGCACGCCCCGAGGCCATGCCATGCACGAGCAGTGGCACCGCCGCGTTCTCGGCGGCATCAAGAGCAGGGAGCAAATTGAACTGCTGGAAAACGAAGCCTACGGTCTCACCGCGGAAGCGGTTGAGCGCTCGGCTGCTCAAAGTCTTAAGGTCCGCGCCGAAAACAGTAACATCTCCCTCGTCGGCACGAAGCATCGCTGAGAGGATGGAGATTAGGGTGGTCTTGTCGCAGCCCGAAGGCCCGACAAGGAAGGTCATCTCGCCGGCCTGGGCATCAAAGTCCGTACAGTTGAGCGCGAGCTCGCTCGTTTCTCCGCGGCCGAAGCGCTTGCAAAGTCCCCGGGCGACCACGGCACTCAAGATTTCAGCCCGGGAAGGTGATGGCGGGATCGAGCGCGAAAACACGCCGCAGACTCACCACGGTTGCCAGGAGGACGATCGCCAGTACCGCAGCGGCGGACAGCGCCGCGACCTGCCAAGGCAGCCAAAAGCCCTTGAGGTCGGACAGCGGCCGGTTGACGCCGTCGAAAAAAGCCGAGGACAGCCAGATGCCAATCGAATAGCCGATAAAAGCCACTACGACGGCTTGGCTCGCGACCATGCCAAGAATTCTGCCGTTCGAGACGCCGATCGCTTTCAGCACGGCAAACTGCCGGATGTTGTCGTTGACGAACAGCGTGAAGGTAAGCCCGCAGACCAGGATGCCGACGATGGCGCCAAGAGCGATGACGACGCCGAAGGAGAAGGCGATTCCGGTATTGGCGAGAACGTAGTCGATTGTTGTTCGCTCAAACGCCTGCGAAGTCAGGGCGCGCAGTCCGGTGGTCTCGGAGATCCGTTGGGCCACTAGCGTGGCATCGCTCTCCGGCACGTTGCGAACCAATACGAAGGACAGCGTATTGCGGCCACCTGGAACGTAGACTAGGGCTTGAGACAGGCGGGCATAGACGACGACCTGCGCAGCAAATCCGGGGGCGGCGTCGGTGATGGCGGCGATCACGGCACGCCGATCATTGACCTCGAGTACCTTGCCGGTTTTGAGTGGTTCTCCTGGCCACAAACGCGCAAAGCCCAGCTGGTCGATGGCGATCGCGTCTGGCCTACGCAGGTCCTCCGGTGCCCCGGCTACGAACCGGCCCGTCATGCCGACCAGGCTTGCATCGTCGACCCCGATAAACGACGCAGTGGTCGAGCGTCCTCCTGCAGTCCGGATCGTGCCCGAGGCCCTGACCAGCGGTACGGCCCACAGAACTCCCTCGACACCGCGCACCCGAAGGAGTTCCGTCGCGCGCATGTTGGTCGGGCCTTCAACGGTTTCGGTCTGGGGATCCATGACCCAAATCGTCGCTTCGCGAGCGTCTGCTATCACGTTTGCGGCCCGCGAAATCAGTCCAATGAAAAATCCGCCCTGCTGCGACATCAGCAGGGTTGAAAAGGCTATTCCAAAGACCATCCCGATGAGCTTCATCGGGTCTCCGAACAACATCTTTAAGGCGATCGGCAGCATGGTCGGGTTTTTTACTTTGTGTAAGCGCACACTTTCCAAATCGGAGTACACGCGGCTTAGCCGTTTGGATCACTACGCGGCATAAGATTCAACGGAGCGACCGCACAGCGACTGGCTAGATAGGGGTTATCGCAAGAAATGGTTTGAACTCGAAACGCGCACTTATTGGACCACTGCCTGCCAAGCAGGCATACTGAAGATCAAGTCGACAACAGGCAAAGAGCGCCGGACCTCACGCCGGAAGCACGAGGCCGTGCTCGATGCCGTGCGGGCGCGGCTCGATCGACACCCTGATAAGATGTGCCTGCGCCGTCGAACTGTGGAGCATCAATCCTTTACGATAAAGTCTCGGATGGGATAGACGCACTTTCAGACATAAGGGCACATCGAAGAATGGGCCTCTCAGCGACCTGCTGTCCATGGAACCTGACGTTTCGTGGT
>CALDNT010000220.1 GCA_937915145.1 uncultured Reyranella sp.
CCCGTTCGCGGAAGCCGCAGATTGGCACGCCGCGCGCTTTTGGCAAAGTTGCCGCAGGCGCGCGTGTCGGTCCGCGGGCGTCAGCTTTTGGGCGAGCCGCCGAGGAAGCAGAAGATGGTGCCGCTCTTGTTGGCGCAGATGTGCGAGTTGCCGTCGGGTGCCAGGGTCTGAAGTACCGCGCGCGGCGGGACCTGCACCCAGCGCCCGCCCAGCAGCGCGTACCACATGCCGTCGTCTTTCTGGTAGGCGCGGGTCGGGCGGCAGTCGCCTTCGGCGCCGTCCTTGGTGCCACTGCAACACGAGGCGGTAGAGCCGGGCCGTTTCAGCTTCTCGTACCAATCGTGATTTTCGGCATGGCCCTGGCCGTGATGACCGGAAGGGCCTTGTGCGAACGCCGGCGCCGCGCCGAAACACCAGATGAGAGACAGGATCGCGACGACGAATCGTGGCATGGCGGCCACCACCTAATTGCTCAATCGAATCCGTTCGTCCCAGCATACATCATCCTGAGCCCGCCGACGATGGGGACGAATTCCGGATCGTCGGCCGAGAGCAGGCCGTGGCGCACGAAGAAGTCGATCAGCACCAGGTTGCAGTTGTATTTGAACTCGGTGGTGTCGCGCACGGTCTCGAACACCCGGCGCGCCGGCCACAGCTCGAAGGAATGGACTTCGCCGTCGTTGGCCCGTGGCGTGAAATCCCCGGGCAATTCGAGGTCGAAGCAGGTCATGATGTCGGGCTTCAACTGCGCGCCGGACTGGTGCCAGTAGGCGACGAAGCCCACCGCCTTGGCCTGGGCTGCCAGCGTGCGCGGGATCGATGCTTCCTCGGCGCACTCCTTGATCAGGTTCTCGTGCAGCCCGATGCCGGCGGGCTGGCCGCCGGCCACCGTATTGTCGAGCTGGCCGGCAAAGGTCGGCTTGGTGAAGGACCGCCGCGGCACCCAGATGTGCAGCCCGTCGGGGCGCCGGACGTAGCCCGTCATGTGCGGCCCGAAGGCACGCACCCCGAACCACGGCGTCGCCGAGCGTTCCATGTCGAGCAGCGCCGGCCGCGCGAACTCCCAGGTGACGGCATAGGCCTCCTCGCGCCACAGGCCCTTGAAGTGACCTTGTTCGCGCAATTCGAGCAGAAAGTCGCGTAGCGCCTCGGTGCGCTTCGCTGGCGTGTCGAGCGCGGGATCGAGATGCCAGGCCCTGTCGCGATGGCGGAAGAGGGCGGGCCTGGCGGCGAGCACGTCGGCAAAATCGCGATGGATGAATCCGGCGCGCTGGGGCCCAACGAACCATGGTTCGAACTGGGAAAGGTCGGCGTTGTTGCAGCGCTTCAGATGGTCGAGAAAGGACATGGGATCGTGAGATAGCATAGGATTGCCGGGATGACGGAAGACGAACTGCAGGTGCTGCTGGAGAAGACGCTCCCGCCCGCCGACCTCCATGGCCTGTTCGTCGAGGAATGCCAGGACCAGGACATTCGCCTGCGCTTTTCGCTCGCCAGTGGCGAGGCCTGGTCGATGCCAGCGCTATTGTCGCTGGCCCACACCGCGCTGCGGGCCGCGACGGGCCTCGAGACCGTGCTCACGCATCTCAATGTCACGGTGCTGAGGCCGGCACAGGCCGCTGACGTGGTCGCGCTGTCACGGGTCATTCGCCGCGACGACGGAACGGTCCATGCCGAGGCCTGGCTGTTCAGCCATACCGTGATCGACCCCATGCTGCATGCGACCGCCAGCCTGGCGATCAGGCCGCGTTAGGCCGCTTCTTTCCAGGCTGAATCCACGACGGCCACGACATCGCGCATGATCTGCGTGAGGTCGAAGTCCTTGGGTGTGTAGACGCGTGCCACGCCCGCCTTGATCAGCGCCTCGGCGTCGGCCGGCGGGATGATGCCGCCCACCACCACCGGCACGTCGCCGATGCCGGCTTCGCGCAGGCCGGCCAGCACGTCGCCGACCAGCGAGACGTGGCCGCCCGACAGAATCGACAAACCGACCACGTGCACACCCTCCTCGAGGGCGGCATTGACGATACGCTCGGGCGTCAACCGGATGCCTTCGTAGACCACCTCCATGCCGCAATCGCGGGCGCGCACGGCGATCTGTTCGGCACCGTTGGAGTGGCCGTCGAGACCGGGCTTGCCGACCAGGATCTTTATCCGTCGGCCAAGGCGGCGGGACACCGTGTCGACTTCGCGGCGCACGACCTCGAGCCTGCCATCGCTCACGCCCGCGGCGCGGGCGACGCCGGTCGGCGCGCGATACTCGCCGAATACGCTGCGCAGCGCGTCGGTCCATTCGCCGGTGGTGATGCCGGCCTGGGCGCAGGCAATCGACGCCGGCATGATGTTGCGGTCTTCCTTGGCAGCCGCGGCCAGTTCGGCCAGCGCCTTGGCCACGACCGAGGCATCGCGCGCCTGGCGCCAAGCGTTGAGACGCCCGATCTGGCCGCGCTCGACCGTATCGTCGACGGTCATGATCGCACCTGCACCGGTCGACAGCGGCGACGGCTCGGCCTCGGTGAAGGCGTTGACGCCGACCACCGTCTGCTCGCCGGCTTCGATGGCGGCGAGTCGTTTCAGGTTAGATTCGACCAGGCGCTGTTTCATATAGGCCGATTCGATCGCGGCCACCGCACCGCCCATGTCGGCGATGCGGGCCATTTCCGCCAGTGTCTCCGCCTTGAGAGCCTCGACCTTGGCGGCGATCTCGGTGCTGCCGTCGAAGATGTCGCCATATTCAAGAAGGTCGGTCTCGAAGGCCACGATCTGCTGCAGGCGCAGCGACCATTGCTGGTCCCATGGCCGCGGCAGGCCAAGCGCCTCATTCCACGCCGGCAGCTGCACCGAGCGGGCGCGGGCGTTCTTGCTCATCACCACGGCCAGCATTTCCAGCAGGATGCGGTAGACGTTGTTCTCGGGCTGCTGCTCGGTGAGGCCGAGCGAATTCACCTGCACGCCGTAGCGGAACAGCCGCTGCTTGGCATCGGTGACGCCGTAGCGGTTGGCGGTGACGTCGTCCCACAGTTCGGCGAACGCCCGCATCTTGCACATCTCGGTGACGAAGCGAATGCCGGCGTTCACGAAGAAGGAGATGCGGCCCACGACTTTCGGGAAATCGGCGTCCGGCACCTGGCCGCGCGCCTTCACGGCATCCAGCACGGCAATCGCATTGGCCAGCGCAAAGGCCAGTTCCTGCACCGGCGTCGCACCGGCCTCCTGCAGATGATAGCTGCAGACGTTCATCGGGTTCCACTTGGGAACCTCGCGGTAGGTGAAACCGATCGTGTCGGCGGTCAGCCGGAGCGACGGCTCGGGTGGGAAGATGTAGGTCCCGCGCGAGAGATATTCCTTGATGATGTCGTTCTGGGTCGTGCCCTGAAGCGTGCTGCGCGCCACGCCCTGCGCCTCGGCGGTCGCTATATAAAGAGACAGCAACCACGCTGCCGGCGCGTTGATGGTCATCGACGTGTTCATCTTGTCGAGCGGGATGCCATCGAACAGGGCCCGCATGTCGCCGAGATGGCTGATCGGTACGCCGACTTTGCCGACTTCGCCGCGGGCCAACGCATGATCGCTGTCGTAGCCGGTCTGCGTCGGCAGATCGAAGGCGACGGAAAGGCCGGTCTGACCGCGCGCCAGGTTGGTGCGATAGAGTTCGTTCGACTTCTCGGCGGTCGAATGGCCGGCGTAGGTCCGGATCAGCCAAGGCCGGTCCTTTTGGGGCTTGTCTGGGATGGTCTTGGTCATGGTAGCGGCCGGTGGCAGGGTTGACGTACACTCACTTACACCCGTACACCAATCGATGCTGCAGCGCAGCATGGAACATTTTGCAGTGCAGCCGAGTATCCCGGGATCTTCTTGAGCGACATGACCTCCCCAGCGCTGGACGCGGGAACGGACCAGGCCGCTGCGCCCCCGCCCGGCGGGGATTTTACGCCGCCGCCAGCCACTGCGGACCTCACGCCCAGTCGCCCGGTCTACGACGGCCGATTGCGCGACCTTTATGCGATCTATCTCCGCCACGTTGCCC
>CALDNT010000221.1 GCA_937915145.1 uncultured Reyranella sp.
CGACGCTCTCGCGCACCGCCTTGCCGATCGACCAGGACCTGTTCGAGCCGATCCACATCGACGGCATCGAGGTGGGTGAACTCAGGCGCAATTGGTTCCCCTACACCATGCCCTTCAACATCACCGGTCATCCGGCGCTCACGCTGTGCTGCGGCTACGATTCCGAAGGCCTGCCGATCGGCCTGCAAATCGTCGGCCGCTTCCGCGACGATGCCTCGGTGCTGCACGCAGCGGCGCTCTACGAATCTTCCGAGGATTGGCTGTCGCGCCGGCCCGACCTATGACACGGCCACCGCCCCTGTCGGCGGCGGAAATCCAGGCCCGCGTGCTGCATCGCGACGGGCTGATCCTGGTGATCGACAAGCCGGCCGGCCTCGCCGTCCATGCCGGCCCGAGCCGGGCGCCCAATCTGGAGGAATGTTTCGACGCCCTGCGCTTCGGCCTGCCGCGCCCACCGGCCCTCGCCCACCGGCTCGATGCCGACACGTCCGGCGTCCTGGTGCTGGGGCGACACCCCAAGGCGCTGGCCAAGCTCGGGCGGTTGTTCTCCGGCCATACCACCGAGAAGACCTATTGGGCGGTCGTGCAGGGCGCGCCGCCCGCGGAGGAAGGCGTGTTCGAACAGCCGCTGCTGAAACTCAACAGCAGGACCGGCTGGACCGTGAAAGTGTCGGACAAGGGCCAGACCGCCGTGACCCGCTATCGCACCTTGGGCCGCGCACCCGGCATGACGTGGCTGGAGCTGAAGCCCGAAACCGGCCGCACCCACCAGATCCGGGTCCATTGCGCCGATGCGGGCTGCCCGGTGATCGGCGACCGCTTCTACGGCAAGGCCGAGCCCGGCCAGCAACTGCATCTGCATTCGCGCGCCATCGTGCTGGCGCTGTCGAAGAACAAGCCGCCGGTCATCGTCACCGCTCCACCGCCGTCGCACATGCTGGCGGCGCTGCGGGCCTGTGGCTTCAGTCCTTCGACCTGACCCAGATGCGGAGCTTGTCGCCGATCTCGTAGCCGGCCTCGCGGGCGGCCTTCAGCTCGTCGCCCGACTCGTAGCCGACCAGAGGCAGCCGCGGGAAAGTTCGGGCGGCCAGCAGGGCCAGTGCCCGCCAGACGGTGCGCGCATCGCCTGCATCGGCAACCACGTTGGTCAATCCGACGACGCCGTCGGCGCGATAGAACATGCCGCCGGCCACGACCTGGAAACCCCGGCGGCCGGTGAACATGGCAAAATCGGGATCGTCGAACGGCAGCCCCGCCGCTCCCTTGGTCTCGCGTTGCCACACGATGTCCGACGGCACGTCAGCCGCCGGCATCGTATTGCGGATCCAGCGGGCTTCGAACAGCAGCTCGAAGCCTAGACGCGACAGGTCGAGCGTGCGGAAGCTGTCTTTCACCGACCAGCGGCCGGGCAGGTTCGATTTCAGCAGGATGGCGATGGCGTCGCGCTGCTCGGCGAGCGCCGCTTTGCCAGACTGCAGCGTCACGACGTTGGGGTAGAAGCGCGGCACCGGCTCGGCGTTGACCCAGCTGTGCATCAGGAAGCGGCCGGTATTGCCGTGCGCGCGGCAGACCGCATCGCACCAGCGCGCGTTGTTGAGCGCAGCCGGGAGCGTAAAGTCCTTCAGGCGCGTACTTCCTCTCGCTGGAAGATCACGTAGGCGGCGGCGAACACCACGATCATTCCGGCGATCAGGCCGGTTATCTGCGGCCAGATCAGGATCAGGCTCTGGTCGAGCGGTAGCGGCGCGCCCGGAATGACACCGCGCATCTGCGCCGGCAGCATGCTGGCGAAGGTCCGGGTCTCGGGATTGAGCAGGCCGACGACGGCTTCGCTGAACAGCGTGCCGGGAGAGAAGCGCGCCAATACGAGCCCCAACTGCTCGACCGCGAGATATTCCTCGGCGCTGTGGATCTGCGACGGGGCAAAGCCGATGGTGATCGCCGAGGCGATCATCGGCCACAGCAGGAAGAAGAACAGCCAGAGGCCGAGCGCACAGAGCGCCGATGTCGCGGTCGAGCGGAAGATCACCGAAAACAGCAGCGAGGCCGCCAGCCACACGCCGCCGTAGGCGATGGCCGCCAGCAGGAAGCAGGCGCCACGGGCCACTTCGACGCCGCGCGGCGGCAGGCCGAGCAGCAGCAGGCCGGCGCCGAACACGATCAGCCAGAGCGCCGCGAGTGCTACCGCGAGCGTGGCGAGCCCGCCCAGGAACTTGCCGAGCAGCAGGGCGTCGCGATAGATCGGCTGCGACAGCACGCGGCTGAGCGTGCGGCGGTTGAATTCGCTGTTCACGGCGTCGAAGCCTAGGCCGATCGCCATGATCGGGATGATGAAGTTCAGGGCAAACACGAAGGAGATCGGCAGGCTTTCCGGTGCCGAGGTGAAGATGCGCAGGAAAAGGTAGGAGTCCTGCTCCGTGACGGTCCGCAGCTGCTGCAGCGACGAGGCCACCGGAAAGGCGCCAAAGACGATCACGAACAGCATCAGCACCATCATGCGGGCGCTCGACAGGTGGTCGGCGAATTCCTTCATGAACACCGGGCCGAGGCCGGTGAAGGGCGAACCCTCGCGCTGCGTTGGCTTACGCGGCATCGCGTTGCTCCTGGAAGTAGCGCGTATAAACCTCTTCCAGGCTGGGCTGGAGATCGGCCAGCCGCGTCAGCGAGCCGCCCGAGGACACGATGCGCTGCGCCACGGCAGCGCGCACGTCGCGATCGGCAATCACCCGCCAGGCGCCACTCCCGCTTCCCTGAGGCCCTTCCGGCACGACGGTCTGCACGCCCTCGACGCCGCGCAAGGCGCCGGCGATGTCGATGCCCGAGGCTTCGACCAGGATCGGATGGCCGGCCCCCAGCACCTGGTTGGCGAGTTCGACCACCGAGCCCATCAGGGCGATCTTGCCGCGATTGAACAGTGCGACGCGATCACAGACGCTCTGCACGCGGTCGAGCAGGTGCGAGGAGATCAGCACTGCCACGCCCGCCTTCTTGAGGCCGCGGATCATCTCCAGCAGCTCGAAGGTGGCGTGCGGATCGAGTCCCGAGGTCGGCTCGTCGAGGATCGCCACCTCGGCCTGCTTCATCACGATCTCGGCAATGCCCAGCCGCTGGCGCATGCCGCGCGAAAAGGTCGCCACGCGTTTGTCGAGCACGTCGGCGAGCTGCACGCTCTCCATCGCATCGCTGATGCGCTTCTCGGCGTCGCGGCGCGGGATGGCGAGCAGCCGCGCGGTGTAACGCAGGTTCTCGCGTGCCGTCAGATGGTCGTAGAAGCCCACCGCATCCGGCAGGTAGCCGACCCGGCGCTTGACCTGGAGCGGCTGGCGCACCGGGTCGAAGCCCAGCACATTGACCGTGCCACCGCTGGTTTCGGTGAGACCGAGCAGCATCAGGATGGTCGTCGTCTTGCCCGCGCCGTTGGGTCCAAGCAGACCGAAGATCTCGCCGCGGCGGATATCGAGATCGATGGCGTCGACCGCGCGGGTCGCACCATAGAGTTTCAGCAGCCCGCGGACTTCGATGACGTTGTCGCTCATCGCCGGCAGTCTATCGCCGGCCAAATCGCGCAACCGCACCCAACAGCACCAACAGCGCCACGGCGATGATGCCGAGGCCGGCCAGGCCCCACAGCGTCGAGGTCGTGACGGTGATGCGGAAGTCCGCCACGCTTGATTCGCCGCGCGCCGTGGCGCGGAACGAGCCCACGTAGTCACCGGCGATCGCCTTGTCGGCCGGCGTCACCATGACCTGGACTTCCTTCTTCTCGTTCGGTGCCAGGGAAGCGATGGTCTTGGGGTTGAACTCGACCTTCCAGTTGGTCGGCACGGTGCCGGACATCTCGATCTCGTCGACCGCCGCTGTGCCGTCGTTGTTCAGCACCAGCGTATAGGTCGAAGCCTTGCCGATCTCGGCCTCGCCCGAGAGGCGGCCGTCCTTGGTCGACAGCGCGAGACGGCCCTGGCCGCTGATCTGCAGGGTCACGCGCAGGTCGGCGGTGGCGCCTTCGGCCGCGACCTTGACCAGCACCGGATAGTCGCCGGCCTTGACGTCGCGCGGCGGCGTCACCTTGACCTTGATGTCCTTGGTCTGTCCTGCCTCGATCGGGATCGAACTGATCTCGTTGGAGCCGAAGCCCTCGGTGAAGGTCGTCTGGAAATTGGCCGGACCCTGTGCCGACAGCGCGACCGTCAGGTCCCTGCCGCTGTCGTTGCCGACCGTAACCGAATATTCGAACGCCGAGCGCGGCGTGCCGCGCAGCGACGGCAGGCGCGACTTGACGCTGAGCTTGGCCGGCGTCTCGGTGCCGACGGTGAGCGTGAGCGGCAGTTCGGCCGACTGCAGCCGACTGCCCTTGGCGCCCAGCACGACCTGGTGCGACCCCGGCTTGGCGTCCTTCGGCACCTCGACGCGCAACTGCAGGCTGACACTCTCGTTCTGCCCCGGCATCGCCGAGGCGACCGGCTGGCCGCCGCCCAGGATGTCGATCTTCCATCCACTCGGCACGCCGGACAGCGACAGTGCCATGGCCTCGGGCGCCAGGCCCGAGTTCTGCATCTTGATCCGGATGGTCGAGATCTCGCCGGCACGAACCGTCTGGGCCGGGTAGTCGGTCAGCAAAAACAGGCCCTGCATCACCGGCGGATCGGCGGCGAAGGCCTGCGGTGCCATGAATGGCGTGGCAAGTAGGGCAAGCAGGATGATCAGACGGCGCATTGTCGGCATTCCTCGGGCGGTCCTGGGACTCAGGCGGCGGCGCTGGGACGCGCCTTCATGCGGCCGAACCAGGCCGTGAGGTTCTTGCAATCGGGGCTGAGCGGCTGGCCGACATTGCCCATGAAGTCGACGAAGGCGAACAGGAACACGTCAGCCAGGGTGAGCTTGTCGCCGGCGATAAAGGGTTTGCTGCCCATAAGCCCGTCGAGCCACGCCAGCTTCTTTTGCGCCGTCGCCTTGAGGTCGTCGGCTGCCTGCGGAATGCAATGGATGCGGTCCTGGAACATCTTCAGGCCGGCGGAGAAACGGAAGCCGTTGGCGGCCGGTTCGGTGATGTTGAGATCGATGCGGCGAACCCACATACGGGTCTTGGCACGCTCTTCCGCTGTGTCACCCATCAGCGACGGCGTGTCCTTCTTGATCTCGTCGATGTACTCGCAGATCGCCGTGATCTCGGCCAGCACCGTGCCATCGTCCAGCTCGAGCGCCGGACACTGGCCGGAGGGATTGACCTCCAGGTAGGCATCTTTGCGATTCTCGCCGCCGCGCAGGTCAACCTCGACCTTGGGCACGTCAAAGCCCTTCTCGGCCATGAACATGCGGACCATGCGGGGATTGGGGCCGACGGAATTGTAGAACTTCATTTCTTCCTCCCTTAACGCCAAGGTTCGATGAGAATCTTGGTATGCTTCTCCGGATTTGCCAGTTCCTCGAACGCTTCCTTTACACCATCGAGCCCGACTTTGGCGGTAATCAAAGCCTCGGCGTCCACTTTGCCCTCGGCCAGCAGGCCGAGCGCGCGGGCGAACTCCTCGGGCGTGTAGCCCAGCACGAACTGCAGGTTCAGTTCCTTGAAGATGGCGAACATGGGTTCGATCGTATCGGGCTCCATGCAGACGCCGGCGACGATGATCCGGGCATCGCGGGGCGCCTTCTCGAACACCTGTTGAAGCAGTCCCGGCACGCCGACGCACTCGAAGATCGCCGCGCACCGGTCGGCCGCCAGTTTGGCGTAAGGCGATTCCCTGGCCGGGTCGACCACGACGTCGGCCCCCATCTTGACCGCGAGTTCTCGTCGCTTGGGCGAGAAGTCGGCCGCCACGATCGGCCTCACGCCCTTGAGGCGGAGCGCCGCGATGACGGCGAGGCCGACCGGTCCGCAGCCGACGACCAGCGGCGCCTCGTCACCGGCGAGCGCGCCCTTCTCGACGGCATGTACGCCGACAGCCAGCGGCTCGGTCAGGGCTGCATGCTCGGTCGCGAGGCCGTTGGGCACTTCCAGCATCAGCGGCGCCGACAGCAGCATCCGCTCGGCATAGCCGCCGACATAGCTGTTGGAATAGCCCATGCCCTTGGGTCCGTCGGCCTCGATCATCAAGGGCATGGCGCAGACGCGGGTGCCGGGTTTCAGGCGGCGCTCCGTCTTCGGGCCGTAGTCGAGTATCTCGCAGCAGAATTCGTGGCCGAACACGACGTCGCGCGTGAGATCCATCGGCACGCGCCCGGGAGTCCGCTTGGCCACGGCAACCATGCGATGGGCGTGCTTGGCCGCGTGCAGATCCGACCCGCAGATGCCGCAGGCCAGTGTCCTGGTCAGCACCTGGCCTATGCCGGGCACGGGCTCCGGCACGGTATCGACGACGATGTCGCCGCCGCGGAAGATTGCCGCTCTCATGCGATGAAATTCCTCGTCGTCTGGACGAAATCGGCGAGCCGGTCGTGGTGCACCCAGTGGCCGGCATTGTCGAACTCGACGACCCTGGCGCTCTTGAAGTGCTTGATCCGGCCATCCGTCTCCGGATTCGAGGCCCAGCTTTCCTTACCGTAGACCAGCAGCGTCGGACACGCGATCTGCGTCCATAGCTGCTCGATATCAGCATAGCTCATGTCGTAGGGCGCCCAGGCGCGGACGTAGTTGTCGAACTTCCAGCTATAAGTGCCGTCCTCGTTCTGGTTGACGCCCTGCTGGGTGAGGTGCCGTGCCTGCTCGGCACTGAGATGCTTGTTCTCCTCCTGCATGCGCTTGAAGGCATCTTCAATGGTCGGGTACTTGCGCGGGCCTCGCGCCGACAGTTTGCGCTGCTCCTCGATCCAGTCGCGCATGCGCTCGGCCATCGATTTCTTGCGCTCGGCGATCACCTTGGGCGACGGCCCCAACCCCTCGATCGCCACCAGCCGGCGCACCTTCTCGGGGTAGATGCCGGCGTAGCGCAGACAGATGTTGCCGCCCAGCGAATGGGCAACGATCGTCACCGGCGCCAGCGCCTGCTGATGCACGAGTTGCGCGAGATCGTAGATATAGGCCGACATCGAGTAGTTGCCGTCAGGCGACCACTGGCTGTCACCGTGCCCACGCAGGTCGGGACAGATGACATGCCAGTCCTGGCGCAGCGACTGCGCGACCCAGTCCCAATTGCGGCAATGGTCTCGACCGCCATGGACCAGCAGCAGCGGCGGCGCTTCGGGATTGCCCCAGTCGACGTAGTGAAGGCGCAGACGTTGTGAAAAAAAGACCCGGGAAGTCGGGCCTGGCGTGTCGTTGAGTGTGGTTGTCATGCCTTCCTCTATAGCGAATCCTGCGGGATTGCGTCACTCTGGGGAACATGATGAGCCCCGAGCAGAACGAGCTGATCACCCGGATCGGCCCCGGCACCAAGTGCGGCGCGCTGATGCGGCACTATTGGCATCCGGTCGCCCTGACGGACGACCTGCCGACCGAGAGGCCGGCCAAGCCGATCCGGGTCCTCGACCAGGATTTTGTGCTGTTTCGCGACGAGCGCGGCCGGCACGGGCTACTCGACCGCGACTGTCCACATCGGGGCGCCGACCTCGCCTTTGGCCGCCTCGAAGACGGCGGCCTGCGCTGCCTGTTCCATGGCTGGCTGTTCGATGTCGATGGCAAGTGCCTGGAAACCCCGGCCGAGCCCGAAGGCAGCGCTCTCTGTCAGCGGGTCCGCCAGAAGAGCTATCCGGTCGTGGTCAAGAACGGCATCGTGTTCGCCTATCTTGGCGAAGGTGAGCCGCCCGCCTTTCCCGATTTCGACTGCTTCCTTGCACCCGGCACCCACGCCTTCGCCTTCAAGGGGCTGATCGAGTGCAACTGGCTGCAGGCGCTGGAGGTCGGCATCGATCCGGCCCACGCCTCCTACCTCCACCGCTTCTACGAGGACGAAGACACCGGCGGCGCCTACGGCAAGCAGTTCCGGTCCGCTTCGGCCGATTCCGACATCCCGATGACGCGACTGCTGCGGGAGTTCACGCGACCCAAACTCGATGTCGAGGCGACCGACTATGGCTTGCGCCTGTTCGCGCTGCGTGAACTCAATGAAAAGCACACGCACGTGCGCGTGACCAACCTCGTCTTCCCCTACGCCTTCGTCATTCCGATGAGCGCCGAGATGACGATCACGCAATGGCATGTGCCGATCGACGATACGAGCTGTTACTGGTACGCGATCTTCACCAGCTTCGGCGCGCCGGTCGATCACGCCGCGATGCGAGAACAGCGGCTGAAGCTCTATCAGCTGCCCGACTACCGCCCGCGGGTCGGACGTCACAACGACTATGGCTACGACGTCACCGAGCAACGCAGCCGGACATTCACAGGCATGGGCTTCGACATCAACGTCCACGACCAGTGGGCGATCGAAAGCCAGGGCCGTATCCAGGACCGCACGCGCGAACATCTCGGCACCACCGACAAGGCGATCGTCGCCTATCGCCGCATGCTGTTGTCGGCGATCGGCCGGGTCGCCAGCGGTGAAAAGCCGCCGATGTGGCTGGACCCGGCGCGCGCCACGTCGATCCGAGGCCCGATCGCGATCGACGGCATGGGTCCGACCGAAGGCTGGGAGGCCTACTGGAAGGACGTCGACGCCCGCCGCCGCCGCGGCTCGAGTTGGGCTGCCAGCACCCTGCCGCCCCTGGTCGCCTAGAAGCCGGCATGCATCTCGCCGAAAAAGCCGGCCTATGGACTGCCGACCGACAAGCCTCGGCGCGCGAAGCCGAACGCCGCATTCAAGCCGGCGAGCTTTCGGTCGTGCGCCTGGCCTTCGCCGACCAGCACGGGATTTTGCGCGGCAAGACACTGGTGGCCGCTGAGGTGGCCGCCGCGATGAAGAGCGGCCTCGGCTTCACCACCACCATGCTGCTGAAGGACACCTCGCACCGCACCGTGTTTCCGGTGTGGACGCCCGGCGGCGGCTTCGGGATGAAGGAGCTGGAAGGCGCCGCCGATGTGATGATGCTGCCCGATCCGGCGACCTTCCGCGTACTGCCGTGGGCGCCGCACAGCAGTTGGATGTTGTGCGACATTCTCTTCCCCGACGGCCGCCCGATGCCGCTCGACACACGCCACATCCTGCGGCGGAGCCTCGCTACCCTGGCTGCACAGGGATACGATTTCGTCGCCGGCCTCGAAGTCGAGTGTCATCTGTTCAAGCTCGAGAAGGCGCATCTCGCAGCAGGCGACGCCGGCCAGCCCGCCCGTCCACCCGAAGTGTCCCTACTCAACCACGGCTACCAGTACCTGACCGAACAGCGCTACGACGAACTCGATCCCATCCTTGAGATCCTGCGCAGCAATATCGTCGATCTCGGCCTGCCGCTGCGTTCGCTCGAGGTCGAGTTCGGACCGAGCCAGATCGAATTCACGTTCCGCCCCGGCACGGGTCTCGACTCCGCCGACGCCATGCTGCTTTTCCGCAGCACGGTAAAGCAGGTCGCCCAACGTCACGGCCATCACGCCAGCTTCATGTGCCGGCCGGCGATCCCCAACGTCATGTCGAGCGGCTGGCACCTGCATCAATCGCTGAAGGACCGGAAGACCGGCGCCAACGCGTTCGTCGATTCCGTCGAACCGCTATCGGCCGTCGGCCGACACTACATGGCGGGTCTGCTGGAACATGCGCGCGGCGCCGCTGCCTTCAGCACGCCGACGCTCAACGGTTACAAGCGCTACCGCCCCTTCTCGCTGGCGCCGGATCGCGCGATCTGGGGGCGCGACAATCGCGGCGTCATGGTCCGGGTGCTGGGCGGGCCGGGCGATCCGGCAACGCATCTGGAAAATCGCGTCGGCGAACCTGCTGCCAATCCCTACCTTTACATGGCCAGCCAGATCGTGAGCGGCCTCGATGGAATCGCACGAAAGCTCGACCCCGGCCCCTCGGCCGACACGCCCTACCAAACCAAGGCACCCGGACTGCCGCGGACGTTGAGCGAAGCTCTCGCCGCGCTTGGCCGTGATCCGGCACTGCGTTCCGGCTTTGGCGACTTCTTTGTCGACTATTATCTCAAGCTGAAGCAGGCCGAGATCGATCGCTTCAATTCAGAGGTCAGCGACTGGGAACAGCGCGAGTATTTCTCACTTTTCTGAAGGGAGCGCCGCCGTGAGCCTCGAGTTCCTGATCACTTCACTGATTGTCGTCGCCTCTCCCGGAACGGGCGCTTTATACACGATGGCGGCAGGTCTCTCGCGCGGATCCCGAGCCAGCATCGTGGCGGCATTCGGCTGTACGCTCGGCTGCGTGCCGCACATGGCCGCGGCGATTCTGGGCCTCGCGGCATTGCTGCACACCAGCGCGCTCGCCTTCGAGACCGTCAAGTATCTGGGCGTCGCCTATCTTCTCTACATGGCCTGGAACACGCTCAAAGAGCGCGGCGGCCTCGGCCTTGGCAGGGAGACCGGCGCCAGGACCGCCATGCAGGTGACGGTCGAAGCCGTCCTGATCAACATTCTCAATCCCAAGCTTTCGATCTTCTTCCTCGCCTTCCTGCCGCAGTTCGTGAGCGCGGACGAGGCGCATCCACTGCCGCACATGCTGATGCTCAGCGCCGTGTTCATGCTGATGACGTTCGTGGTCTTCGCCGCCTACGGCCTGTTCGCCGCTTCGGTGCGCGATCACGTGATCTCACGGCCGCGGGTAATGACCTGGATGCGCCGGACCTTTGCCGGCGCATTCGCGGCGTTGGGCGCCAAGCTGGCCTTCACCGAGCGCTAACCCGTAGCGCGAGCATTTCTCGTTGTTCCAGCCTGCTCGAGGCCCGGGTTATCTATCTTCGCCGATATCTTCCTTCCAGATTTTGGGGAATTCCTTCTGGAAATTTTTCATCAAGTCTACGCAACGAGGGTCGTTCAGGAGGGTTACCTCTACTCCGCGTGAGCGCAGGAACTTGATGTTGCCGGGAAAGGTCTTCGCTTCGCCAATGACAACTCTCGGAATCTTGAATTGAACGATTGTACCGGCGCACATCATGCACGGGCTCAAGGTTGTGAAGAGAGTGGTCGATCGATAACTCTTGCGACGCCCGGCGCGCAGCAGGCAATCCATCTCCCCATGTGCGATGGCATTGTCTTCCTGGACCCGTCTGTTCCTTCCGCGCGCCACAATGCGGCCGCCGTCCACCAGCACAGCACCAATCGGAATGCCCTTCTCCGAGTATCCGCGCTTTGCCTGCCGGTAGGCCGCTTCAAATGGCTCGAGTGACAGACCTTTCTTCGGCTTGCCCCGGTGTCGCACGCTCATGGTCTCTCCTTATGCGGCAACTTCACCGCTACCGCTTGCACTATCATCTACTCCCCCTGGAAGGTACGAGCGAAGAACCTCTTCTGGCTGCCTAAAAGGACTCGCTACGTCTTCGCGCCGACAGGCCTCATTGCTTGCCGCCAGCCAGCATCTTGTTCCAGCGCTGCTGCATTTCAGCCGGACTCACCTCTTCCTTGCGGGCAGAAAGAGACCAGCGGTAGCCGAAGGGGCAGGCGACCATGCCCATGCGGTCGCCATAAAACTGGTCCTGAACCGGGCGCACCACGGTCGCCCCCGCCGCAACGGCCCGTTCGACGGCAGCATCTGCATCCGGGACCTGAATATAGAACGCCACCGGCGACCCTCCGGTCGAGGCCGGACTCCTAGCGCCGAAGTCGGGATACTCGTCGTTCAGCATCAGCAGGCTGTCGCCGATCCTGATCTCGGCATGGCCGACCTTGCCCGAAGGCTCGGTCAGGCGAAATTGCTCCACCGCGCCAAAGGCCTTGGCATAGAAGTCTATCGCCGCCGTGGCGTCATGCACGGTCGCATGGGCACGCAAGACCTGTCTCTCGTCCGTTTGCTTTGCTCTCATGGCGTCACCTATGTTATATTACGTTACGTAGCGTAACATTAATAGATGGCCAGTCAACCCCTCCCCAAGTCTGCCCGTGGTCGTCCACGCGATCCGCGTACCCGTGTCGCGATCCTGGCAGCGGCACGCGCCCTGCTGGAACGGGGCGGCCTGACCGCAGTCACCATCGAGGCCATCGCGCAAAAGGCCGGCGTGAGCCGACCGACGATCTACCGCTACTGGTCGAATGCTCCGGCGGTGGCGATGGCAGCCTTTCTTGAGGCGACCGGCGCGCCGGACGCCGCCAGGAAGGCGGCCACGCCCCTGGCTGCGCTGCGCGCCCAGTTGCACGCCGTTGCCGATGCCTTCGCCGCCCCGACCGGGCGCAGCGTCGCGGCAATGGTGGCGGCAGCACAATCGGAAACGGAGCTCGCCAAGGCGTTTCGCAACGAATTCATCGCCCGCAACCGTGACGCGACACGGGTGCTGCTCGAACAGTGCATCGCCAAGAAGCTGGTGTCGTCGCCCGCCGAAACCGACCTGGCGCTCGATCTGATCTTCGGTCCGCTCTTCTATCGCCTGTTGATGGGCCACGCGCCGATCACACGCAGCTTCGTCGATCGCCTGCTCGACGTCGTCATCCCCGCACGCGACTGAGCACTGCCGCCGTTTCTTCGACGAAGCGCTTCGTCAATTCGCCGGCCGGCAACTCACGCGCCAGTGTCGGCGCCTGGCCGCTCCACAGCGGCATGAAGTCGCTCGACCCCTTTGCTTCGGCCGCCGCCCGCAACGGCTGCGCGGCGCTTGCCGCCAACGGAAAAGCCGGCGCGTCCGAACTCATCGGTCCGACCTCACGGACATAACGATTGACGATGCCGCGCGCCGGCCGGCCGGTGAAAATGTTGGTCAGCGTCGTGCTGTTGTCGTCCGCCCGTCTCAGTGCCGTGCGATGCAGCGTGGTCGTCTTGGCTTCGGGCGTCAGCATGAAGGCCGTGCCGATCTGCGCGCCAGCGGCGCCCAGCGCCAGGGCTGCCGCAATACCCCGCCCGTCGCCGATACCACCGGCGGCGATCACCGGTACTTTCACGGCGTCGACCACCTGCGGCACCAGCGCCATCGTGCCTGCCTGGCGGGCGATTTCATCGACAAGGAACATCCCGCAATGGCCGCCCGCTTCGGCACCCTGGGCGATGATGGCATCGCAACCTTTCGCTTCCAGCCAGCGCGCCTCCTCCACCGTCGTGGCGGAACTTATGACCACAATGCCCGCGGCCTTGAGCTTGGCCGTCAATTCATCGGCCGGCAGACCGAAGTGGAAACTCGCGACCTTGGGCTTGAGCGCCAGCATCACCTCGCAGAGCGCGGCGCTGAACGGCGCACGCACCGGACCACCCGTCGCCGCCTCGTCGGGAAGCCCGAACTCGCGATAATAGGGCGCCAGTCGCTTGCGCCAACCTGCATCCCGCTCAGCATCGGCCTCCGGCGCCTGGTGGACGAAGAAATTGACATTGATCGGCCGGCTCGTGCCCTGCTGCACGATCTGCAGTTCGGTGCGCAGCGTCTCCGGCGTCAGCATGGCGGCGGCGATCGAGCCCAGTCCACCGGCTTCGGAAACAGCGATGGCCATCTGCGCGGAGCTGATCCCGGCCATGGGCGCCTGCACGATGGGGTGATCGATGCCGAACAGATCCAGCAGACGGCGATCCTGCCACTTCATGGCTACGCTCCTTCAAGGCTTCAGGACGACTCTACGTCTTTTCATACATTCTAAATAACGATTTAAAATGATCGATACCATCTGGTAAACTGATCGTATGGACGCAAGAGACCTCACGACCTTTGAGGCCGTCGCGCGGCTGGGCGGTATGGGCCGCGCCGCACGCGAACTCAACACCGTGCAATCCAATGTCACCCAGCGCGTGCGCCGGCTGGAAGAAGCGCTGGGCGTGTCCCTGTTCGAGCGCAGCCGCTCGGGCGCCCGCCTGACGCAGGCCGGCGAGCGGCTGATGCCCTACGCGGCGCGGGTCGGCGCCCTGCTTGCCGAAGCAGGGCGCGCGGCGCGCGACGACGGTATCCCGCTCGGCACGCTCACCATAGGCTCGCTCGAGACCACTGCCGCGCTGCGTCTCTCTCCCCTGCTTGCCTCTTATGTCACCAACCACCCTGGCGTCGACCTCGTGCTGCGTACCGGCACCACCGCCGAACTGATCGAACGCGTGCTCGATCGCGAACTGGAGGGTGCCTTCGTCTGCGGGCCGGTCACCCACCCCCAGCTGATCGCCACGCCTGTATTCAACGAGGAACTGGCGCTGCTCAGCGCGCCCTCCGAACGCTCGGTAGCGTCCCTGTTGTCGCGGCCCGATCTTCGGCTCGTTATCCTGCGGGCCGGCTGCTCCTACCGTCAGCGCCTCGAAGAGGTGCTGGCGCGACGCGGCATCGTCGGCTTGCGGCGCCTGGAGTTCGGCACCCTGGAGGCGATCCTGGGAGCGGTCGCGGCCGATCTCGGAGTCACCTTGCTGCCGCGCGCCCTGATCGGCCCCGCCTGGCGCGGCGGACGCATCATGGCGCATCGACTGCCGGTGGCTGAATCGCGCGTGCAGACGGTCTTCGTCCGTCGCCACGACATGTCATGTTCCAGCGCCCTCACCGCCTTCCACAAGCATGCGATGAAAGGCAAAGCGCGATGATGCGCCCAGCGGTACCATTGCGGCGCCGCCGCAGGGTGGCCTCTCCGGATTGTGACTTCCCCGGATTGCCTTTCGCGACCATTTCACGTGGCGGCCTGTATGGGGTCAGGCGTTGGAGGATCAGATGGCGTTGAGACTTTTCGTGATTGCGCTGTTGCTGATGCCGTTGGCTGCCTGTGGCGACCCGCAGCCCTGTCCGTGGGATTGCACCCGCCAGCGCGGGGCCTGACGCGACAGCGGCATACTTGCCGACGTGCTTGCCAATGGAGCGCTTCTCCCGGACGCTGCCGCGACCCAAGGAGAAGCTCTTATGGACCTCTGGCAATACGACGCGACCAATCTCGCGCGCCTCATCCGCACCGGCCAGACCTCAGCCCGCGAAGCCGTCGATTCGGTGCTGGCGCGCCTGCACAAGGTCAATCCGGCGATCAATGCCGTGGTACGCGTACTGGAGAGCGAAGCTCGCGCCCAGGCCGAGACCGCTGACGCAGCCCGCGCCCGCGGACATGCGCTGCCGCCGCTGCATGGTGTGCCAGTCACGACCAAGGTCAACGTCGATCAGGCGGGATTGCCGACCGACAACGGCGTCGTGCCGCTGAAGGACCTCATCGCCAGGGAAGACAGCCCGGTCGTCGCCAATCTGAAGCATGCCGGCGCCATCATCGTCGGCCGCACCAATGCGCCGGCTTTTTCGATGCGCATCTTCACCGACAACGCGCTGCACGGCCGCACACTCAACCCACGCGATCCCTCGGTGACGCCAGGCGGCTCGAGCGGCGGCGCCGGAGCCGCCATCGCCACCGGCATCGGCCCGATCGCTCACGGCAACGATATCGGTGGCTCGGTGCGCATCCCCGCCTATTGCAACGGCGTGGTCGGCCTGCGCACCGGTTTTGCCCGCATCCCATCGTTCAATCCCACGGCTGCCGCGACGGGGCGCCCGATCGGCGCCGTGCTGATGGCGGTGCAGGGCCCGCACACCCGCACGGTCCGCGACGTGCGCTTGGCACTCGAGGTGATGGCACGCGGCGACCGGCGCGATTGGCGCTGGAACGACGTGCCGATGCAGGGTCCGCCGCCGGCGCGGCCGATAAAGGTCGCGATCGTGCCCGAGGTGCCGGGGGGCAAAACCCATCCCGCCCAGGCCGCGGCAGTCCGCCAAGCCGGAAAACATCTTCAGGCCGCGGGTTACGTCGTCGAGGAAGTGTTGCCGCCCGATGTCGAACGCGGTGTCGATCTCTGGCACGAGATCTGTGTCACCGACGTGTTCGGCGGCCTGTGGCCGATGATGCAGAAGATGGGCGATCCCGATGGGATTGCC
This sequence comes from uncultured Reyranella sp., assembly GCA_937915145.1. Taxonomy (GTDB): domain Bacteria; phylum Pseudomonadota; class Alphaproteobacteria; order Reyranellales; family Reyranellaceae; genus Reyranella. Next base: position 15,820 of record CALDNT010000221.1, read on the forward strand.
GCGATGCAGGCCTGGTTCGATCTGCGCAAACCGGTCGACCTCGCGACCTATGTCGCGGCGCTTACCGAGCGTGAGGGGCTGCTGTTCCGCTGGATGAGCTTCATGCAGCAATGGCCGCTGGTGATCCTACCGACGCTATGCGACCTGCCACCGAAGCAGGTTGCCGACATCACACGGGGCGGCCAGGAGAAGGTGCTGGAGTCGATGCGGCCCGCCCTGCTCGCCCCGCTGCTCGGCCTGCCCGGCCTTGCTATACCGGTCGGCAGCCATGGCCCACTTCGTACTGGCGTTCAGATCATGTCGATGCGCAACCGCGAAGATCTCTGCCTCGATGCCGGCGAAGTCATCGAAGCCTGCGAGGGCGTCGTGACGCCAATCGATCCACAGCAGGCCTGACCGCGTATCGCCAAGCCTGTGGCTGTCGATCATGTTCGACCTGCTCGCGCGCGCCGTCGAGCGCCACACCCTTGTCTGGCAAACCGCCGGCCGCCGCGAGCGCGGCACCCCGGCGGCACAGACATCCACCATGCCGGCACCTGCGCCGGTCTAATCAAGGAACGTAGCCATGGCCGAACCCCTGTTGCAGACCACCGTCGTCGGCAGCTATCCGCAGCCCGATTGGCTGGTCAATCGCAAGATGCTGTCGACAGTCGTGCCGCGCACGCGCCTGAAGGAGATCTGGCGCATCCCCGAGGCCTACCTGCAGCAGGCTCAGGACGACGCCACGCTGCTCGCCATCCGTGACATGGAACGGGCCGGTATCGAC
>CALDNT010000222.1 GCA_937915145.1 uncultured Reyranella sp.
GCGCGAACCCGCGGCGTGCGCGGGCAGGTCTTGCCGGAATGGAAAAGGCCGGCGCACTCCAAGCGCCAGTCTACCTGAAGCACTAACATATTCTTGCTGATCTTGCACATCACATTTGCGTGAGCCGATGCCGGCAGTGCAAGCATGAGACTCTAGAACGCCTGCCTCACGCCCACGATCTGGCTGAGGCAGAGGCCGACATGATCGGCCGTCTCGGGCGCCAGGCCCTCGACCTCGATTTCGACCGAGAGTTGGTCGTCGGTGACCTGGGCGAAGACCCGGCTCGGCACCAGGCCGCGCTTGGCCAGAAACTCGAGCGCGCGCGGCAACACGCCCGGCTCGACATCGGCCTCGAAACAGTAACGGACGGTGGAATTGCTACGCTTGAGCGCGAGAACGGACGACATGGAACGACTCCTGGAATGACGGACGAATGGCGACGCAGCGGTTTGCAGAGCAAACCGTGGTGCTAATTCGCCGTCCAAGGAGGTCCATGCGGGCCATGTCGTCACTATAGCGCCGAGACCCGGTCGCGAGCTACCCTCGCCGGCAACGGCTCACCCGGAAGGAAACAAAAATGCGTTCGACGCCCATCTACGAGGTCCATGCTGTCAAATACGCCCACCTGCCGCGCAAGGCCTGGGAAGTGCAGATCATGCCCGACCCGCACGACGCCGACTTCCCGATGGACTATTTCGTCTGGGTGGCGATCCCGCTCGACGAGAACGGCCACCGCACCATCGGCGGCAAGCCGATCGTGATCGACACCGGTTTCAACGCCAAGGTCGGCAAGGAGCGCGGCCGCGAGGTGAAGAAGAATCCCGCCGACCTGCTGGCCGATATCGGCGTCGATGCCAGGACGGTCGAGGACGTGATCATCACCCATCTGCACTACGACCATGCCGGCAACTGGGACCGTTTTCCCAAGGCTCGTTTCCACCTGCAGGACAGCGAGATGAACTTCGCCACCGGCCGGCACATGTGCAAGGACCCGTTCCGCCACGCCTACGAGGTCGAGGATGTCGTGGGGCTGGTACGCGCCGTCTACGGCAAGCGCGTCGTGTTCCACGACGGCGACGAGGAGATCCAGCCCGGCATCTCGGTCCATCTTATCGGCGGCCACACCGCCGGCATCCAGTCGGTGCGGGTCATGACCAGAAACGGCTGGCTCGTGCTGGCCTCCGACGCCAGCCACTATTTCTGGGGCGTCAACAACGACAAGCTGTTCGCCATCGTCTATTCGGTGGCCGACATGCTGGCGGGCTACGACAAATTGAAGAAGCTTGCCGACGGCCGCGTCGAGATGGTGATCCCCGGCCACGACGCCGAGGTCATGACGCGCTATCCGGCGTCGAAGAAGGGCCTGGAGGGCATCAGCGTCCGGCTCGACTGAAATCTGCCGCAGCGGATCGCCGTTACTTCGTGGCGACGATTACATGCGCCTGCATGGGCGCCGCGAAGGTGCCCTTGCCGAACCGCGCCGCGAGCGCCGTCTCGGCCGCCTCGGTTGCGGCCGCCAGACCTTGCGGTGCACGGACCTCGATCTCGCCACGCAGCGGCGTTCCCTGGCAAAAGCCGATGGCAGGCTCGCGTGGCGAGGCCGCGCGGCTGGTATGGCTCACGGTCTCAAGGGTGATGCGGTCGAACCCTGCTTCGGCGAGCTCGCGGCGGATGACGCTCGTATCGTGGTGGCCGTGCGGCGTGCGCGCCATGAAACGCGGCGGATCGTCCGGAAAGTGTGCCGCCAGGGCGTCGGTGACACATTGTGCCGCCGCATTGTGGGCAAGACTGTCCCAGATGTTGAATGCGAACCGTCCACCCGGTTTCAGGACCCGTCGCGCTTCGCGATAGCCCGCCACACGGTCGGGGAAAAACATTACGCCGAACTGGCAGACGACAGCGTCGAAATGATCGTCCTGAAACGGCAACGCCAGCGCATCGGCCTGGCGCATGATTGCGCGCTTCAGATCAGGCTTTGCCGCAGCGAAATCGATCATCGCCTGGTTGAGGTCGGTCGCCGTCACGCTCACGGCCGCAGGCAGGTGCTTCAGCAACGCCTGCGTGACGACACCCGTTCCCGATGCCGTCTCGAGCAGCGCCCCCGAATTCAGATCGGCGAGGCGCTGCGCCAGGTTCTCGGCATATGGCCCGAACAGCAGAGGCCCGAGGAGACGATCATAGAGCGCAGGGATCGAGCCCGCGAAGCGCACATCGTTGTTCGCCATGGAGTATCTCCGCCCGAGGTGATGCCACCCCTCGGAGTTCAGCCTGCACTACTTCTTCTCGACGTTCCACAGCGCCAGCGACGGCGTTTGCAGCACGCCGTCGATGTTGGTGCGAACCGCCGTCGGCGTGGTGAACTGGCCCAGCGGCACATGCGTGGGGTATTCCAGCACACGCAGCTGCACGGCCTCGGCGATCTGCTTCTGCTTGGCCGGATCGGTTTCCTTGGCGAAGGCGTCGCGCAGCTTCTCGATTTCGGCGTCGCACGGCCAGCCGAAGGTCGCCTTGTCGCATGACGCATTGAGGAAGGCCGCCGAGACCGGATTCAACACGTCGGTGGCACCCCACGAAGTGAAAAAAGCGCCCCAGCCGCCCTTGTCCGGCGGGTCCTTCTTGGCGCGGCGGCCGACCAGCGTCTGCCAGTCCATCGACTGCAGGTCGATCTTGAAGCCGGCTTTCTCGAGTTGCGCCTTGGCCACGGTCGCCAGGTTATTGTGGCCGGCGGTATCGGTCTGATGCATCAGCACGACCGGCGTGCCGTCATATCCCGCTTCCTGCAGAAGCTGCTTGGCCTTGGCGACGTTGCCGGAGACCTTGTCTTCCCAGCCCTTGGTCGATTCCAGCGGCGAGCCGCAGGGGAACAGCGACTTGCATTCCTTGTAGTAGGCCGGGTTGCCGACATTGGCCTCGAGGAATTCCTTCTGCGACAGCGCATAGAGCACGGCCTGGCGGACCTTGGCATCGTCGAACGGCTTGAACAGCACGTTGAAGCGCATGGCGTACTGCCGGCCCGCCGTATTGACGACCATGGTCTTGATGTTCTTGTCCTTGGCGACCAGCGGCAGCAGATCGGGCGGCACGATCTCGACGATGTCGACCTCGCCGTTGATCAGCGCATTCACCTGGGTCTGGGTGTCGGGCAGCACCAGCCATTCGACCCGGTCGACCTTGGCGACCTTGCCGCCAGAGAGGCCCGAGGCCGGTTCGTTGCGCGGCTTGTACTTGGGGTTCTTGACATAGACCGCCTTTTCACCGGCCCGCCATTCATCCTTCTTGAAGATGAACGGTCCCGAACCGATGGCGGTGGTGAGCTGGGTGTTGGGATCGGTGGCGGCTGCCTCCTTGGGCATCATGAAGGGCACGTTCGAGCTCGACTTGCCGAGCGATTCGAGCACCAGCCCGTAGGGCTCCTTCAGCACCATCTTGATGGTCTTGGCGTCGGGCGCGCTCAGGCTGGCGACGACACCCATCAGCTTCTGGCCCATCGAGTCCTTGGCACCCCAGCGCTTGATCGAAGCGACGCAATCCTCGGCAGTGACCGGCTTGCCATCGTGCCATTCCAGGCCGTCGCGCAAGGTGAATGTCCAGGTGAGCTTGTCCGGCGAGACCTGCCACGTGTCGACCATCTGCGGCTTGACCTGGAGGTTGCCGTCGAGCGCAAACAGCGTGTCGTAGACCATGTAGCCGTGGTGGGTGGAGATCAGCGCCGTCGTCCACACCGGATCGATGATCTTGAGATCGGAATGCAATGCAGCCTTGAGCGTTGTCTGGGCGGCAGCCGGCGCGACAAACGCGACGGCGGCGGCAAACGTGCAAACGACGCGACGACCGAACTTCAACATGGCAATCCCCTTCATGGCTTCCCCGCCCGACAAGCAAGAATAGAGCCGTCATGCACCCCGTGCGACGTCCAACAGCGCATGCCAGTCAATCATCTTTATGCGAGGCCGGCCCACGGCGGCGCCGGCCGCGGTCTCCGCCTTGTCGATACGATGCCAGCCCTCGGCATCGACGACCGGCGGCAGCGGATCGGGCCCGCTCTTGGGATCGCACTGCTTCAGCCACGCCACCACCTCCTGCGCCACGGCGTGACTGTCGGCCCGATTGGCCGGAATTGTGCCGGTGGGGCCGCGGCGGGCCCAGCCGACGGCAAAAACGCCCTCGCCTTTCGGATAGCCATCGCCGGTGTAGCCGATGCAGGTAACGATCAGATCGACCGGCAGCGTACCGGTCGTGAGTTCAAGCTCCCCGGGGCGAATGGCGATCGGCGCGGACCCAAAGTGAAAACGCACGGTGACCGACTTGCTGCCGGCCTGATTGTCGGCAAACCCCTTCAGAATCGCAATGTTCTTGGCCTTGCGAAGCCGCTCGGGTGTTGGATCCGACGCCGGCGGCACCACATCGAGCCCTTCTGCATCGGCCACGGACACGGCGCGGGCGAGGCGGCCCATTTCGCCCAGTTCGTTGCTGGTGAAGGAGGCGTGTTCGGGTCCCCGCCGGCCGATCACGTGGATGTCGGTGAGCGGTGCGGCGGCGATCGCGGCCGCCGCTTCGGGCACGATGTCGCTCTTGGCCATTTCATCGGCGCTTTTGGCCAACAGGCGCGCGACGTCGAGTGCCACATTGCCGTTTCCGACAACTGCCACATGTCGCACCGCCGACAGATCGGGTCCGCGGCGGAAATCCGGATGCCCGTTCAGCCACGCCACGAACCGCCACGAGCCCCAGACCAGCGGCAGTTCCTCGCCAGGCACGCCGAGCTTGCGGTCGATCACCATGCCGGTCGCCACGATCACCGCGTCGTAGGCCGTTCGCAGCTGGTCCCAGGAAAGATCGCGGCCGATTTCGAGGTTGCCGGCAAGTCTCAGCCCGGGCTGGGCCAGGAGCCGGTCGAACTGACGGGCCACCGCCTTGGTGCCCTGGTGGTCCGGCGCGACCCCTGCCCGCACCAGCCCGTACGGCGTCGGCAGGCGATCGATGATGTCGATCCGCAGATCCGGATTGGCACGCAAAAGCCCATCGGCGGCATAGAAGCCGGAGGGCCCGGCGCCCACGATCGCAACCCTGTGAGTCATGGCGGCCCGCTTAGCATATGATGGCACGAAATTCCTCATCCTGAGGAGGCCACGGAGTGGCCGTCTCGAAGGATGGGCCATAGGCTTCGTCTGTTACTCACCCTTCGAGACGCATCGCTGCGCGATGCTCCTCAGTGTGAGGTGTGGTGCGTGGATCGGCAGGAGAGTGCATGGCGAAAAAGTATGGACATCTGACGCAACTCGGCCACGCGGCGGCGCAGCCGCAATCGCCCGACAAGGCGGTGCTGGAAACCGTGGCCAATCCCAATCCGCGCGATCTCTACCTCGTGCGCTTTACAGCGCCCGAATTCACCACCCTCTGCCCGATGACTGGCCAGCCCGATTTTGCCCACCTGGTGATCGACTATGCGCCCAAGGCAAAGCTGGTCGAAAGCAAGTCGCTGAAACTGTATCTCGGCAGCTTCCGCAATCACGCCGACTTCCACGAAGCCTGCACGCTCGCCATCGGCCGGCGGCTGGTCAAGGCGCTGGCGCCGCGCTGGCTGCGCATCGGCGGCTACTGGTATCCGCGCGGCGGCATGCCGATCGACGTCTTCTGGCAGACCGGCACGCCGCCCAAGGGCCTGTGGCTGCCCGACCCGGGTGTGGCCGCCTATCGCGGCCGGGGATAGCAGGGGCGACAATGGCGCGGCTTCCACCCACGCCGAAGCGACAGCCGCGGCAGGCAACGCCGCTCGAACTGCGCGACGCCATCCGCGACGAGGCACTGAGGCTGGGCTTCGATGCCGTGGGCTTCGCCGCCGCGACCCTGGCGCCCGAAACGCGGGCCGAGCGCCTGGCGCAACTGACGCGGTTCGTCGAACTGGGCTTTCACGGCGACATGGGCTGGCTGGGAGAGCGCGCGTCCGAGCGCGTCGATCCCGCCACACTGTGGCCGGGGGCGCGGACCGTGGTGTCGCTGGCGCTCAACTATGCGCCGGCCACCGACCCCCGTGCCGCGCAAGGCGAGCCCGAACGGGGCGCGATTTCGGTCTATGCCCAGGGCCGCGATTATCACGACGTGATGAAGACCCGGCTGAAGGCATTGGGCCGCTTCATCTGGGACAACTACCGTCACTCCATAAAAGTCTTCGTCGATACCGCGCCGCTGATGGAAAAACCCTCGGCGCAGGCAGCGGGGCACGGCTGGCAGGGCAAGCACACCAATCTCGTGTCGCGCCAGTTCGGCTCGTGGCTGTTCCTGGGCGAGTTGCTGCTCTCGGCCGAGCTGCCCTCCGATACGCCGGAGACCGACCATTGCGGCCAATGCCGCGCCTGTCTCGATGCCTGCCCGACGGCCGCCTTTCCCGCACCCTACAAGCTGGACGCAAGGCGCTGTATTTCCTACCTCACGATCGAACACGAGGGCGCCATCGATCGCCAGTTCCGTGCAGCGCTCGGCAACCGCATCTACGGCTGCGACGACTGCCTGGCCGCGTGCCCGTGGAACAAGTTCGCCAAGACAGCGCAGGAAGCAGCCTTCGTGCCGCGCCCTGAACTCACCGCGCCCGCTCTGGCAGAGCTGGCCGCGCTCGACGATGCTGCCTTCCGCCGGCGCTTCGCCGGCACCGCGATCAAGCGCATCGGCCGCGACCGCTTCATCAGGAACGTCGCCTATGCACTGGGCAACAGCGGCGCGCCGGCGGCGGCCCTGCCCGCCGTCGAGCGGCTGCTCCAGGATCCGTCGCCTCTGGTGCGGGGCGCCGCGGTGTGGGCATTGTCGCGGCTGACGCCCGAGGCGTTCGAGCGGCAGCGGCTCGCGGTGACCGATGCGGACGTGGACGTTCAGGCCGAATGGAGAGCAGCCTCATGAAGATCGGACACAGTGACCTCTTAGCTTTTCTGGCCACCATGCTTGGCATCGTGCTCGGCGCCAGCATCGTCCAGGCGCAGACAGTTTCGCCCGAGCAGGCCGCCAAAATCGTGGCGAGCCCCGATCGCAGCGACGCCGACCGCGTCAACGACCGGAGGCGCAAGCCGGAGGAGATGCTGGTCTTCATCGCCATTCGTCCCGGCATCACCGCCCTCGATCTCAGCGCCGGCGGCGGCTACACGACGGAACTGCTGGCCCGCACGATCGGGCCATCCGGCGCCGTCTATGGCCAGAGCCGGCCGCGCGATCCCAACCAGCCCGCGCCCCGGCCGGCGGCGCCCGAAGGCAATTCCAATCCGACGGCAGGTGCCGTGGCAAGTGCCCCGCCGGCAGCCCCTCCCGCGCCGCGCCGCCTTTCGCCGGCGGCCCTCGCCGACCGCAGCGACAAGCTCAAGACCGCCGGCGTTGCCGCCGCGCCGATCACCGCCATCTCGCGGCCGTTCGAGGATCCGCTGCCGCCCGAACTCGCCGACAGCCACTTCGATCTCGTGACCCTGATGTTCAACTATCACGATCTCGGATTTCTGAACGTCGACCGGGACAAGATGAACCAGGCGGCCTTCCGTGCGCTGAAGCCCGGCGGCCTCTACGTCATCGCTGACCACGCGGGCCGTTCCGGCACCGGCATATCCGAATCGGGCACCCTCCATCGCATCGAGGAAGCGTTTCTCCGCAAGGAAGTCGAGGCTGCGGGCTTCAAGCTGGTGGCCGAGGGGAACTTCCTGCGCAATCCCAACGATCCGCGCGACGAGAACACGCCGGACCCGCCCCAGCCCAAGGATGAGTTCGTGCTGAAGTTCGTCAAACCCTGACGAACTACCGCCGCGCCTTGAAGAAATCGCGCAATAGCGCCGCCGCCTCGACTTCGCCTACGCCCGGGTAAAGCTCGGGCCGGTGATGGCAGGTCGGCTGATCGAAGATGCGCGGTCCGTGCTCGACGCCACCGCCCTTGGGATCCGAAGCCCCCCAATAGACACGCCGCAGCCGCGCGAAGGAAATCGCCTGGGCGCACATCGGACAGGGCTCCAGGGTGACGTAGAGATCGCAACCGGCCAGCCGCGGCGAGCCGAGCGTCTGTGCCGCAGCGCGGATGGCCAGCAGCTCGGCATGCGCCGTGGGGTCACGGTCGGCCTCGCAGCGGTTGCCGGTCTCCGCCAGCACGACGCCATCCGGCGACACGATCACGCAGCCAACCGGCACCTCGCCCCGCTCTGCGGCTGCGCACGCCGCACCAAGTGCGCGTTCCATGGGGGATGTTCTTGCCGGGCCGCTCATAAGAGGGAAAATAGCGGCAACAAGAGTGTCGCGATACGGGGAGGAGTAGCCATGCGTTTCAGCTTTACGCCGGAGCAGGACGAGTTTCGCACCAGCCTGCGGCGCGCGCTGGAGGCGCGGTCGCCGGCCAAGGAGGTGCGGCGCCTGATGGCGACCGAGCAGGGCTTCGATCGTGAAGGCTGGAAGAAGCTCAATCAGGAACTTGGCCTGACCGCCATGCACATTCCCGAAGCCTATGGCGGCGGCGGCTTCGGCTATGGCGAGGTTGGCATCGTGCTGGAAGAAATGGGCCGCAGCCTGTTGTGCGCGCCGTACTTCTCGACTGCGGTGCTGGCCACCGCGGCGATTCTCAACGCCGGCACGAAGGTGCAGAAGAAGGCGCTGCTGCCGGGGATCGCCTCGGGTGACGTCACCGCCACACTGGCTTTCTCCGAGGACAGCGGCCTGAACGATGCCGCCAGCGTCGGCACGACTGCGACACCATCGGGTGGCGGCTACAAGCTCGACGGCACCAAGAGCTTCGTGCTCGACGGCCACACCGCCGATCTCATCGTCGTGCTGGCGCGCAAGCCCGGCAGCAAGGGCGCCAGGGGACTCTCCTTCTTCACCGTCGATGGCAAGGCGGCGGGCCTCGAACGGCGGCTGCTCAAGACCATGGACGAAACCCGCAAGCTGGCGCGCCTCACCTTCAACGGCGTCGAAGCGAGCCTGCTCGGCGGCGAGGGCAAGGCGGCGGCGGCCTTCGCCAAAACCATGCAGCAGGTGATCGTATGCCTTGCCAACGAGATGGTCGGCGGCGCCGAACGGCTGCGCGAAGACGCGCTCGGCTATGTCAAGATGCGCATGCAGTTCGGCCGCTCCATCGCCTCGTTCCAGACCACCAAGAACAAGGCAGCCGACATGCTGGTCGATGTCGAGATGGCGAAGTCAGCCGCCTACTATGCCGCAGCGGCGATTGACGAAGGCGACGACGATCTGCCGATGATCGCCTCGCTCGCCAAGGCGACGGCGGCCGAGGCCTATCTGCAGACAGCGATCCATGCCGTGCAGATGCATGGCGGCATCGGCTTCACCTGGGACAACGACACGCATCTCTGGTTCAAGCGCGCCAAGAGTTCCGAGATCCTGTTCGGCGACGCGAACCAGCATCGAGAAACGATGATGCAGCATTGGGGAGACCGCACATGAGCGAATCCACCGAAGACTCGGTCCGCGCCGAAGTCCGTGCCTGGCTGGAAGCCAACTGGAATTCCGGGTTCGGCCTGGTGGAGTGGCGCCTGAAACTCTGCGAATCGGGCTGGGGCGCACCGCATTGGCCCAAGCAATGGTATGGCCGCGGCCTGCCGGTGAAGTTCAATTCGGTGGTCGACGAGGAATTTGCCCGCATCGGTGCCGTCGGCGTCGCCAAGGCCGGCATCCGCACGCTGGCCGCCGCGACCATCCTCGACCACGGCACCGACCTGCATAAGGAGAAATTCCTCAAGCGCATCCTGACCGGCGAGGACACCTGGTGCCAGCTGTTCAGCGAACCGGGCAGCGGCTCGGACATGGCAGGCGCCGTGACCCGCGCCGACCGCCAGGGCAACAAGTGGGTGATCAACGGCCAGAAGGTGTGGACCACCTCGGCGCACAAGGCCCATTGGGGCCTGCTGCTGGCACGCGCCAACTGGGATGTGCC
>CALDNT010000223.1 GCA_937915145.1 uncultured Reyranella sp.
GTTTTCGGATCCCTGCAGTTCCTCGGCACGCTGATCTCGCCTCTGTTCGGCATGGCGGGGGACCGCTTCGGCAACCGCAATCTGCTCTGCCTGATGCGCGCTACCTATTTCGCGCTGGCACTGGCACTGATGGCTCTGTTCCTCACCGACCTTGCCTCGCCGGTGCCGATATTGGTGCTCGCTGCGGCGATGGGCCTGGTGCGGCCATCCGACATCACCATGCGCAACCTGCTGGTCGGCGAGACCATGCCGGCCGACTATCTGATGCCGGCCATGGGGGTGTCGCGCACCACCGCCGATTCGGCGCGCGTGGTCGGGGCGCTTTCCGGTGCCGCTCTCGTGGCTGCTCTGGGATCGGGTCTGGCCTATGTCGGGGTGAGTGCGGTCTATGCCATGAGCTTCGCCCTGACTCTGGGAGTCGGGATCCGGCGATTGCGGGTACTGGGCGAGGGAGCGGAACGGTCCTCGCCGCTGCGGATACTGCGGGAGGGCTTTGCCTACGTCTGGGCGACGCCGGTCGTGCGGGCCGTGATGCTGCTGGCCTTCCTTATCAACTTCGCCGCCTATCCGCTGGTCGGGTCGCTGCTCGCCTACGTCGCCAGGAACATATACGGCCTCGACCAGACCGGACTCGGATGGCTGATCGCGAGTTTCGCCGGCGGTGCCCTGCTCGGCTCGATTATGGTGTCGACGCATGGCGCGCGGATCCGGCCGGCGCGCACCATGATCGTGTGCTCGCTGGCTTGGTTTTCGTTCAATCTCGCTTTTTCCTGGGTCGAGCAGCATCTGCTGGGTGAGGCGATCCTGTTCGCCGCGGGATTTGTGCAAAGCTTCTGCATGATTCCGATGGCGGTCATCCTGTTGCGCGTCACAGAACCTACCTTCCGCGGCCGCGTCATGGGCGTGCGCATGCTGGCGGTCTACGGCCTGCCGGTCGGACTGATGCTGTCGGGGCCGCTGGTCGAGCACGCCGGCTTTGCCTTGACCGGCACGGCCTACAGCCTGCTGGGGATCGGGTTCACGCTGCTGATCGCCGTGCGCTGGCGGTCCGAACTGTGGCAAGTAGCGTCGGCCGCCAACGCGAGGTGAGACGCAACCTCTTGGCGGTCTGGGCGTTGATGATCTCATGGAATGCAGGGTTGCCACGACCATCGCCGTGGCGATGGCGGTGTTCATGGCGAGCGTCGTCGGGCTTTGCGCCCAGACGCCGGCGCCGCGGGTGTCCGCGACAGAGGACGAACAACGCAGTATCTATACGTTTCAGGTCGAGAACGACGTCTTTAACCGCCTCAACCGGTCCGATCGCGACTATACGAGCGGTCTTCGCATGGGCTGGTTGTCGCCGGCTTTGATCGAGATGCAACCCGGCCTGGTGGCATTGACGACGGTGCCGACGTTTTTCGGCGAAGCGCCCGCGACTTCGGTGATCCGCCGCGTCGGCCTGTCGTTCGGCCAGAACCTCTACACGCCGGAGGATACCTATGCCACGCAGCCGATTTACAACGACCGCCCCTACGCCGCGTGGCTCTATGGGGCCGTTGCGTTGCAATACACCTACAAGCGACCGGACGCGAAGACCGGCATCGATGAGCCGATACGGCTGGATACGCTGCAATTCGACGCCGGCGTGATCGGTCCGGCAGCCGGTGGCGCCATCGTCCAGAACAATTGGCACACGCTGATCGGCGTGGCGCCGACCTATGGTTGGGCGAACCAACTGCACAACGAACCAACCCTGGGACTCGCTTTCGAGCGCCGATGGCGCACCGGGAGGTCCGTCCTGATCGAGGATCCGAAGCTGGAGGTCGACTTCATCCCGCGCGTTGGTGCCGCGTTGGGCAATGTCGCGACCTACGCCAGCGTCGGCGGCACAGGACGCATCGGCAAGAACCTGCGCGACGATTTCGGGCCAACGCGTGCCCGGCCGGCGCTGCCTGGCTCGGAAGCGTTCATTGGCGATGGAAGTTTCGGCTGGTATCTGTTCGCTGGCCTTGACGCCCAGGTGGTCGGGCGCAACATCTTCCTCGACGGCAACACCGACGGCTACAGCCTCAGCGTCGGTCACCGTCCCTTTGTCGGCGAGGCCCAGATCGGCCTGGCAATCCTCTATGGCGGCGTGCGCTTCACCTACACGCAGGTGCTGCGCACGCCCGAATTTTACCAGCAGGACCGCTTCACGCAGTTCGGCTCGGTGAACATCACCTTCCGCTACTAATCGAGATTCTTCTCGGCGAATGACCAGTTCGCGAGCTTGTCCAGCCAGGCCGCGACGTGGTCGGGCCGGCGGTTCTGGAAGTCGAGGTAGTAGGCGTGCTCCCAAACATCAGCGACCAGCAGCGGCGTGCCGCCATGGGCGATGGGTGTGTCCGCATTGGACGTCGTCTCGATTTTGAGCGCGCCGTCCTTGCCCTTGATCAGCCAGGCCCAGCCGCTGCCGAACTGGCCGACCGCCGCCGCGGTGAAGGCCTTCTTGAAAGCGTCGAGGCCGCCGAAGCTCTTGTCCAGCGCGTCCTTCATCTTGCCCGCCGGCGTGCTGCCCGCAGGTGTCATGCTGTGCCAATAGAAGGTGTGGTTCCAAGCTTGCGCGGCATTGTTGAAAATCGGCTTGGCCGGCGCTTCCTTGTCCTTGGCCGAGCGCACGATGATCTCTTCGAGTGACAGTGCTTCGTAAGGTGTGCCGGCGACCAGTTCGTTCAGCTTGGTGACGTAAGCTGCATGATGCTTGCCGTAGTGAAAGGAAATCGTCTTGGCTGAAACCACCGGCGAAAGCGCGTCATCGGCGTAGGGCAGCTTGGGTAGCGTGAAGGGGGCTTTCACTTTGTCCAACGGCATGATCGGTACTCCTGATGATTACTGTCGTCGATACTATGTAACGACAGAATGAGGCTTTTGTTGCGTCGCATTTTCACGGGCCGATGCGGTCGCGTATTTACGCCTCGGAATATTTCCTCGCGAACGGTTCTCAGTCGCTCACTCCGTGGTTGCGCCACGTGTGGCAGCGAGTATCTCTATGCGGTAGTCATCGCCGAGGAGAGCAGCCGTGAAAGGCAATCCGCAAATTATCGCCGAACTGAACAAGCTTTTGAAGAACGAGCTGACGGCGATCAACCAGTACTTCCTGCATGCGCGTATGATGAAGCATTGGGGCTTCGATCGTCTTGGCAAGAAGATCTACGAGGAATCGATCGGCGAAATGAAGCATGCCGACAAGCTGATCGCGCGCATCCTGCTACTCGACGGACTGCCGAATCTCCAGGATCTCGGCAAGCTGGCGATCGGCGAGACGGTAGCGGAGTGTCTGGCTGCCGACCTCAAGCTCGAGACCGCTGCGCGCAACGCTCTGGTATCCGCGGCGGCCCACTGTGAGACCGCCAAGGATTTCGTCAGCCGCGAGATCGTTGTCGACATCCTTGAGGATGCCGAAGAGCATATCGATTTCCTGGAGACGGAGATCGGACTGATCGAGAAGGTCGGCGAGCAGAACTACCTGCAAAGCCAGATAGGCGAGGGCAAAGGCCCGAGCTAATCGGCGGCAAGCAGGTTCGGCTGGAGAGTGCCTTCGGCCGCGATCGTGTCGGCGATGCGCTGGCGCAGGTCACAGGCACAGCCGCCACATTGCGGGCTCTTACCGCAGGCGCGGAACACGTCCGACGGGCGGCGCGCGCCAGCCCGGACGGCGGCGTCGACATCGCGTTCCCGAATGGCCTGGCAGATGCAGAGGTACATTGGCGACTGGCTCGTTTTCGTGCAGTTGCGACTTACTCGCAGGCGCAAAGATAAGCACGGCTTCTGATCGGGTCAAGCGATCTAAAAGCCTTTCAAACGGTACTTTTCCAGCTCGGCCCGTAGCCCGGGATTGAGCGGATGCGGCGTTTTCCCCTTGAGCCGGACGATGGTCATTTCGGCCGCGACGATGCATAGCCCGTCCTTGAAGGCAGCCGAGCCGACCGTGATCGAACTGGTGCCGGTTCCAATGACGCCAGTGCCGAGTTCGACCTGGCCCGGCCAGTGTGATTCGGCGAGGAAGCTCACGTTCATGCCTGCCGAAATGCCGCGCACGCCGTCCTCGCTGCGGGCCATCATGCCGACGTCGCGAATAAACGTGAGGCGGGCGGTCTCAAGATAGGCACAGAGCGCCACGTTGTTGACGTGGCCGGCGGCGTCCTGGTCGGAGAAGCGCACCGTATCGGTGCACCAGTGCGGATAGATCGAGCGATCCTGAAGCCGTTTGTCGCGGGACATGCATGAGTGTAGGCGCGCGGCATACAGCTTGTCATGCGGCGTGCTGCAACGCATCTTCCGGCGTCTTGAGGGATGTTTCACGCGTACAGGATGACAAACGTGCACGACGCGCCGCGCTACTGGGAAGACTACGAGGTGGGGAGAAGGTACCCACTGGGTTCCACGAGCTTCACGGCCCAGGAGATCGTCGAATTCGCCCGGCTTTACGATCCGCAAAGTTTCCATATCGACGCCAAGGCCGCCGAAGCTTCGATGTTCGGTGGTCTCGTTGCCTCGGGCTGGCACGTCACCTCCAAACTGATGCGGCTGTTCGTCGAAAGCTACATCGATACCCGCACGGCACTCGGGTCGCCGGGCCTTGATGAGATCCGCTGGCTGAAGCCAGTGCGGCCCGGCGATACGCTCACGGCCTGGGTGGAGTGCGCCGCGAAGGTGCCGTCGAAGAGCAAGCCTGCACTCGGCGTGATCCACGAGCATTGGGGTGCCACCAATCAGCAGGGCGAGCTGGTGGTGACGGTGAAGGGCATCAACATGGTGCGGAGAAGGCCGGCATGAAGCGTGCGGTAAGGGGACTCGACCACGTCGTGGTCATGGCCGACGGTATCGATGCTGCCGAGGTGGCGTATCGCCGATTGGGATTCCAGGTACGGCCGCGTGGTTTCCACAAGAAGCTTGGTACCGCCAATCACCTGATGATCTTCGGCCAGGACTATTTCGAGATCCTGGGCATCGTCGAGAATACGGTATTCAATGCCGAGCGGCGCGAATGGCTGAAGAACGGTGGCGGGCTCGCCAACGTGGCGCTCGCCACCGACGGGGCTGACCTCGCCTTCGAGGCCTTCCAGCAGGCGGGCCTGCACCCGGATGCACCGCTCTTCTTCGATCGCGTGGTCGAGGTCGCGGGCAAGGCCGAACTCGCCAGGTTCCGTACGGTACGCATTCCCAAGACAAACATGCCGGTGGTTGGCTTCTTCGTCTGCGAACAACTGACGCCTCAGTTCGTCTACCGGACCGAATGGGCGAAGCATCCCAACGGGGCACAGGGCATTCTGGGCGTGACGGTGATCGCCGACCAACCGGCAAAGTGGATTCCCGAATTGGAGAAGTATTTCGGTGCAGGCTCGGTCACGCGCGAAGGCGAAGGCCTGGTGGTCGATACCGGCACCCAGCCGGTTCGCTATCTCACGCGCCAGGACTATGCCGCGCGCTATCCCGGCATCGTGCCGGTCCGGCCAGGAGATCATCCGGCACTGCTCTCGGTCCGGATCGACGATCTCGCTGCCTGCGAGGCCTTGCTGACCGGGAACGGCGTCAGGATCGTGAAGCCCGACCCTCGCCGGCTGATCGTGCCGCCGTCGGAGGCCGCCCATCTGACCTTGGAATTCACGGAGCGCTAGACTTCATGGCTTTTGATCTCGCCGATCGCGGCATCTACGGCTTTTCGACCCCGGAGCACCTCAGGTTCGCCGACCAGGACGCCAACGGCCACATCAACAACGGTGCGTTCCTGCAGCTGCTGGAAAGCGCGCGCGTATCCTACATGCGCGAAATCATTCGCACGGCCGGCGTTCCCTACTTCCGTGTCGTGGTCGGACGCCTCGAGGTCGATTTCAGGCGACAGATGTTCTATCCCGGCCGTGCCGCCGCCTGCGCGCGGGTCATCGAGGCGCACGAGCGCAAGTTCGTGGTCGGACATGGATTGTTCGATGGCGACGGCAACTGTACCGCTGTCTTGCGCGCCATCATGGTGTCCCTCAACGAGGAAACCCACCGCAGCACGCCGTTCGATCCGGCCGTGCGTGCCCTGCTCGATCGCCTTGCCGCCTCCCAGAATGGATTGCCGACATGACCGAACCGCTCATTCCTGAAGGTTTTCGCAAGCTCGAGGTGGCCGACGACTTCGTCGGCCTGATCGGGCCGCTCTGGTTCAAAGTCGAGGGTGAAAAGCTCCGGGTCGGGCTGCCGCTCGAGAAGCGTCACGGCAATCCGATGGGCTGGGCGCATGGCGGACTGCTAGTGACCGTCGCCGACATGGTAATGGGCGCCGGCTCGGGCCACGCTACCGGCATCCGCTGGCCTCATCCCACGGTCTCGCTCGGCACCGAGTTCGTGCGCGGCGCGAGGCTCGGCCAATGGCTCGAGGGGACGGCGCGCATCGCCCGCCGCACCGTCAACTTCTGCTTCGCGAGCTGCGATCTGGTCTGCGGCGACGAGATCGTGCTCGTGGCATCGGGTGTTTTCAAGGTGCCGGACATAGAGAAGATCCCCGAAGCGTTACGCGGCAAGGCACTCGGCAAGTGGGGCGCGTGAGCCGTCGCTACTTTTTTTTCTTCCGCCGGTAGATTATGTAGCGGTCGAAATCCATGAGGTGTTCGTAGTCCTCGAAAGCGTCGGCGAAGACTCGGTTCTGCAGGAAGTATTCGAGATAGTCGAATTCCTTGCCCTGGCAGCGCGGGATACCTGCGATGCGATCGACAATCAGCAGGTCGGGATGCTCGCGGGCGAAATCCTCGCTGACCGCGTCGAAGACGAATTTCTCGGGTTCTCCCATCGTGTCGGGCGGATTGTAGAGTGCGGGAAAGTCGTCGCAGGTCGCATATACGCCCTGCAATACCCATAGGCTCAGGAACCGCATGGTCATGCGGCCTTCGACGTAGTTGATCATCGGCCACAGCGGATAGATACCGGGTGACAGGACAAGGAAGGTTCGGTGGGGCGCATTCTGCTCGATGACATGCGCCAGCCGCCCGCCGATCGAATCCTCGTACTGGCGCTGCTTGTAGAACGGCGGCGTATAGAGGGCCGCCTGGAAGTAGAGCAATACCATCAAGGTGGCCGAGATCACCGACACCGGCAGGTGATGGCCAACTCGGCTGATCGGCAGGTAGCGGTCAACGGTCTGGGAGACGGTGAGCGCTGCCAGCATGATCGCGACCGACAGTGCCGGCAGCACGTGATAGGGCCAGCCCTTGGCCTGGGCGACGGCCGACAGTGCAGCGCCGATGCCGAACATGACGAGGACACGGGCGGAAATGGTCTGCGTGAAGATAATGGCGATGAGGCCGAAGATCACGAGAGCGATCAGGGTTGGGCCGAGCACGTTGCTGGTCAATACGCCGCGCCAACTCGCGTCGCCGACCGGTGTGTAGGCCTCGATCGCCAGGGGCATCACCACGAAGCCGTAGTCGGCAAAGATCGTGTACATCGACACCAGATGGGCCATCGCCACCAGGCCGATGGCCCAAGGAATCGGGTCAGCGAGTGTTGGTCGCCAGCCGCGCCGCAACAGCAGGTAAAGTTCCACCGCCGCGGGCATCGCTAGAAAGTAAGGCTTCATCGCCAGAGCTACGCCGGCCACGACGCCGATGGCGATCGCACCCGTTCGGCCAAGAGCCACGCCTTCGGCGCGGGCCATCGAGGCGATCAGATACGGCGCACAGGCCACGAACATTATGTGTTCGCGCTGGCCGAAATGCTCGTTGGGAAGCACCGAGAACAGGAACAGCAGGACCGGCGGCAGCAGTGCCGCGGTGAGCGCATGGTCGGCCGAAGGAACAAGGTGGACCATGCGCCGGCAGGCCATGAACGAGGCGAAGATGCCCGCAACCACCCAGGCGGTGAACCAGAACGGGATGCTGCCCGGCAGGAGTCTGGCCGTGACAACCGGCAGGGCATGGACGATGAACGCGAGCGGCAGGTTCTCGTCGATCACCTCGACATAGAGCTTCTCGCCACCGACCCAGCGGGCGGAGACATCGAGGATCGCGGCCACGTCGTGATTGATCGGAGGAAAGAAGTAGCCCGCCAGCCACAGTACGGGCAGTGCAAACAGCGGCACCAGCAGCAGCCGTTCGATGCGCGGCGAAATCGCCGGAGGTTTGGTCGGGACAGTTGGCAAAGCGGGGTGAAGATATCATAAGCAGGCGGGAAGACGAGGCTTGCAGGAACGGGCAGGGCGTGGAACGGGCGAAATTTGAACGCATGCATGCGATCGAGGATCGGATGTGGTGGCACCGCGGCCTGGCTGCGCTGGCGCCGGCGTCATCGAGTGCCCACGCCTCGCTATTGTCGGTGCATGACAGGTGCGTGCACAATGTCGGCCGCTTCACCCGTAGCCGGGCCCATGGCTTGGTTACTGGCTTCGGGTTTCGCGTCCTGAAATCCAGTTGCTGGAAGGCGCTCTTGTTGCCTCAGATGCTGCTTCACCGTCCTGTCGAACACGACGACGCCGAAAGCGGTGCGCGATGACTGACCTCGCGACCACATTGCCGGCCCTGTCCGTCGTTGTTCCGGTTTATCAGGGCGCCTCGACGATTGGCGAGCTGGTGGCCGCGCTACGTGCGCTGGAGATCGACGGCGGGCTGGAAATCGTGCTGGTGGTCGACGGCAGTCCGGACAATAGCCTCGATGTCTGCAAGCAGCTTGCCGCCGCGCCGGGAGCGCCGATCACGCTCCTCAGTCTCAGCCGCAATTTCGGAGAACACAACGCGGTGATGGCCGGCCTCTCCCGCGCGCGCGGTGCCTATGCAATTACGATGGACGACGACTTGCAGAATCCGCCGGCCGAGGTGACGCGCCTGTTCGAGCATGCCCGCGACGGCAACTACGATGCGGTCTACACCTACTATGCCGAGAAAAAGCACGCCGCCTGGCGCAACCTTGGCAGCCGCTTCACCAACTGGTGCGCCGACCGGCTGATCGACAAGCCGCGGGGGCTCTATCTTTCGAGCTTCCGCTGCATTTCTCGGTTCGTGTGCGAGCGCATCGTCGGGACTTACGAGGGCCCCTATCCCTACATAGACGGGCTGGTTTTTCAGGTGACCCAGAACGTCGGTCGCCTCGAAGTCCACCACCTGCCGCGCTTCGAAGGCAATTCGAACTACACGCTGCGCCGCCTGGTGCGTCTGTGGTTGGCGATGTTCC
Organism: uncultured Reyranella sp.; assembly: GCA_937915145.1. Taxonomy (GTDB): domain Bacteria; phylum Pseudomonadota; class Alphaproteobacteria; order Reyranellales; family Reyranellaceae; genus Reyranella. Next base: position 9,166 of record CALDNT010000223.1, read on the forward strand.
TCAATTTTTCGGTCATGCCGTTGCGCCTTGCCACGCTGTCGGGCCTTGCGTTCGGTGCGTTGGGCGCCCTTGCCGCGGTCATCACCATCGTCGAGGCCGTCATCTCGCACTCGCCGCCACAAGGCTGGGCCTCGCTGATGGTCGCAGTGCTGGTTCTGGCCGGTGTTCAGCTCGTGCTGATCGGCGTGATCGGCGAATATCTCGGCCGCATGTTTCTCGCGGTGAACCGCAAGCCACAGTACCTAGTGCGTGAGGTTTTCCGCCGCAGTGCGAACGAATCGGGCGGCAGCCTCGAGGTCGAACGGCCGCGAGCCAACACACGGGCGGGCGGGCAACCCTACCGCGAGTCCTCGGAAGCGGAGTCCTGAACGATGACGGTCTATTACGTGGCCCTGGGAATCGGCATCCTCGCCGGTATTGCCGGCCAGATGCTCCTGAAGGCCGGTGCCGATGCGCCGGATTTTATCAGTCAGCTCATGCGGCCCTCGACGATCTGTGGGTTGGCGCTCTATGGGTCGGCGGCTTTCCTTTACATCGTGGCCTTGCGGAAAATTCCGGTGTCCGTCGCGTTTCCCAGTGTGTCGTTGTCCTACGCGCTGGTTGCGGTGCTTGGGCATTTCCTGTTCGGCGAGCCGTTCGGCATCAAGCAGATCGGCGGCATTGCGCTTATCATGGGCGGTGTGCTGCTCATCAACCAGACCTGAGGGAAAGAGTTGTGGATTACGAGCAGATCACATACGCGTCCAGGGACGGCGTTCTCACCATCACGCTCAACCGGCCGGACAAGCTCAATGCCTTCACCGGCAGGATGCTGTCGGAGCTGCTCGACGCAATGGACCGTGCCGACCGCGACGACGACGTGCGCGCCGTCATTTTCACTGGCGCCGGTCGCGGCTTCTGTGCCGGCGCCGACCTTTCGGGAGGCGCCAATACCTTCAACGCCGAGAATCGCGGTCCAGTCGATCCCGGCCTCGACGGCCATCGCGACGGCGGCGGCCTCTTCACCCTTCGCCTCTACGAGTCGCTGAAGCCGACGATCGCCGCCTGCAACGGCCCGGCGGTCGGTGTCGGCATCACCATGCAGCTTGCGATGGACGTTCGCCTCGCCTCGGAGGCCGCACGCTACGGCTTCGTTTTTACCCGCCGCGCCATCGTCATGGAGGCCTGCTCAAGCTGGTTCCTGCCGCGTCTCGTCGGACCGCAGCAGGCGCTGGAATGGGTGTTGACCGGGCGTGTCTTTCCGGCTGAGGAAGCATTGGCGGGGCGGCTCGTGCGTTCGATCCACAAACCCGATGAATTGTTGCCGGCGGCCCATGCATTGGCGCGCGAGATCGCGGACAACACCGCGCCGGTCTCGGTGGCGCTCAACCGGCAGATGATCTGGAAGATGCTGGGTGCCGAGCATCCGATGGAGGCGCACGAGGTCGACTCCAAGGGCATCTATGCCCGTGGCAAGTCGGCTGACGTCAAGGAAGGCGTGGTGGCCTTTCTCGAGAAGCGGCCGGCCAGGTTTCCGATGAAGGTGAGCGACGGC
>CALDNT010000224.1 GCA_937915145.1 uncultured Reyranella sp.
GATGCGTTGCCCGCACCTCGGTCCACCCCACCTGCCGGACGGATCGTCGGCGGGGGCAGCCTTTGCTTGCTACTCACGGCTCAAGACCGCGGGACCTCCCCTTGTCCTCGAAGGAGTTGACCCGGCGGGCGCGCCGGGCGGGGCATGGCCAAAGATTTGGATCGTCACGTCTTCGGAGCGACATCCGAAGGCCCGGGCCTTTGGGACAGGCCTCGTGGCGACGATATCAGGAATATAGCACAGAATCTGCTGAATCTGTCAATTCCGCAGCGAACTTTTCCCAATGCTGGCATTCTGCCAGCAGAGGCCGGCGCGGACCTACCGCCCCTTCATCGGCAGGCCGCCGAGATGGGTACCGGCATCGACGATCAGGAATTCACCGGTGATGTTGCTGGCGCTGGTCAGGAAGAACATCACCGCCTCGGCCATCTGCTCCGGTGTGCCGGCCTGGCGGAGCGGCGTGGTCTGCTCCTGGGCATCGCGCAGCTTCTCGTAGTTCTCCTGGCCGAGCGCGCCCAGCAGCCAGCGGGTCTGGATGAAGCCGGGGCACACCGTGTTCACCCGCACCGCCGGTCCGAACCAGCGCGCCAGCGACAGAGTGAGCGTGTTGAGCGCGCCCTTGGAGGCGGCGTAGGGGATCGACGTGCCGACGCCCATGACGCCCGCGATCGAGGAGATGTTCACGATCGAGCCGCGGTCCTGGCTCTCGTCCCATTGCTTCTTCATCGTCGGATAGACGGCACGGCTCATCATGTAGGGGCCGGTGACGTTGACGCGCATGATGCGGTCGAAGTCTTCCGGCGTGACGCCGTCGAGGTCGCCCTGGCTCTGGAACTTGGTCGTGCCGGCATTGTTGACCAGGCCGTCGATGCGGCCCCACTTCTTCATGGTCTCGGCCGCGAGTTTCCGACAGTCGGCGTCCTGGCCCATGTCGGCCTGCACCAGGATGGCGTCGACGCCCTTGGCCTTCACCGCGGAAAAGGTGTCGTCGGCTTCCTTCTTGCTCTTGGTATAATTGATCGCGACGTTCCAGCCGCGGCCCGCGAGGTCGATCGCGCATGCAGCCCCGAGGCCCGTCGCCGAGCCCGTCACGATCGCCACCTTGTTCTTCGTTGCCATGTCGTTTTCTCCCGATATCTCGCAGTGCCCTTCATAGGCTAGGATAGCATCCCATGGCAGACCTGTTTTCGCTGAAGAACCGCGTGGTGTTGCTGACCGGGGCGTCGCGCGGCCTGGGCCGCGACATGGCCCTCACATTGGCCGGTGCCGGCGCCACCGTGCTCTGCGCCGGCCGCACCGTCAAAGAGCTGGAAGCCACGGCCCGGGCCATCGCAAAGAAAGGCGGCAAGGCCCATGTCGTGCCGCTCGACATCACCGACGAGGCGGCCGTGCGGGAACAGGTCGAGACCATCGTGCGCCGGCACCGCCGGATCGACGTGCTGGTGAACAACGCCGGCGTCATCCATCGCGAGAATATCGTCGACACCGCGACCGCAGATTTTCGCAAGGTGATCGAGACCGACCTGATCAGCCAGTTCGTGCTGGCGCGCGAGGTCGGACGGCACATGCTGGCGCGCAAATATGGCCGCATCGTCAATATCTCCTCGGTCATGGCGATCCTCGGCCGCGCCTCGGTGGCGGGCTATGTCTCGGCCAAGCACGGGCTGGTCGGGCTTACCAAGAACCTCGCGGTCGAGTACGGCCCGCACGTCACCGCCAACGCCATCGCGCCCGGCTACATCCGCACCGAACTCAATGTGCCGCTGCAGAAGAACAGGGACTTCAGCGCCATGCTGGAACAGCGCACGGCGTCGCACCGCTGGGGCAAGCCGGAAGACCTGCGCGGCGCGCTGCTGCTGCTCGCCTCCGATGCCGGCGCCTATATCACCGGCCATACGCTGGTGGTCGACGGCGGCCTGACGACGATCCTCGCCTGAGCATGACCGGCATCCCGCGCTGGGCGATCCTGGTGCTGGGCGCTGCCTGGTGCTGTTCGGCATTGCCGTCTCACAGGGCTGGATCCGCGACCCAGCGCTCGCCAAGGCCGACTATGTCGGCACCATCGATGTGTCTGCCGCCGACGCCCAGCGCTATCGCGCGGTGCCATTCGAATGGCGCGTGACCAGCGCCGCCGGCGCCTTCAAGGGCAATGACACGGCCCATATCCGCATCGACGACTCCGGAGAACGCACGGTCATCTGCGGCTGGGTAAGGCTCGACAAGGCCGGCGCCTCGATCCGCGCCACGCGCTGGCTGAGCGAAGCCCGGCTCGCCGTCGGCGAGTTGAAAACGACCGCCCTTTTCATCGCGCCAGTCGACAAAGCACCGGGCGACGGGCTCAACGCCGGCTGCCTGCGCCTCGACGAGGACGTACGGCCACCCGAAAACGCGGCTCTCGCCATCGAGGGACCGGCCGTACGCGAATAGCCGCACCACGATCAGCATCCGAAGGACCCAATGCTTCCAAGACAAGGCGTTACCCGGGAAATTTCCCAATTCATCGCCAAGACGACTTGGCAGGACATCCCCGATCAGGCACGTCACGAAGCCAAGCGTGCCTTGCTGAACTTCTTTGCCGTGGCGATCGCCGGATGCCGTACGCAGCCTGTGGAACTGGCGCTCAGCTCGCTCGCCGAATTCTCGGGCGGGCGGCAGGCGACAATTGTCGGCCGCAGCGAACGGATCGACGCCCTGGGCGCGGCTTTTCTGAATGCCGCCGGCGCCAATGTCTTCGACTTTTGCGACACGCATCTGCCTACCGTCGTCCATCCAACCTCGCCGCTGGCGCCGGCGCTGCTGTCGTTGGCCGAACTGCGGCACGTGACCGGGCCACAGTTCCTGCTGGCCTTCGTGATCGGATTCGAAATCGAATGCCGGATCGGTGGCGCCATTTCGCCCGGACACTACCCCAAGGGCTGGCACATCACCTCGACCTGCGGTGTCTTCGGCGCAGCGGCCGGCGCAGCCAAGCTGCTCGACCTTGGCGCCGAACCGATCGCGTGGGCGCTCGGCAACGCCTCGACGCAGTCGGCCGGCCTGTGCGAATGCCTGGGTTGGCCAGCCAAGAGCATCAGCGTCGGCAATGCCGCGCGGAACGGCCTGTTCTCGGCATTGCTTGCCGAGAAGGGCTTTTCCGGCCCACCGGAGCCGATCGCCGGCGCGCAGGGCTTTCTTGCAGCGATGGGCGAGCCGCCGGACTGGGCGGCCCTGCTCGACGGGCTCGGCAAGAGCTGGGAAGTGACCGGCAACTCGATCAAGCCCTATCCTGCCGGTTTCGTGATCCATCCCTTGCTCGACTGTGCGCTCGACTGGCGGCGCCAGTACCCGGACCTCGTGGTCGAGCGGATTGCCGTCCGCGGCAACCCGCTGCTGCTACAGCGCACCGACCGCGCCGAGGTGGCGACCGGCCGCGAGGCACAGGTGAGTCTGCAGCACGCGGTGGCGGCGGCGCTGGTACTGGGCAAGGCGGGCCTCGATCAGTTCACCGATGCCTGCGTCGACGATCCTGCGATCAAGAATATGCGCGGCAGGTTCGAGGTCGCGGCCGATCCCGCCTTTTCGACCATCGCCGCCGAGATGGACGTCTGGACCCAGGACGGCCGCAAGCACAGCCTGTCGACGCAGGCGGCGCGCGGCAGCCCATCCAACCCGCTCAAGGACTCGGAAATCGAGGACAAGCTGCGCGACGAGGTCCGGCGTTGGGAGCCGCACCACGACATCCGGCCGCTGATCGACGCCGTGTGGGCGCTCGACCGTAGCGACGACGTCTCGAGCCTCGCTGCCCTGACCGTCCCTATTGAACGGTGACGTTTGCTGCCTTGGCGGCAGGCTCTGCAGGTACGGCAGACTGGTCAACTTCCGCTGTCTCACCGCCGTAGCTATACGACCTTTGGCGTTCATTCGATGCCGTTCCGGCCATGCGCCATGAAGGCCGGCCGCTCGCTCAAGCGCTCGTAGTAGGTTTCCACGGCCTGAAACGACGGACGCCGCATCGATGTCATGAACCAGCGATTGACCGCCAGGCCGATTGGAATGTCCGCCAGTGTGAAGTCTGCGCCCGCGACAAACGCCCCGGTCGCCGTGAGTTGCTCGTCGAGGATGCCGACCATCCGCGCCCATTCCTGCTTCGATGCCTCGATCTGGCGGACATCATCGAAAACCGGATCCTTGCGCACCAACGCCATGAAGGCGTAGCGCCAGGCCGAATTGAACTCCGTCGCCTGCCAGTCCATCCATTTCTCGATCGTGGCTCGCGTCCGCGGCTCGCGCGGCAGAAGTGCCTCGCCATGCCTGCCCGCGAGATAGCGCAGGATGGTGTTGGATTCCCACAGCACGAAGTCGCCGTCGACGATCACCGGGACCAGCCCGTTGGGGTTGTAGCGGCGTTCGGGACCGTCGTCGCTGCGTTCGAAGGCGATACAGAGTTCGTCGCAGGCCCATAGTACCTTGCGGACGTTGATCGAGCTTGCCTTGCCGATGATGCGGAGCGTCGTTCTGACTCCAGGTTCTCCGATAGCGTTCCCTATCCGGTAGGCGAAACCAACCTGCGCATCGACCCGGCGGCGTTGCCATGTTAGGCCAAAAGTCAGTTTTCGTGGAGGTTCTGTCATGGCGCGACTCGGCTTTGGCGCATTTCTCGCCCCTCATCATCCCATCGGCGAAAATCCGATGCTGCAGTTCCGGCGCGACATCGCTTTCGTGAAGCATCTCGACGAGCTGGGCTACGACGAGTTCTGGTGCGGCGAGCATCATTCGTCGGGCTGGGAGATGATCGCCTCGCCCGAGATGTTTCTCGCCGCGGCTGGCGAACACACCAAGCGCATCAAGCTGGCCACCGGCGTCGTCTCTCTGCCTTATCACCATCCCTACAACGTGGCGCAGCGCATGGTGCAGCTCGACCACATGACCGGCGGCCGGGCGATCTTCGGCTCGGGTCCCGGGGCGCTGCCGTCCGACGCCCATACGCTCGGCATCGATCCGATGACCCAGCGCGACCGCCAGGATGAAGCGATCGGCATCATCCGCCGCCTCTTCGCCGGCGAGCGCGTCACCCACAAGTCCGAATGGTTCACGATGCAGGATGCCGCGCTGCAGCTCCTGCCGCTGCAGGAGGACATGCCGTTCGCCGTTGCGTCGCAGATCAGCCCGTCGGGCATGACGCTGGCCGGCAAATACGGCATCGGCATCATCTCGCTGGGCTCGATGTCGACCGAGGGCCTGACGGCGCTGCCGACGCAGTGGGGCTTCGCCGAGTCGGCCGCCAAGAAGGCCGGCACGACCGTCGACCGCAAGAACTGGCGCGTGCTGCTCAACTGGCACATCGCCGAGACCCGCGAGAAGGCACGAGAGGAAGCCCGGCATGGGTTGATGCGCTGGCACAACGAGTATGTCCATGGCACTCTGCAGCGGCCGGGTACCGCCCCCTACAAGTCGCCGGACGAAGCCGTCGACGAGATGTCGGGCGAAGGCTCGGCTGCCGTCATCGGCACGCCCGACGACCTGGTGAAGATGATCAAGGACGTGATCGCCCAGAGCGGTGGCTTCGGCACCTGCGTCGGCTTCGTGCACGACTGGGCCAATCCGGAGAACACCTTCCGCAGCTGGGACATGGTTGCGCGCTACGTCATCCCCGAAATCAACGGCTACGTCACCAAGCTGCGCGAATCGCAGAAGTACCTCCGGGAAAACCGCGCCGTCTTCGATCGCGCCGGCCAGGCCGTCATGGCCAAGATCATGGAGAACAAGGACGCAGCCGAAGCGCTCAAGGTCACCTCCAACCCCCGCGTCAGCGCCGCGGCCGCACAGGTACCGAAGGGACTGGGTAAGCAGGCGGCGGAATGAGCCGCCGCTTCTAGGCCTCGTCGACGCCGAAGGCCTGGCGCATCGCCTTCACGCCTTCCTGGTGCGGCGTCCACATGCGACCGCCGATCATTCCGCCATCGACAACGAGGTCGTGGCCATTGATGAAACTCGATTCATCGGACGCGAGGAACACCGCGGCATGGGCAATGTCGTCGGTGAGGCCGGCGCGCGGGATCGGCTGGTTCTTGGCCATGCCGGCCTTCATCGCGTCGGCATAGCCGTCGGCCTTGTCGGGCGGCAGGCCGAGCGCCTTGGCGAAAATACCGGTGGCGATGCCGCCGGGAGAAATCGAGTTGCAGCGCACGTTCCTTTCGCCGAGCTGCATGGCGGCGCAGACCGTCAGATGGTTCACCGCCGCCTTGGCGGCGCCGTAGATCATCGACGTCGAATAGCCGGCGCGCGAGGCCGCCACGCTGCCGTTGTTGATGATACTGCCGGAACCCTGCTTCATCATGACGGGGGCGGCGTGTTTCATGCCCAGCATGACCGATCGAACCAGGGTCGCCATGGCCGCATCGAAGCCTTCCACTGGCACCGTCTCGATGCCGCCGACCGGCGCCGGGCCGCCGGCATTGTTGAACAGACAGTCGAGCCGGCCCCATTTCGAAAGGCAGGCATCGATCATCGCCTTGACGTCCGCCTCGTTTGTGGCGTCGGCACGCCGGAACAAACACTTGTCCTTGCCTAGTGCCGCTTCGAGCGTGCGCCCGAGTTCCTCGCGTCGGCCCGTCGCCAGGACCTTGGCGCCTTCCCTGACGAAAATCTCGACAGTGCGACGGCCGATGCCACTGGTCGCACCGGTCACGATGGTGATCTTGCCGTCGAGTCTGCCCATGGATGTCTCCCCTTTGCCCGGCCGGGATGATACACCAAGCCCAACAGGGAGAAGCAGATGACGGTGTTGGGAATTCTCGGCGGCAGCGGCGTGTACGACATGGCCGGTCTCAAGGATCCGGTATGGCGGCGGGTCACCTCGTCATTTGGCGAGGCTTCCGATGAATTCCTTTTCGGCGTTCTTGACGGCCTCGACGTCGTGTTCGTCCCCCGCCACGGGCGCGGCCATCGCCATTCACCGTCCTCGATCAACTATCGTGCCAACATCGATGCCCTGAAGCGGGCCGGCGTTACCGACATCCTCTCGCTCTCGGCCTGCGGGTCGCTGCGCGAAGATCTGCCGCCGGGGCATTTCGTCGTCGTCGACCAGTTCATCGATCGCACATTTGCCCGTGAGAAGAGCTTCTTCGGCGAGGGGCTGGTCGCACACGTGTCGATGGCGCAGCCGACCTGCAACCGGCTCGCCGAGGCTGTCCACGACTGCGCCCAGAAGGCAGGCTTTCCCATCAAGTTCGGCGGCACCTATCTTGCGATGGAAGGGCCGCAGTTCTCGAGCCTTGCCGAATCCAGACTCTACCGAAGCTGGGGCTGCGATGTCATCGGCATGACCAACATGCCGGAGGCGAAACTCGCGCGCGAGGCCGAGATTTGCTACTTGACCGTCGCCATGGTCACCGACTTCGACTGCTGGCATCCCGATCATGACCATGTGCAGGTCGCCGATATCGTGCGCGTGCTTCTCGCCAATGCCGAGAAGGCCAAGACCCTGGTCGCCATGATGGCGCCGCGGCTCAAGGCTGCAAGGCCCAGCCCGTGTCCGGCCGGCTGCGATCACGCTCTTCAGCATGCCGTCATAACGGCACCCGCGGCACGATCGGCCGACATGGTCGCCAGGCTCGATGCCGTGGCTGGCCGCGTGCTGAAGCAGTAGGCCTTGTCTTTTCTGAACCGAGCGCGCGGCAGAACGCGCTAGATCACCGGCGCCAGCCGGTGCGCGACCTGCGAGGCATAACGTGCGGCGACCGGCAGGAAGGCACGGAAGTCGAGGTGGCTCTCGGCGCCGGCCAGATCGCTGAGGCAGCGGATATTGACGACGGGAATGTCGTCGCCCCAGCGTCGCGCGACTTGCGCCACCGCGCCGCCTTCCATCTCGACGGCGTGGGCACCGAACCGCTCGAACAGGCGGCGCCGTGTGCGCTCCGAATTGAGAAAACTGTCGCCGGTCAGGATCGCGCCGAAGCTGATCTTCGGTTCGCGCCGACCGACACCGATCTGTTCCGGCAAAGGCTCCAGCGTCAGGCCGCCAAGTGCTGCCCGCAGGCGCGCCACCACCGGCTGGGGGACAAAATAGCCCGGTGTCCACTCGCCCCCCAGCGACGGCCGACTGCCGGGCTGGATGTGGACGTATCCGTCATCCTTTTCGGTGCCGTAGTCGTGCTGGATGTTGCCCGTACCGATCACGATGTCACCGACACCCAATGTCGGGTCTAGCCCTCCAGCCACCCCACACAGCATCAAGGCACGACAGCCGAAGCGATCGAGCAGCAGGGCTGTGGCGACGCCGGCATTGACCTTGCCGGCACCCGACTCCACGAATACAGCCTCACGGCCGCCGATTTGGCCACGCCAGAAAGTGAGCCCGCCGATTTCACTCGACGCGCCCGACTGGTCCGAGAGATGGGCGAACTCCTCGGGAAGGGCAGATATGACGCCCAGAAGCCTGTTTGCCATGGATGAATGGGCTATAAGGTCGGCCCCTGTAACAAAGCAACCCCCTCCCGTGACCGTACTGCCTTCCCCCAAGACCTTGCGCGACGCCTGTACGGACCTCGCGGAAGCCGCCGCCCGCGAGATCATGCGCATCTACGCCGGCGACCTCGGCGTGCGCGACAAGGCCGACAAGAGTCCGGTCACCGACGCCGACCATGCCGCCGAGTTGATCATCGTGGCCGGCCTGCGGAAGCTCACACCCGAGACACCGGTGGTCGCCGAGGAAGAAATGGCCGCGGGTGGCGTGCCCAAGCTCGACGGCGGTCCGTTCTGGCTGGTCGATCCGCTCGACGGCACCAAGGAGTTCATCAAGAGGAACGGCGAGTTCACGGTGAACATCGCCCTGGTCGAGAACGGCCAACCGACGCTGGGCATCGTGCTGGCGCCGGCAACGGAAACACTGTGGCGCGGCGCGGCGGGACTGGGCGCCGACAAGAGCGAGCACGGCGGCGCGTTCACGGCCATCGCCACGCGCACACCGCCGCCGCAGGGCCTGACCGCCTGCGCCAGCCGCAGCCACGCCATCTACAACGACCTCGACATCTGGTTTCGCAACAACAACCTGACCGTGGCCGATCGCGTGCAGGCGGGCTCGTCACTGAAATTCTGCCTGATCGCCGAAGGCAAGGCCGACATTTACCCGCGCTTCGGGCCGACCAACGAGTGGGACACCGCCGCGGGCCAGGGTGTGCTCGAAGCGGCGGGCGGCGAAGTGGTCACCACCGACGATCGCCCGCTCCTCTATGGCAAGCCGCGCTTCTCCAATCCGCATTTCATCGCCCGCAGCAAGGCGGCGCGATGAGGGTTGCGGAACCGACCGCGCAGTCCGTGGCCGAGGCGGCACGGCTGTTGCGCGACGGCCAGCTCGTCGCCTTCCCGACGGAAACCGTCTACGGCCTGGGGGGCGACGCCACCAACGAGCGCGCGGTCGCGGCGATCTTCGCGGCCAAGGGCCGGCCGCAGTTCAATCCCCTGATCAGCCATGTGCTCGACGCCGAGGCCGCGCAACAGTTCGTGCGCTGGAACGATACCGCCGACAGGCTGGCGGCGCGCTTCTGGCCCGGGCCGCTCACCCTGGTTCTGCCGCGCAGCGAAGGATCGCCCATCGCGCTGCTGGCGACCGCCGGCCTCGATACCGTGGCGATCCGTGCCCCAGCGCATCCGGTCGCCCAGGCGCTGATCCGGGCGACAGGCCGGCCGATCGCGGGGCCGTCCGCCAATCGCAGCGGCGCCGTCAGCCCGACCCGGGCCGAGCATGTCGCGGAGTCCCTGGGCGATCGTGTGCCCCTCATCCTCGACGGCGGCCCCTGCCTTGTCGGTGTCGAGTCCACGGTCCTCGATCTTTCGGCTGCAACGCCCACCCTGCTGCGCCCCGGCGGCGTCCCGCGCGAGGCGATAGAGGCGGTGATCGGTCCGATCTCGGTAAGCCACGCGCTTCCCTCCGGCGATTCGCCGCACAAATCGCCGGGCCAGCTCGCAAGCCACTATGCCCCGGCACGGCCGGTGCGACTGGGTGCCACCAGCGCCGGCCCCGACGAGGGTCTGCTGGCCTTCGGGCCCAGCGTGCCGCCGGGCGCAATGCTGACCTACAATCTCAGCCCGTCGGGCGATCTCGCCGAGGCCGCCGCCAACCTGTTTGCCCAGATGCGGGCGCTCGACCGGCCCGGCATCGGCCGCATCGCAGTCATGGCCATTCCGGAAACGGGCCTCGGCCTTGCGATCAATGACCGTCTGCGCCGCGCCGCAGCGGATGACGGCACCGCCCGCTGACGCTAGATTTCCAGTCGCGACCACCTCACCCTGAGGAGCGCCCCGCGGGGGCGCGTCTCGAAGGGTGGCAACAAACGCGGTGTCGCCCATGCTTCGAGACGGTCGCTGCGCGACCTCCTCAGCATGAGGTTGTTGTAGGGAGAAGACCAAGACCATGCCCGATACCGTCATTGCGCCCATCATCCCGACCGTTCCCGTGACACCTGCCGTCCTGGAGGGTCTGCGCGCCATCGTGGGCGAGCGTGGCCTGATCCTCGACGAGCCGGGCAAGCAGCCCTTCGTGACCGATTGGCGCGGCTCGACCGTGGGTACGGCCTCCGTCGTGGTACGCCCGGCCAATACCGAGGAAGTCTCCAGGGTCGTAAAACTCTGCTTCGACAACGGCATCGCCATCGTGCCCCAGGGCGGCAACACCGGCCTGATGGGCGGCGCCACGCCCTGGCCAACCCACTCGGGCATCGTGCTGTCGCTCGGACGGATGAACCACGTGATCGAGGTCGACCCGGTCGGCTATTCGATGACCGTCGAGGCCGGCTGCGTCCTGCAGACCCTGCAGGAGACGGCGGCGAGCCACGACCGCTTCTTTCCGCTCAGCCTGGGCGCGCAAGGCTCGTGCATGATCGGCGGCAATCTCTCGACCAATGCCGGTGGTGTTCAGGTGCTGCGCTACGGCAACGCGCGCAACCTGGTGATGGGGCTCGAAGTCGTGCTGCCCAACGGCGACATCTGGAACGGCCTGCGCTCGCTGAAGAAGGACAATACCGGCTACGACCTCAAGCACCTGTTCATGGGCGCCGAGGGAACTCTGGGCATCATCACCAAGGCGGTGCTGAAGCTGTGGCCGGCGCCCAAGGACGTGGCCACCGCCTGGCTCGCCATCCGCGATCCGCAGGCCGCGATCGAGATCCTGTCAGAAGCCCATGGCGCCAGCGAAGACAATGTCGGCTCCTGCGAACTGATGAGCCGGACCTGCACCGACATGGTGCTGCGTCATATCCCCGGCACCCAGGACCCGCTCAAGGCCGACACGCCGTGGTTCCTGCTGCTCGAATGGACCTCGTCGCGGCCCAAGGCTGACGGCGCCGAAGGCATGTCCGACAAGATGGAGCAGTTCCTCGCCAACCAGCTCGAGGCGGGCCGCGTGCTCGACGCGGTGATCGCCCAGAGCGAGGCGCAGGCGCGCAATATGTGGGTCATCCGCGAATCGGTGGCGCCCGCGTCGCGCGCCGAAGGCCCGGGCCTCAGCTACGACATCTCGGTGTCGATCTCGAAGATTCCCGGCTTCATCGACAAGGGCATCAAGGCCGCGCTCGACATCCTCCCCTCGATCCGCCCCTACCCGCTCGGCCACATTGGTGACGGCAACCTTCACTTCTCGTTCATGGGCCCCCAGGGCATGGACCGCGAGACGCTGAAGCAGTATTCGCCCGCCATCACGCGCGCGGTGAACGACCTGGTCACCTCGATGGCGGGGTCGATCTCGGCCGAGCACGGCATCGGCATCGACAAGATCGATGAGCTGGCGCACTACCGCTCCAAGATCGAGCTCGACACGATGCGCTCGCTGAAGCGCGCGCTCGACCCCAAGAACATCATGAACCCTGGCAAGATCCTGCGCCTGTGACCGATTTTGTCGAAAAGCTGCGCGTCCTCGTCGGCGACAAGGGATTGATCACGGACGACGCCGGCAAGCATCCCTATCTCACGGACTGGCGCGACAATTATCTCGGCACGGCGCTCGCCGTCGTGCGTCCGGCCACGACCGATGAGGTCGCGGGTGTCGTAAAGCTCTGCGCCGCCGAGAAGGTCGCCATCGTCCCCCAAGGCGGCAACACCGGCCTGGTCGGCGGCGGCATGCCGCACGAGGATGGCCGCGAGATCGTGCTGTCGCTCAACCGGATGAACCGCATCCTCGAAGTCGACGAGATCGGCTATTCGATGACGGTCGAGGCCGGTGCGATCCTGAAGACTATCCAGGAAACTGCCGCTGCCCACGATCGCCTGTTTCCCTTGAGCCTTGCCGCCGAGGGAAGCTGCACCATCGGCGGCAACCTTTCGACCAATGCCGGTGGCGTGCAGGTTCTGCACTACGGCAACACCCGCCACCTGGTCCTCGGCCTCGAAGTCGTGACGCCGTCGGGCGAGGTCTGGAACGGCCTGCGTGCGCTCAAGAAGGACAACACAGGCTACGACCTGCGCGACCTCTATCTCGGCGCCGAAGGCACTCTCGGCATCATCACCAGGGCAGTTCTGAAACTGTGGCCCAAGCCCAAGGATGTGGCGACCGCGTGGATCGCCGTGCCGTCGCCCCAGGCCGCCGTCGACCTATTGAGCGGCGCGCACGCCGCCAGCGAGGACAATGTGACGTCGTGCGAGCTGATGGCCCGCCAGGGCATCGATTTCGTTCTGAAACATATTCCCGGTGCCGCCGATCCCCTGGCCGATCGCCACGACTGGTACGTGCTGCTGGAATGGTCTTCCACCCGCGCCCGCCGCGAAGGCGCCAACGAGACCGGGCTGCGGGAAAAGATGGAGACCTACCTCGGCGAGGCGATGGAACAGGGCCTCGTGGTCGATGCCGCCATCGCCCAGAACGAGGCCCAGGGCCGCGCCTTCTGGGCCTTGCGCGAAAACCACTCCGAGTCCCAGAAGCGTGAAGGCCCCTCGATCAAGCACGACATCTCCGTGGCCGTCAGCAAGATCCCCGCCTTCATGAAGGACGGGCTGGCCGCCATGAAGCAGGCGCTGCCCGACTGCCGGCCGGTGCCGTTCGGCCATGTCGGCGACGGCAACCTCCATTTCAACTGCCAATCGCCCCCGGGCTGGGACAAGAAGCGGTTCATGGCGCATGGCGAGGCGATCAGCGGTGCGGTCTACGACCTGGTGGTGGGCTATGGCGGCTCGATCTCGGCCGAACACGGCATCGGCAGGCTGAAGGTCGATGAACTCGCCCACTACCGCTCCAAGGTCGAACTCGACACGATGCGCGCCATCAAACGCGCGCTCGATCCGCAGAACCTCATGAACCCGGGCAAGATCGTCCGGGTTTAGGCACCGTTTTCCGGCACAGCTCGTTGTGCCACGCGGTGTCCATGACACTGTGCCACGAATCGCAGTTAACCGCCTGACGTGAAAGAAGAATCCCGCCCCGACGACCTGCGCTGCGGGCGCCGGCCGCCCGCCGTGATGAGTGTCCAGAAAATGCCGCCGGAAGTGGGCCATTCGCGGACTATCAGAGGCCACGAAAAACGCCCGGCGGATTTCCCCGCCGAGCGTCGCCCATCATGACTAAAAATCTAGCAAAAGCCTGCTGAACTTGCAAATTTCAGGCAGACTCGGCACTTCAGTTGCGCGGCGGCGGATCGTCCTTCTTTTCGACGATCTCGTATTGCACATCGGTCACCTGATGGACCTCGCGCTGTGGCGGCTGGGCGGCTGGCGCCCGGCCGAACAGGCTGGCGATCCAGGCCTTGGCCTTGAAACCCAGAATGGCGACCAGAACGAGTGCCGCCACACCTGCGATCACGGCAAAGCCCAGCACAGCCAACACGACGAAGGCGATCACGCCGAATACAGCCTGCAGCCACACCCGTGCCGGCAACCGCGCCAGCAATTCGAGGAACTGCTTGCCGTTCACGGTGCCCAGCGCTTCTCGAAGTCCCACACGTCGGGAAAGCCCATCAGCTCGTGCATGTCGCGATACTGCGGCGCCTCGACACCGATACTGGTGCCCTTGCCCTTGAGATGCGTCCAGGCCAGCCGCATCGCCTCGGCGGCAACGCTGAAGCCCAGGCCCGGGTAGATCGCCAGGTCGAAGCCCCATTTCTTCAGCCGCTCCACTTCCACGCGCGGCGTCTTGCCGAACTCGACCATGTTGGCCAACAGGG
>CALDNT010000225.1 GCA_937915145.1 uncultured Reyranella sp.
CTTGCTCGCCGCAACACGCCTCTGGCTTAGAACTTATGAGTCCACGCCCTAGTCGGAGTGTCTCCACGGCCTTAAAGTCCGCGGGCATTTCGAGCCCGCATTCCATCGCCGATGGGGAGACCCGCCCGTGAGACTGATCAATCCGAACCCCTTCACCACGCGCCCCGAGATTGTCGGGACGTTTGGCGTAGTCACTTCCACGCACTGGATCGCCACTGCGGTCGGCATGGGCATTCTCGAAAAAGGCGGCAACGCCTTCGATGCCGCCATCGCCACGGCCTTCACGCTGCAGGTCGTCGAGCCGCATCTCTGCGGCCCTGGCGGCGATGTCCCGCTGATCCTGCACGACGTCCGCCGCGGCAAGACCGAAGTGATCTGCGGCCAGGGTTCGATGCCGGCCGGTGCCACCATCGCCCACTACAAGGGCCTCGGTCTCGATCTTATTCCCGGTACCGGACTGCTGCCGGCCTGCGTCCCCGGCACGTTCGATGCCTTCATGCTGGTGCTGCGCGACTACGGCACGATGCGGCTTGCCGACGTGCTGTCGCCCGCCATCGGCTACTGGCTGAACGGCTTTCCGCTGGTTGAACGCGCCTCAGCCACCATCGCCACCGTGGCCGATCAATTCCGTACCCATTGGCCGACCTCGGCGGATGTCTTCCTGCCGGGTGGCAACGTGCCCAAGCCGGCATCGATGTTCCGCAACGTGGCGCTGGGCAACAGCTATGCCCGCATCCTCAAGGAAGCCGAGGCCGGCGGCGGTGGTCGCGAGGCCGAGATCGAGCGGGCCCGCAATACCTGGAGCCAGGGCTTCGTCGCCGAGGCAATCGACAGGTTTTGCCGGTCGCAGGAGATCATGGACGTCTCGGGCCAGCGCAATCGTGGCGTGCTGACGGGCGAGGACATGGCCAGGTGGCAGGCCACTGTCGAGGCGCCGCTCACCTACGAATACGGCCGCTACAGCGTTTGCAAGGCGGGGCCATGGACGCAAGGGCCCGTCGTGTTGCAGCAGCTGGCCCTGCTCAAGGGGTACGACCTCGACGGCATGGATCCGACCAGCGCCGACTTCATCCATTTGCAGGTCGAGTGCCTGAAGCTCGCCTATGCCGATCGCGAGTCCTTTTATGGCGACCCCGCCTTCGTCGATGTGCCGATGCAGACCCTTCTGTCCGATGCCTACAATGCCGATCGCCGGGGATTGATCGATGCCGGGCGCGCCTCCCTCGAGCAGCGACCGGGCAAGGTCGACGGCTATGGCGGCGTGGTGAAGCTGCGCCGTGCCGACAGCGTGCGGCTGGGCGTGGCATCGAGCGGCGCCGGCGAGCCCACCGTCGGCCGTGTCGGCCAGACCACCGGCGACACGGTGCATTTCGACATCGTCGACAAGGACGGCAACATGATCTCGGCAACCCCGTCGGGCGGCTGGCTGCAAAGCTCGCCGGTCATTCCCGAGCTTGGCTTTCCGCTCGGCACGCGTGGCCAGATGTTCTGGCTGGAGGAGGGCCTGCCGGGCTCGCTGGCGCCAGGCAAGCGGCCGCGCTCCACTCTCACGCCCACGTTGGCGCACCGTGACGGCCAGCCGTACATGGTCTGGGGTTCGCCCGGCGGCGACCAGCAGGATCAGTGGATCACCCAGCATTTCCTGCGCCACGTCCATTGCGGCATGAACCAGCAGGAGGCGATCGATGCGCCGGCATGGCACAGCGAGCATTTCCCCAGCTCGTTCTGGCCACGCACAGCCCGCCCCGGCGTGCTGGTCCTGGAGGGTCGCATCCCGAAGGACACAGTGGCCGAGCTGAAGAAGCGCGGTCACGAGGTCGAGATCAACGACGACTGGTCGGAGGGTCGGATCACCTCGGCCACCCGCGACGATCCGTGGCGCAAGGCCGCCGCCAATCCGCGCGGCATGCAGGGCTACGCGGCGGGACGCTAAGACCCATGACCTGGTCGATCATTTTCCATGAACGCGACAGCGGCCGGATCGCCATCGCGGTCGCCACCAAGTTCTTCGCTGTCGGTGCGCGTGTTCCGAACATCGAACCCCAGAAAGGGGCGGTCTGCACCCAGGCGCTGACCAACCCGCTCTACGGTCCACGCGGTCGGCGCCTGATCCGTGAAGGCATAGGGGCATCCGATATCGTGCGCCTGCTGATCGCTCCCGATGCCGGCCGCGAACACCGCCAGGTCCATGTCATGGATGCCGGCGGCCGCTTCGCCGCCCATACCGGCGCCGAGTGCGTGCCATGGTGCGGTCACTGGACCGGCGACGACCTGTCGGTCGCAGGCAACATGCTGGCGGGTCCCGGCGTCGTTTCGGAGACCGTCCGGGTCCTGCGTGAACGCACCGACCTCGCGTTGCCGCGCCGTATGATCGCCGCCATGAGAGCAGGCGAGGCCGCCGGCGGCGACAAACGCGGCAAACAGTCCGCCGCCCTCGTCATCTACGGCAACCAGGAATATTCCGAACTCGATCTCAGGGTCGACGACCATATCGAACCGTTGCTGGAACTCGCGCGGCTCGAGTCCGTGAGCCGCGAGCGCTGGACGCACTTCCGCGCCTTCACGCCCACGCGCGAAAATCCCGCAGGTATCTTCGACCGCACCGAAATCGAGGCCGGCGTGGCCAGGAGCCTGGCTGCCGAAGACGTTTGATCGCCGCGAATGGACCCGATGAGACTGAGCCACGCCCGCGCACCGGTTGTTGCCGGTGCGCGGGCGGGCCGGTGACGCCGCCTCGGCCCCAAGCCGGATGCCCGCACACCCCGAGAGGTGACGGGCCGACCGGCAATTCGTTGCGACGTCCGTTTCCTTGTCCGTACTCAGTTCGAGGCGATACCCAGCGGCACGCCGGCGGCGTCGAGTTGCGGTTCGGGACGCAGCACCACCGACTCAGGCGCCTCGACCTCTGGCAACGGCTTGCTCGGATCGACCGCCTTGACCATCGCCACGATCCGCTTGGCGCCAGAGGCGGCTTCCTCGGCAACCAGCCGGCGCCAGCCATGCTTCTCCCAGTACGCCACGTCGCCCGGCAGCGTCTGGACGTAGAGCATATTGCACCCCCGTCCCGCAGCCAGCGTGCGACAGCGCTCGAGCAGGAGCTCGCCGATGTGATGGCCGCGGAAGCGCTGGATGACGGCCAGCCGTTCGGGCATGGCGAACGACTGAAACCAGCGCAGGCGGACCGTGCCTACCGGTTCGTCGCCGACATAGGCGATGACGTGAGTGGCGCCGAAATCGTGACCGTCGAACTCCTCGGAGTACGGCACGTCGAGTTCACCGATGAAGCAGGCCGCCCGTACGGCGAAGGCCTGCAGAGAGTCCTCCATCCTCATGGCAAGCTTGGTGGTGACGGCCGCGCCGCCGATTGATTGTGCGATTGTGTTCATCTGATATCTCCCTCAATTCGCCCGACGACCGCCGTCCCAACCCGCATGCGGATTGCTTGCGCCCCGCTCCATCGACTGCTCCAGGACTCCCGGCGCATCGAGTTGGTCTTCCGGACGGTTGAGCACCATCGGGTCGGTAAATACTGTCGGTATGTGGTCCGGATCGACGCTGAGGTCGCAAGCAAAGGCGCCATATTCGTGATCCGAGAAATGAAATATCCTGTCGTCGACCTTATGGAAGCCGCCACGCTCCATGATCTGCCACAGGCGATGCTGCGAATGCAGGTAGGCCTTGGGATAGCCCTTCTTGCGGGCGAACTCCTTGGCCCACTCGACGAAGGGCATGAACAGACCCAGCGAGCGGTAGCGTTTCAGAATGACCGCGCGCTCGAATTTGGCGAAAGTGGCAAACCACCTCAAACGCATGCATGCCGCCGGCTCACCGTCGACATATAGTATGAGATGGCTGGCAGAGTAGTCGTTGCCGTCGAATTCCTCCCAATACGGACAATGCTGTTCGCCCATGTAGACAGCAGCGCGCAACATGTAGCACTGCAGCATTTCGTCGGAAGTCGAAGCAAGCTTGATGGTCACGGCGGGATGGTTCGATAGCCCCGCAGCTAGTTGCACTGTCATGTCAGTCCCCCTCGGTCAGTACTCCGTTATCGTTCCGGAAACGGCGGCCCCCAGCCGCCACCACCGGAGCATTCGCAGTCAATTGCTCGAGCACTTCGGTAACCACGGCCGAGGTCATTCCCTTGGTCCCACCCCGGATCGCAGTTGCTGAAACGGTATCGCGACGCAGGATCCGCCACGGGTAGATCCAGCCGCATTCGTCGTAGATCTGGCGGACGGTCATGCCGCCGATATCCGTGCCGTGCAGACCGTGCAGCCGCGCCCCGGGATTGGCTTTCCTGATCTCGGCGATTACGCCCTGGAAGCCCTTCTTGTTGTAGGTCTCGCTGGAAAACGCGACCTCGACGCGGTTGCCAAGACCGGCTTCCGCCAACGCGAGTTCGATCAGCACCTTCCGCGTCTCGGGCGGCAGGAACATCCGCCCCGACGGGAAGTAGTCGACATTCATGTCGGCCTTGTCGGTGGTCTCGTAGACTTGAAAGCCGCTCTGCATCCGGCCGACCCGGAGTTCGCCCTTGCGGAACGCCTCGGCATGGATTCGCGGCACCAAGGTCGGATGGATGACGACCTTGTCGAGGCCGCGCTCGTCCATCGCCTGCCGCACCATGGCCAGATGGGTGTTGTGGAAGGGGTTGAAGGTGCCGAAGAAGAGCCCAATGCCGCCCTGGGGCGCCAGCTTCGAGCGGAGATCCGACAGCAACCCGATGCCGAACAACACCGCGCCGAAGCCGAAGCCCACGACCAGGAAGGCCTCGCGAGCAACCGGTATCCCGGCTGTGCCGAACGATGCGAGTACGATGTTGACTGCCAGACCCACCAGCACGTTGCGGTTCGCATCGCCCACGCCGCGTGCGACGAGGTACATGCCGAGATACTGGGTGCCCTGCGAGGCGAGCGTCGTGATGAGCGCGGCTGAGGCGAACCCGCCCACCGATGCAATGCCATCACGGTTCAGTGCTCCACCCCACAACATAATCCCGAATACCGCCAGATTGAACCCGTACTGCGGGATAAACCTTCCGAGCCGGCCAGCCGTGACGAAGCCAAACAGATTGCTGGCCCACAGGTCGGCTTTGTTGCTGAGCTTGGCGTAGCTCGGCATGAACACCCCGACGAAGACTGACACGCCAATCAGCGACGGGTTAGCCCAA
Source organism: uncultured Reyranella sp. (assembly GCA_937915145.1). Lineage (GTDB taxonomy): Bacteria > Pseudomonadota > Alphaproteobacteria > Reyranellales > Reyranellaceae > Reyranella. The sequence continues at coordinate 5,174 of CALDNT010000225.1, forward strand.
CTGCCGTGCGCGTACGCATAGCTCAAGTAAGAAAGAAGGGCAGCGAATGCCGCCATGCGAGTCGAAGGACTGCGCACATAGCGGACGAACCGGTCGACGAACGTCGAATACCTGGTCGTCTTGTTGTCCGAGCCGACGACGGCCACCGAAGCACCCTACCCCGTTAGAAGCGTCAATCGGAATATCCACAACCGGTAGATTGACTAACGAATACGAGGACTAAATAAGCGACGCTGGGCCTATACGATCGGTGAAAAAAGTCGTCTAATGGCCTACGAATGAGACACAAATGTCATTTCGCCGATAATGGCGTAAGGTAAACCACGAGGCTTCATTCAAGTAAACTTCGAGCCCGCAACCTTATTGTATCGATTGTTACTATGGTCACGACACCCCCACGCAAGAGCAAAGTCCCAAATATTCTGGGTGACTGGGACGACGTTCGTTTTTTCCTGGCCGTCGCCAAGACCGGCAGCTTCAGTGCGGCCGCGACCCAGCTCAACACCAAGCAGACGACAGTCGGCCGGCGCATCCAGGCCCTCGAGCGCCGGTTGGGCGCCAAGCTGTTCGATCGTCACCGCCACGGTATGGAAGTGACCCCTGCCGCACGCGGCGTGCTCATGCAGGCCGAATCGATGATGTCGAACGCCACTTCGATCGAACGTCATCTCGCCGGTCTCGACCGCGAGATGGCGGGCATCGTACGCATCGCCGCCACCGAAGGGCTCGCGGCACACTGGCTGGTGCCGCGGCTGAGCCAGTTACGCCGTTCGCACCCGGACATCATCGTCCAGGCGATCGCGGGCGATCAGGTTCTCGATCTCGCCACCCGTCAGGCCGACCTTGCGATCCGCTTCTTCCGACCGACATCGAACCAGCTCGTGGCCGCACGAGTCGGGCAGTTCAACATGTCGATCCTCGCCTCCGCGTCCTATGTTGAGCAGTACGGCTTGCCGCAAAAACTCAGCGACCTGCGCGAGCATCACATTGTTGATCACACAACGCTGCACACACTGCCGGCAATGAAGCCTTGGAGCGAAGCCGTCGAAAGCAGCACCAACATCGTCCTGCGCACCAACTCGTCGTACGCGGCCATCGCGGCAGTGCAGGTAGGCTACGGTATTTCGGTGTTCCCCGACTACGTCACCAAATCGTCGACCCTGATCGCGGCACCAATCGACCTGAATATCATCCGTGATATCTGGTTGGTCAGTCACGAGGAGACCAACAAGGGGGTCCGCATCCGCACGGTGATCGACTACGTTCGGGAGCAGTTCCGCATCGACGAGCGTGAGTGGTTCTCCGCGTCTTTGCGCGGCAATTCGATGGTGGCCGCCTAAGGGGCCACCCCCGGTATCGCCGCCAACAGTCTCTTCCACACGGCCTCGATCTCGGCCTTGTCGCCGGGCTTGTATTCCCAGTTGAGCGCCACCCCGTCGTTCGGGCGGCGCGGCATGATGTGGATGTGCAGGTGCGGGACGCTCTGCCCGGCGCCTTCGCCGTTAGCCTGAAGCAGGTTCACGCCGTGCGGCTTCAGTTCGCCAATCATGGCCTTGGCGACACGCTGTGCGGTCTTCGCAACGGCGGCCAGCACCTCGGCTGGAATGACGTCGACCATCGGCCAGTGGCCCTTGGCGACTGCCAGCGCGTGGCCCGGATTGACCGGGTTGATGTCCATGAAGGCGATCGTCGCGTCATCCTCAAGCAGCTTGAAGCAGGGGATCTGACCCGCGATGATCTTGCAGAAGATGCAGCTTCCATCGGTCGGATGGTTCCCCAGATTGCTCATCGTGCTTCCTCCAGCGCCTTGCTCAGCACGCGCAGCCGTTCGAAGGGCTGGCCATCGGCCGGCAATGTCAGATCAAAGCCGAGACGGCCGAGCCGGGCAATCCCTTCGCGCCCGAAGCGTTCGCGCAGCGACTCCTCGATCCAGCCCTCGCTCTGACGATGGCGGGTGATCGCGAGCCGGCCCTCGTCCGCCAGATATCGACGATGCGCCTCGAGCGTCTGCGTCAGCCCGTCGATGCCGGCGCCGCTGCGCGCCGACACCGCCAGCACCTTGAGGGGCCACAGACCTTTGCCGGCGACGGCCAGCGACAGTGCGACCGCCACGTCGGTCCGAGCCCGCTCGGCGGCGGCGCCGAGATCGGCTTTGGTAACAGCGATCAAGTGCGGAATCTCGACAATACCCGCCTTCATGAATTGCAGGGAGTCGCCCGAGCCCGGCTGGACACAGAACACTACCGTATCGGCGACCTCGGCCACGTCGGTTTCAGACTGGCCAACACCCACGGTCTCGATCAGCACCCAGTCGAACAGCGCCCGCATCACGACCATCGCCGCCACCGTCTGGTCGGCAAGGCCACCAAGGCGGTCGCGCGCCGCCATCGAACGCACGAACACGCCGTCGTCCGCGGAATCATGGACGATACGCACGCGATCACCCAGCAACGCACCGCCGCTGGCTTTGGATGAAGGATCGACCGCGATGACGCCGACGCTCTGGCCGTTCGCGCGCCACGCCGCAACCAGTGCTGCGCAAAGCGAGGACTTGCCGACCCCGGGCGGCCCGGTGACGCCGACCACGTGGCCGCACGGCTGACGCCAGGCGGCATCGAGCAGGGCCTGCGTCGTCGTGTTCTCGGAGTCGCGCTCAATTGCTGCCAGTGCCGCCGCAAGCGCCCGCTTGCCGCCGTCACGAAGCGCCTGAAGCATCATTCCGTCTTGAGCGGACCGCCCAACGCCGCCTGTGCCGCGGAAAGCCGGGCGATCGGCACGCGATAAGGCGAACATGAGACATAGTCGAGACCGGCCTTGTGGCAGAAGAACACCGAGGCCGGGTCGCCGCCATGCTCACCGCAGATGCCGAGCTTCAAATCGCCTCGGGTCTTGCGCCCGCGCTCACTGGCGATCTCGATCAGTTCACCGACGCCCTCGATGTCGAGCGAGGCAAAGGGATCGTGCTCGAAGATGCCGCGTTGCTGGTATTTTTCCAGGAATGACGCCGAATCATCGCGGCTGAGGCCAAACGTCGTCTGCGTCAGATCATTGGTGCCAAAACTGAAGAACTCCGCCGACTTGGCAATGTCGCCGGCACGCAGCGCTGCACGCGGGAGTTCGATCATGGTGCCCACCAGGTATTCCAGCTTCTGGCCCGAGAGCTGGCTTACCTCGCCGGCAACCTGGTCGATCACAACCTTCATCAGGTCGAGTTCCTTCAGGGTTGCGACCAACGGGATCATGATCTCGGGGATTACGGTCTTGCCATGCTTCTTCTGGACCTCGGCGACCGCCTCGAAAATGGCGCGCGCCTGCATCTCGTAGATTTCGGGATAGGAGATGCCGAGCCGCACGCCGCGATGACCGAGCATCGGATTGAACTCGTGCAGCTTGTGAGCCCGCGACTCGATCTCGGCCGCCGACACCCCCAGATCCTTCGCGACCTGATCCATGTTCGCCTGGGTCTTGGGCAGGAATTCATGCAGCGGCGGGTCGAGCAGACGGATCGTGACCGGCAATCCGGCCATGATCTCGAACAGCCCGACGAAATCTTGGCGCTGCATCGGCTGGATCTTGGCCAGCGCCTCGCGCCGGCTCTTCTCGTCGTCGGCCAGGATCATCTGGCGCACTGCAACGATACGGTCGCCCTCGAAGAACATATGCTCAGTACGGCAGAGCCCGATGCCTTCGGCGCCGAATTTGCGCGCTTGAGCGGCGTCCGTGGGCGTCTCGGCGTTGGCGCGGATCCCCAACGTGCGGAACTCGTCGGCCCACTCCATCAGCGCGGCAAAATCGCCGCTGAGTTCTGGCTGAACGGTCGGCACGACGCCCAGCATGATCTCGCCAGTGGTGCCGTCGAGGGTGAGGAACTCACCGGCCTTCACGACCGTGCCGCGGACCTTGAGCGTACCGGCGGCACCGTCGATGCGCACGTCGCCGGCACCGGCAATACAGGGCTTGCCCATGCCGCGCGCCACCACGGCGGCGTGGCTGGTCATGCCGCCCGTCGAGGTGAGGATGCCTTCGGCGGCATTCATGCCGTGGATATCCTCGGGGCTGGTCTCCCGGCGTACCAGAATGACCTTCTCGCCAGCCCGCGCCTGCTTTTCCGCCTCGTCGGCAGTGAACACGACCTTGCCCGAAGCCGCACCCGGCGACGCCGGAAGGCCCTTGGCGATCACCTTGCGACTGGCCTTGGGGTCGAGCGTCGGATGCAGAAGCTGGTCGAGCGACGCCGGCACGATACGGGCCACCGCTTCCTTCTTGTCGATCAACCCGTCATGCACCATGTCGACGGCGATTTTCAGCGCTGCCTTGGCGGTGCGCTTGCCGTTGCGCGTCTGCAGCATATAGAGCTTGCCGCGCTGCACCGTGAACTCGATATCCTGCATGTCGCGGTAATGCTTCTCGAGCTGCGTCCGCACCCCGTCGAGCTGTTTGAAGACTTCCGGCATCACCTCTTCCATCGCCGGTGCATCGGATTTCTGCGCCAGCTTGCCCTGCACGGTCAGATGCTGCGGCGTGCGAATGCCGGCCACCACGTCCTCGCCCTGGGCGTTCACCAGATACTCGCCGTAGAACAGGTTGGCACCGGTTGACGGGTCGCGCGTGAAGGCGACGCCGGTGGCGCAATCCTCGCCCATGTTGCCGAACACCATGGCCTGAACGTTGACAGCGGTGCCCCAGCTTTCCGGAATCGAATGCAGGCGGCGGTAGGTGATGGCGCGCTGGTTCATCCACGAGCCGAACACCGCGCCGATCGCGCCCCAGAGCTGCTCCCGCGGCTCCTGCGGGAACGGCTTGCCGGTGCGCTTCTCGACGATCTTCTTGTACTCGCCCACGACGGCACGCCAGTCGTCGGCCTTGAGGTCGGTATCGAGCTGGACGCCGAGATCCTCCTTGCGGAGTTCCAGCGCCTCCTCGAAGTAATGGTGCCCGACGTCGAGCACGACGTTCGAATACATCTGGATGAAGCGGCGGTAGCTGTCGTAGGCGAAACGCTCGTCGCCCGACGACTTGCCGAGGCCGAGCACCGTGCGGTCGTTGAGACCGAGATTGAGCACCGTATCCATCATGCCCGGCATCGAGGCGCGCGCGCCGGACCGCACCGAGACCAACAGAGGATTATTGGGATCGCCGAACCTGACACCCAGGATCTTCTCGATTGCGGTGATGCCCGCCTCAACCTCATCCTTCAATTCAGGCGGATAGGCGTTGTTGTTGGCATAGTACCAGGTGCAGAGTTCGGTGGTGATGGTGAAACCCGGCGGCACCGGCAGACCGAGGCTCGACATCTCCGCCAGGTTGGCGCCTTTGCCGCCCAGCAGATTGCGCATCTCGGCCCGGCCCTCGGCCTTGCCATCCCCGAAACCATAAACCCACTTGGCCATTCTCAGCCCTCGATCTTCGAGAAATCCGCGACCGCGTCCATGGTCGCACGAATCTGGTTGAGTAGTTTTAGCCTGTTCAGCCGCAATTCAGGACTGCCCGCGACGTTCACCGTGACCTTGTCGAAAAAAGCATCGATCGGGCCGCGCAGGCCGGCGAAGGCTGCCATCGCCCCGGCAAAATCCTCGGCGGCGAGCGCCGGCGCGAGCCCGCGCTCGACATCCGCCAGGGCCAAGGCAACGTCTTTCTCTTCGACCTGTTCCAGCAGCGCAGTATCGGGCGTGCCGGCGATCTTCGCCGCGAGTGCTTTGTCCTTCTTCTCCTCGGCGCGAACGATATTGGCGGCACGACCGTAACCCGTCAGCAGGTTCCTGCCGGCCTCACTGCCGAGAAACACCTGCAGCGCCTCGACCCGAGCCAGAAGGCGGACCAGATCATCTTCATGCCCCAGCGCCAATACCGCGTCGACCACGTCGTGGCGAACACCCTTCTCGCGCATCTGGACCTTCAGACGCTCGGCAAAGAATGCCAACAGATCCTCTGCCTTGAAGAATTTCTGCAGCGGCAGGCGAATCCTGTTCTCGACCACGATGCGGATGATGCCCAGGGCCGCGCGCCGCAGCGCAAAGGGATCGCGAGAGCCGGTCGGTTTCTCGCCGATCGACCAGAAGCTCGCGAGCGCATCGAGCTTGTCGGCCAGCGCCACGGCGATCGATACCGGTGCGCTGGGGCAGCGGTCATTCGGGCCGGCCGGCGTGTAGTGATCGCCGATCGCGTCGGCAACCGAAACCGGGAGTTCCTCACTCAGGGCATAGTAGCGGCCGATGATGCCCTGAAGCTCGGGGAACTCGCCTACCATGCCGGTCACGAGATCGGCCTTGCACAGCAACGCCGCCTGCTCGACGAGGCCGAGATCGGCGCCGGGCACATGCCCCGCGATCTCTACGGCAAGCTTGGCAATGCGCCCGACGCGCTCGGCCTGCGTCCCAAGTTTGGCATGAAAAACGATGTCCTTCAGCGCCGGCAACCGGTCTTCCAGCCGAACCTTGCGGTCCTGATCCCAGAAGAACTTGGCATCGGAGAGCCGCGCGCGCAGCACGCGTTCGTTACCGTCGACGATGGCGGCACCGCCGTCGCACCCTGCAGTGTTGGCCACCACGACGAAGCGGTTGGCAAGCGCGCCGTCGGCCGTCGTCGTCGCGAAATAGCGCTGATGCGTCTTCATGGAAACGATCAGCACCTCCGGCGGAACATCCATGAACGCGGCATCGATGGTGCCAAGCATCGGCACCGGCCATTCGACCAGGCCGGCCACTTCGTCGAGCAGCCCGTCATCCGCCTTCAACGTCACCTGCGCGTCGGCGCAGAGCTTTTCCGCGCCCTCGAGAATGATCTTCTTGCGGTCCGCCGCATCAACGATGACATGCGCGGCCTTGAGCTTGGCGGCGTAGTCGGCAAAGCCCGTGACCCTGATCTCGCCCTTGGACAGGAAGCGGTGCCCGCGCGTCAAATCGCCGAAGGCGATCGGTTTCATCGCGCCGCCAGGCGCGATCTCGCCCACCAGCACCTTGCCGTCGAACAACGCCACGATCGACTGCAGCGGCCGTACCCACTGCATCGTGCCACTGCCCCACTTCATCGACTTCGGCCAGGGCAGCGACTTCATCGCGCCATCGATGATCGCCGGCAGAGCAGCGGCCGTCGGCCCACCCTTCTTCGTCACGACGGCGAACCAGAATTCACCCTTGCCGGTGTCGCGCTTCTCGGCCTGATCGAGCGACGAGAGTCCCGCGGCTTTCAGAAACCCCTGGATCGCCTGGTCCGGCGCCCCGACGCGCGGTCCGCGCTTTTCCTCGCTCACGTCCTCGCGCGCAGCCGCCAGGCCATCGACGACCAGCGCCAACCGCCGCGGCGTCGCAAAGGCGCGCGCGCCGGCGAAGGCAAGGCCGGCGGCCTTCAGCCCGTCGCAAACCAGCCGCTTGAGATCGTCTGAGGCTCGCGCCTGCATGCGCGCCGGAATCTCTTCCGAAAGAAGTTCGAGAAGAAGCTCGGCCATCTCAGGCGGCCTTCTTCTGGGTCACAAGCCACGCCTCGCAGCACGCCTTGGCCAGTTCGCGCACGCGCAGGATATAGCTTTGCCGCTCGGTGACGCTGATCACGCCGCGGGCATCCAGCAGGTTGAAAGCATGGCTCGCCTTGATGCACTGCTCGTAGGCCGGCAGCGGCAGCTTCTTGCCGACCAGTCCCGCGCATTCCTTTTCGGCGTCGGCAAAGTGCCGGAACAGCATCTCGGTATCGGCATGCTCGAAATTGTAGGCCGACTGTTCCTGCTCGTTCTGCAGGAAGACGTCGCCATAGGTCAGGGGCACTTCCGAATCGACGCGGTTGAACGGCAATTCGTAGACGGTCTTCTTGTCGAACAGGTACATGGCCAGCCGCTCAAGCCCGTAGGTGATCTCGCCCGCAACCAGGTCGACCTCGATGCCACCGACCTGCTGGAAATAGGTGAACTGCGTGATCTCCATGCCGTCGCACCAGACCTCCCAGCCCAGCCCCCAGGCGCCCAACGTCGGACTCTCCCAGTCGTCCTCGACCAAGCGGATATCGTGCAGGGCGGTATCGATGCCAATCGCTTCCAATGAGCCGAGATAGCGGTCGAGAATGTCGGGCGGCGAGGGCTTCAGGATCGCCTGAAACTGATAATAGTGTTGCAACCGGTTGGGGTTCTCGCCGTAGCGACCATCCGAAGGCCGGCGACTGGGCTGCACATAGGCAGCACGCCACGGCTTCGGTCCCAAGGCACGCAACGTCGTCGCCGTGTGAAAAGTGCCGGCGCCCATTTCCATGTCGAAGGGCTGCAGGATCACGCAGCCCTGATCCGCCCAATAATTCTGCAGGGTGAGGATCAATTCCTGAAAGCATTGCGGCTTGGCAGGTGCGGACACCAAAACTCCTCGAAGCTCAGAAGGCCTTGTATTTCCGTGACTTAAGGCCGTTTTTGCGGTGCGGCAAAATAGGTGCCGGCCCCCGCCCGGTCAAGCGTACGGAATCGCATGCGGCCTTACGGCAAAGGGCAATCCGGACGGCCGCATTGCGTGGCGCCGCTGGAAAGATAGGCGCCGCAGATCCTGCAGGGCACCGTCTCCTCTATCACCGGCGGCCGGGCATTGGCCTGCTCCGGCGCGCGCGGTGACGGCGCTGGCGGCGGCGGTCTCGGCGCTTCCGGCGGCGTGCCGACAAAGCGGTCGAACAGGCCCTTCCAGCGCGAAAAAGTCTTCCACGCCGCATAGATGGCAACGCCGAACAGCGCGAGCTTGAGCAACAGACCCATTTATCGCTTGTGCGGGCGGCGCGCGGCGCGGTCAAGCAAATCGGGCCAAGCGGCGTCTCGCCTCCGGCGCGGCGCCCGGCTATAGGATCGGCCATGGAAGTGAGGGAGGACGCCCCGCTCGACCTGTTCGTGGTCGGTGGCGGGATCAACGGCGCGGGCATCGCCTGCGACGCGGCGGGACGGGCGCTGAAGGTCGGACTCTGCGAAATGAACGATTTCGCCAGCGCCACCTCGTCGGCCTCGACCAAGCTGATCCATGGCGGCCTGCGCTATCTCGAACACTACGAATTCCGCCTCGTGCGCGAGGCCCTTCAGGAACGCGAGGTCCTTCTCGCCAAGGCGCCACACCTCTCCTTTCCGCTGCGCTTCGTGCTGCCGCACGAAAGGCATCTGCGCCCGCGCTGGATGCTGAGGCTGGGCCTCTTCCTCTACGACCATCTCGACTGGCACATGACCCTGCCCAAGTCACAGGCGGTAGACCTGTCGAGCTCGAAGTTCGGTGCCGGGCTGAAGCCGTCGTTCAAGAACGGCTTCGTCTATTCCGATGCCTGGGTCGACGACGCCCGCCTCGTGATCTCCAACATGAAATCGGCGCGCGAGATGGGCGCCCGCATCTTCGCCCGGCACCGCTGCGTGTCGGCCCGGCGCAGCGACGACGGCAAGCTGTGGCAGATCGAACTGGCCGGTCCGAACGGCACCGCCGTCCATCTCCAGGCCCGAGGCCTGGTCAATGCCACCGGCCCCTGGGTCAAACACTTTCTCGACGAACAGACTCCGATCCGCACCAACAAGCGCGTGCGCCTGATCAAGGGCAGCCACATCGTTGTGCCGCGCCTCTATGAAGGCGACCATGCCTTCATCCTGCAGAACAGCGACAACCGCATCGTCTTCGTCATCCCCTATGAGCGCAGCTTCTCGGTAATCGGCACCACCGACATTCCCTCCGAATTCGGCGACAAGCCGGTCTGCACGCCCGAGGAAATCGCCTATCTCTGCGACATTGCCGGCCACTACATGCAGAAACCGGTGACGCCGGCCGACGTGGTGTGGACCTATTCGGGTGTGCGGCCGCTGTTCGACGATGGCGACGACAACCCTTCGGCGGTCACCCGCGACTACCATCTCGAGGTCGATTCACCGGATGGTGCCGCGCCCCTGCTCTCGGTGTTCGGCGGAAAGATCACGACCTACCGCCGCCTCGCCGAGCATGCGCTGGCCGATCTCAGCCGGTTCTATCCTCACATGGGCGACGTATGGACCGCGACGCGGCCGGTGTTCGATGGCGAGATGGCCGACGCGCCGACCTTCGAGGAGGCGTTCGATCGCTTCGTCGATGGTGCCGCCGCGACCAAACCCGGCCTGCCCCAGGACCTGGTCCGCGTGCTGGCACGGCGCCACGGGTCGGGGCTCGATGAGCTGCTCGAAAAGGTTCGGACGATCGCCGATCTGGGCCAGTGCTTCGGCGGCCACCTCTACGAGGTCGAGGCCCGCTATCTGATGCGCGACGAATGGGCAGTCGAGCCCGACGACATCCTGTGGCGTCGGACCAAGGAGGGTCTGCACATGACCCAAGCGCAGCGCGACGCATTCGCACGCTGGATGGTCGACCAGCGCTCGAACTTTCCACCGGCCTGATTGTTGAATCGTTGGGCACGTTTGCCCGCCCCGGTCCGTATCATCGGAGCAACCTTTTTCCGGTGAGGCCCGACATGGCTTTTCGTCCCCTGCTCCCGGTCATCCCGACCGCTTTTGTGGCAGCCGCAGCTCTTGCCCTGGCAAGCCCGGCATCTGCGTTCGATATCGCGCTCGACGAAACCGTGGAACTCGCTCAGGCAAGCCCGCCGGCGCGCGGCATGGGCCACGGCATGACCGCGCACAATTTATCCCCTCGCTCGGCTTGTCTGGACAGGGTGGCGCGCCGCATCGGCAACCGCGCCTACCTGAAAGCCCGGCTCGAGCTAAAACCCGACCAGATGGCCGCCTGGGATGCTTTCGAGAAGGCGGCCAATGAGGCCAGCGCCAGGGAGAACGCGCGTTGCGCCACGCTGCCGGAAGAGATGAACGACGCGTCCAACATCGTCGAACGTCTGGCAATGCGCGAGGAGGCGATGAAGGCGCGGCTGGCGTCGATACAGTCGGTCAAACCCACGCTCCTTGCCGCCTACGACGTACTGACGCCGGCGCAGAAGGCGGTGCTCGACAAACCCGCGCGCGGCATGATGGGCCACGGCCCCGGCCAGCGCTAGTCGTTCACCAGTCGCTCGACCGGACCATCTTCATCAGATCGTCGGCCATGGTGAGCGCGGTCAGAACGCCGGTCTTGGGATTGTCGGGCATGGCGCGGCCCAGCCGATGCATGTTGAGTTCGCCCGAGTCGGCCACGACTTCGAGGCGGCTCGCATTGGTGCCGGGCGGCAGGGTCGGATCGGCCACCAGTTCGATCTCGGTGCGTTCCAGGCCAGCGCCGCATAGCGCCACGGTCACGGCGAGATTGGCGTTCTTGGGGTAAAGGCGGCCGGCGTCGGCCGGCTTGCCGCGGAAGATAACGGTCGGCTCCTTGATCGACGGCAGGTCGAACTCGGTCTCGGCCGGCGTGCCGGTCCAGGCGTGCGGCGGTTTGATCGATACGTATTTCACGTGTTCGAGCTTGCCCAGCCGCATCGCCAGCAGCCCGTCGATTCCCGAGATCGCCCCCGACGGCAGGCGCAGCCGCGCGCCGCTCTTTTCGGCCGTCTTGATGTGCTTCTTCCAGAGCCTGGGATCGCCGTAGGCGCCGGTGGCGATCACCATGAGGTCGATGCCCTTCTTCAGGATCTTCTCGCCCCAGTCGCGGACCGCCTGCTGGCTCGCCGCCTCGACCACCACATCGGGCTTGAGTTTGAGCAACGCCTTCAGCGTGTCGACGACCGCTACCTTGGCCCCGAGTTTCTCTTTCGTGGCCTTGACGCGGCCCGACCGTACCAGAACGCCGACGATATCGATCGGCGCCTTGTTGGCGGCAAACACCTCGAACAGCGTCTGGCTGATGGCGCCATAGCCGATCAGCACGATCTTCAGCCGCTTCTTCTTCGCCATGTGATCCCCGCAACTTCCCCGAATGACGCGACTATAACGATACCTGCCGGGCCATTCGACCATGACGGCGATGCGGCCAATCCGTGCCGCCTATCCCGGCAGCCTGGCCAGTCCATCCCAGTCGAAGGTGATGCCGTGGCCCGGCCGCATCGGCGCTGGCGCCAGGCCGTCCACGAGCACCAACGGTTCGGCGATGTAGCGGTCGAGTCCGAAGCCGTGCGCCTCCAGATAGCTGCGATTGGAACAGGCGGCGAGCAGATGGACCGTGACATCGTGGGCGCCATGCGAGGTCACTGGAAGATTATAGGCTTCCGCCAGGTGCGCGACTTTCATGAAAGTCGTGACACCGCCGCAATTGGTGACATCGGGTTCGGGAAAGCTCACGCCACCGGCGGCGATCATCTGCTTGAACTCCCACAGCGAGCGCATGTTCTCGCCGGTGGCAATCGGCAGGCCGCCTTCTCGCAGCACGCGAGCATGGCCCGCCACGTCGTCCGGGATCAACGGCTCTTCCAGCCATAGGGGATCGTGGGGCCGAAAAGCACGGGCCGCGCGGATCGCTTCGTCGGCCGACCATTTCATGTTGGCATCGACCATGAGCGGGAAGCCCTCGCCGAGATGCGCGCGCATCGCCGCCAGCTTGGCGACATCCTCCGACAGACGCGCCCGGCCGACTTTCATCTTGATGGCGCGAAAGCCCTTCGCGAGGTTCCCGTCGGTCTGGGCGATCAGCTCCTTCGCCGTCAGTTCCAGATCGATGCCGCCGGCATAGCAGGGTACCGCGGGATCGTTGCCACCCAACAGCTTCCATAGCGGCAGGCCGGCGCGCCTGGCCTTCAGGTCCCACAAGGCGATGTCGAAGGCCGAGAGTGCCAGCACCGAGGGACCGCCGCGCCCGCCATAGTGAAGGCCCCACCAGACCTTGCTCCACAGGTGCTCGATCAGGTCGGCATCTTCGCCGATGACGAGTTCGGGAATCTCGCGCGACAGGATGTCGGCGATCGCCCCGCCGTTGCGGCCGGTCGTATAGGTGTATCCAACACCCTCACCACCATCGGCATCGCGTACCCGGACCGTCAGCAGCTCGAAAGCCTCCATGACACCATGGGTCGAATCGGTGAGCGGCACATCCAACGGAATGCGATAACCCCGCGCTTCCACCTTGACGATCCTGGGCATCGGCGGCCTTCCTGTTGAACGCGGGCGTGTTCAACGTGATTGAACATCGCACTCGTGTATTATCCGCCGATCGCAGCGGCTGTCGACCATATGACGCCGGGGCGCTCAATGCGCGCGGCAAAATTCAATGAGGATTGCCCGGTTGACCTTCATGGCTAATGTCGGCAGGCTATTTCGCGTCGCTGGATTTCGGGCCGCTGACGATCTCATCAGTAGAAGCCCGATGCAGGCGCCATACAGGAGGCGTTGATCGAATAACAGGAGGCGTTGATCGAATAATCGCTCAACTGCATAGCCAAATTCGGCCCAAAACCATATATCTGGGAGGCGACGTCTATGACCGACGAAGCAAACAAGAAGGGCACCGGACGCACGAGGCGTAATTTTCTGGCAGGAACCACGGCGCTTGCCGGGGCTGCACTTGTCGGGCCTGCCGCAGCGCGGGCCGAGGCGCGCAAGCGCAACGCCAAGCGTGGCGGAACGGTGCGGTTCGGCACCCGCGACGATTCCGTGGGCCTCGATACCCATCGCAACTTCATCTACTTCGTGTCGCATCCACTGGCGGCGCTGACCGGCGGGTTGCTCGATTTCGACGCCAACATGAATATCGTTCCCGGCATCGCCGCCTCGTGGGAATCGTCGAAGGACCTGCAGACCTGGACCTTCAAGCTGCGCCGCGGCGCTGAGTTCCACAACGGCGAGACGGTCGATGCCAATGCCGTCAAGTGGAACCTTGAGCGCATCATGGATCCCAAGATCGGACATTCCTTCACCCGATCCACGCTGTCCGATCTGGCGAAGGTCACCGTCGACGACAAGTACACGGTGCAATGCCACTTGAAGAATCCAAGTGCTGCCTTCGATTCGAACATGACCTACTACCCGGTCAATCTCATGGCGCCGGGCTCGGTCGATACGGCCGACACGCTGCCGGTCGGCTGCGGGCCGTTCAAGTTCAAGTCGTGGAAGCGTTTCGATACCTGCGAACTGGTGCGGTTCGAGAATTTCTGGGAGACCGATGCGGAAGGCAACACGCTGCCCTATCTCGACGGCGTCGTCGGCAAGCCCAAGAAGGAGGATCGTGTCCGCCTGACGGCGCTGCGGACCAACGAGGTCGATCTCATCGACAACGTCGCCTATGCCGACGCGCCGAGCTTCATCAAGGACTACGGCAAGGAGTACGAGACATTCCCGGTGCCGCAAGTCGGCACGGCGTTTATCGCCTTCAACCTCAAGAACGGACCGTTCTCCGAGAAGGACAATCCGGACGCCCAGATGCTGCGGACGGCCGCCGCCCACGCCATTGACCACCAGGCCATTCACGAGGCGATCTTCAACAACCAGGGTCAGATCGCCAAGGGATTCTACAGCCCGTCCAGCCCCTGGTATTCGAAGGACGCCAAGTCGTGGCCGACCTACGATCCCGACAAGGCCAAGGCGATGCGCAAGAAGGCCAAGGACGGCGATGCGAAGATACTGATCATCGCCAACGATTCCTACCCTTACATGAATCAGTCGGGCGAGCTGGTGCACGCCATGCTGAAGGATGCCGGCTTCAATGCGACATTCGAAATCCATCCGACGCCGGTGATCCAGGACAAATACAACAAGGGCGCGTTCGACATTGATTCGTCGGCCAACAGCTACCGGCTCGATCCCGATGGCTGGTTTTCCCGTTCGATTCTGTCGACCGCACCGGAAACCATCCGGCGCCACGGCTACAAGAACGAGAAGGTCGACCAGCTGATCCTTGCGGCCAGGGTCGAGGCCAACAAGGCCAAGCGGCTTCAGATGTATACCGACATCGAAACGCTCATCAATACCGACCTGCCGCTGATCTACACCCACTTCGTGCCGTTGCTCGAGGCCGGTACGAAGAAGCTCCACGGCTACAAGCCAGCCTTCACCGGTCCGTTCCAGTACGCCGGTGGCGGATTGCGGACGGCATGGATGGATCGCTGATCGCGACACTCTGACTCCATCGTCAGGCCGGCCTGCCGCGCCCCCCGACCGACGGTTTCACCGATGCTCGCCTACATCATTCGACGTATCGCCCAGCTGGTTCCGGTTCTCCTGGTCCTGACGATCGTCGTGTTCGGTTTCGTCGAACTCCTGCCCGGCAACATCATCGACACGCTGATCGGCACCGAGGGCATCGACGATCCCGAAGTCAGGAAGATCCTGGAAAAGGAATACGGGTTCGACCAGCCGATCTATGTCCGCTACGTCAAGTGGCTGTACCGCGCCGTTCAGGGCGAGTTCGGCATTTCCCTGGTTACGCGGCGTCCGGTCTCCCTCGAGTTGCTGACCGGGATTCCCGCGACCGTCTATCTCGCGCTCGTCGGCATTACGCTTTCGATGCTGATCGCCGTGCCGCTCGGCACCATCGCGGCGGTTCGGCGCAATACGGCGGTCGACTACACGGCGCAGGTTACGTCGCTGGCCGGCATTTCGATCCCGGAATTCTGGTTCGCCATCCTTTGCGTCCTGCTCTTCTCGCTCTATCTCGGCTGGCTGCCGTCGTCGGGCTATATCAGTCCGTTCGATGATTTCTGGGGCAGCCTCAAGTTCCTGATCCTGCCCGCGGCGGCGGTCGGGTTTCGCCAGGCTGCGTTCACGACGCGTCTGACGCGCTCCAGCATGCTTGACGAGATGAGCAAGGAATATGTCGACACCGCACGCTCGCTCGGTCTCAGCGAACGCAAAGTGATCTTCAAGTACACGCTCCGCAACGCGATGATTCCGACCATCACGATCAGCGGCCTGCAGCTTGCCAACCTGCTGGGCGGCACGGTCGTTCTCGAATCGATCTTCGCCTGGCCCGGCATCGGCCGGGCGATCTTCGAGGCCATCCTCCAGCGCGACTATCCACTGGTCCAGGCCGGCGTGCTGGTGCTGGGAGTCATCGTCGTGGTCATGAACCTGCTGGTCGACCTCACCTACAGCTACCTCAATCCACGGGTCAAACTGCGCTAGATGGCGGGACAATGAGCGAACTGGAAGCACCAAATCTGGTAGTTGCCGGCGGCAGTGGCGGCAGCCGCGTACTGCCCGCAAGCGTCGGGCCGATGGCCCGACTAGCGACCGCGCTGTCGAACGCCTGGTACGAACTGCGCAAGAGCCGGACCGCGTCGATCGGTCTCGTCATGCTTGTGCTGCTGTTCAGCGCCTGCGCGGCGACGCCGTGGATTGCGACGCAAAATCCGATCAAGCAGAACTACCGCGAGCGGCTTCAGCCACCGAGCGAGCAGCACCTGCTCGGTACCGACCGGCTGGGGCGGGACATCTATTCCCGCCTGCTGTGGGGTGGTCGCCGCCTGGTGACCATTGCCCTGGTCGCAGTGGCGTTTGGCCTCGCCATCGGTGTCCCCTATGGCGTGCTTTCGGGCTATTATGGAGGCAGGGTCGATACCGTCGCCATGCGATTTGTCGACGGGCTGTTGGCATTCCCCGGCCTCCTCCTCTACCTGCTAATCGTCACCCTGGCCCGCGAATGGAAGGCGGAGGGTGTCTTCAACGATCTGATTCTCATCTTTGCACTTGGCTTTGCGTTCATGCCGGAGGTCGCGCGCCTGTCGCGCGGCTCGGTCCTGGCCGAAAAACAGAAGGAATACGTCGAAGCGTCGCGGGCGATCGGCGATGGCAGCCTGAGCATCGCATTGCGCCAGATCCTGCCCAACATCATCTCGCCGCTGATCGTCAACGCAACGGTCCGGCTGGGCTACGTCATCCTGATCATTGCCGCCCTGTCCTTTCTCGGACTCGGCACCCCGCCGCCGACCCCCGACTGGGGTTCCGACCTCAGCTCCGCGCGCGACTACATGGAAACAGCCCCGCTGATCGCGGCCTTTCCGGGATTGGCGATCTGCTACACCGTGCTCGCCTTCAATCTGTTCGGCGATGGCTTGCGCGACATCCTCGACCCGCGACTGGTCGAACGGTAGGCCCTGCGCTCAGGGCCCGCGCTCAGAGGTTGTGACAGGCGACCTGACGGTCGCCGCCGACATCGACCAGCGGCGGCTCGATCTGGGCACAAATGGCGGTTTCGCGCGGGCAGCGCCCACACAGCCGGCAGCCCGGCGGCGGATCGATCGGCGTCGAGACCTCGCCCTTCAGCGTCAACTTCGGTGGCGCCTTGCCAGGATCGGCTTCGGGGACCGCCGCCAACAGCGCCTTGGTGTAGGGATGCAGCGGGTTTTCGAACAGGGCCGCGGCGGGGCCGGTCTCGACGATCTTGCCGACATACATCACCGCAACCCGGTCGCTGATATGACGGATCACGCTCAGGTCATGGGCGATGAAGAGGTAGGTCAGCCCGAATTCTTCCTGGAGGTCGCGGAACAGGTTCAGAATCTGGGCCTGGATGGAGACGTCGAGCGCTGAGACCGGTTCGTCGCCGATGACCAGTTCGGGATCGACCGACAGCGCGCGGGCAATGGCGATGCGCTGGCGCTGGCCGCCGGAGAATTCGTGCGGGTAGCGATCAATATGTTCGGCGCTGAGCCCGACCCGCTGCAGCAGGTCGAGGACCTTCTCGCGCCTCTCCGCCCATGTCCGCGCCAGGCCGTGGATCTCCATCGGCCGGCTCAGGATGTGCATGATCGTCTTGCGTGGATTGAGCGAACTGTAGGGGTCCTGGAAAACGAGCTGGATGTCCTTGCGCGTCTCTTTCATGCGCTTGGACGAAAACGCCAGGAGATCTTCGTCCTTCAGCCTCACTTCCCCGGCGGTCGGCTCGATCAGCCGGGTCACCAGCCGCGCCGTCGTCGACTTGCCGCAGCCGCTTTCGCCGACGAGTCCCAGCGTCTCGCCCTTGCGGATATGGAAGTCGATGCCATCGACCGCCTTGAGCAGCTGGGTCTTTTCGCCGGCGATCTTCGAATAGATGTCGCCGTTCAGCCGGAAGTGCTTGGTCAGGCCCCTGACCTCCAGCAGCATGTCGGCCGTCGATCCGCTTGCGGTCATGGCGTCAGCCCCGGTTATGCAGATGGCAGGCGGCGAAATGGCCCGGAGCGACTTCCCTGAACTCGGGGCTCTTCTGCCGGCAGATGTCCATAGCGTGTGTGCAACGCGGGTGGAATTTGCAGCCCGCCGGCGGGTCCATCATGCTGCACACCGAACCCTGGATCGGCGTCAGATATTTGGACTGGGTGTCGAGGCGCGGGATCGAATTCAGCAATCCGACGGTATAGGGATGCTGCGGATTGGCGAAGATGTCGCGGGTCTTGCCGCGTTCGACCATGTGCGAGGCGTACATCACCCCGATCGTGTCGCAGGAATGGGCGACAACGCCGAGATTGTGGGTGATGAACAACAGCGACATGCCAAGCCGATTGATCATGCTGGTGATCAGCTCGAGGATGGTGGCCTGGATCGTCACGTCGAGCGCCGTGGTCGGCTCATCGGCGATGAGAAAGCCGGGATTGCAGCTCAGCGCCATCGCCAGCATCACGCGCTGGCGCATGCCGCCGGAGAATTCATGGACGTAACTGTCGACCCGCTGCTGCGGCGACGGAATGCCGACCAGCGCCAGCAGTTCGATAACGCGCTCGCGCGCCTCCTTCTTGGTCACGCCGAGATTGGTGCGCAGGGCATCGGAGAT
This sequence comes from uncultured Reyranella sp., assembly GCA_937915145.1. Classification (GTDB taxonomy): domain Bacteria; phylum Pseudomonadota; class Alphaproteobacteria; order Reyranellales; family Reyranellaceae; genus Reyranella. The sequence goes on from CALDNT010000225.1 coordinate 23,749, forward strand.
CTGTTCGCATACGGTAAATACCGGGTTCAGCGCGCTCATCGGCTCCTGGAACACCATCGCGATGTGGCGGCCGCGCAGGGCGCGCATTTCGGCGTCACTCCTCTCGAGGACATTGTTGCCCTCGAACAGGATGCGGCCGCGCTGGATCTCGCCGGGCGGGTCGGGAATCAGGCGCATGATCGCCCGGGCCGTCACCGACTTGCCCGAGCCCGATTCTCCCACCAGCCCGAAGGTCTCGCCCCGGGCGATCGAAAAGGACACGCCGTCCACTGCCGTAAGATCGCCTCGCCTCAGGCGAAAGCGCACAGTCAGATCGTCAAGCTCGAGTACCGTCTCGGCCATCGTGGGTCACTCTCGTCGCGGGTTTACGTTCAGCACACACCCCGCGGGTCAGCGGGCGATGGACCGTTTAATTAAGTACGCGCGGATGACAGTTACTTTTTTTCGCTTCCCTGTTGCCTACGAGCGTAGGCGAGGAAAACGTGGGAGGCAACACATCAAGACCGCCGAGAGACACGCCGCCATCGCCGGCCGGAACGGGCCCGGGCCGCATTTTTCCGGCCCCGCGGGCGCCCTTGCGACCCTGGAAGGCCACGGCTATAACCGCGCCTCCCGAGCGGGCCGGAGTCCGTAAATCTGACGGAGCGTAGCTCAGCCTGGTAGAGCACTAGCTTCGGGAGCTAGGGGCCGGAGGTTCGAATCCTCTCGCTCCGACCAATCGGGAGTCGATGCCAGCGGCAACAACGGCATTTGGGAACGGCGGATCCTCGGGTCCGCCGTTCTTCGTTGTGGCGAACATTTCGTCCATGTCATGCCGAATGCCGCCGACGTGCGGTACCGTCACCGGCTGACCGAGGCCGTGACCGCAGCCTCGCGGCCACGTTCGGCCAGATTCTGCGTCACTTTCTTGCGCAGACGATTGAGGTCGGGCCCGCTCAGCGCGTCACGCTTGGCCACGGGATGGCTGATCGGATTGACCGGCTTGCCGTCGGCGAGAAGCTCGAAATGCAGATGTGTGCTGGTCGAGCGACCGGTGCTGCCAACGAACCCTATTAGCTCGCCGCGCGACACGATAGAGCCTGCCGCGATGCCTGGCGCAAAGCCCGAGAGATGGCCGTACACCGTGGCAAGCTTGCCGGCGTGATTGATGCGGATCCAGTTTCCATAGCGGCCGTTGGGTCCGGCACCGACCACCACACCGTCGGCCGCCGCGAAGACCGGAGTGCCGGACGGCGCGACGAAGTCGACCCCCTCGTGCATGAACATCGGTCGCGCCGGGCGCGGCGCGGCTCGCCAGTCGGCACTTCCAAAATTGCCATAGAAGGAAAGACCTGACGAGGACAGCGGCCGCTCGGCAGGGTTGACCAATGCCTTGAGGCCGGGCGGATGCGCAGGCGGCGCACGCGACGGACCGCCCATCGCGGACGACTTGCCGGCCGTGGGCGGCGGCGGTGGCTGGTCGAACGGATCGGCACGCAACCCGAAACCTGAAGAGATCGACACGATGTCGAGCGGCAGGCGCAGCAGCGGGGATGTCGTTGACTGTCCATTGGCCAGCCACAAACGCTCGGCTCTGTCATGCGTGCGGAACCGATGAATGGCGACGGTGCCACGGCCGGCCGTTACCAGTTCCGCCCAAAGCACGCGGCCTTGCCCTATCGGCGTCCCCATCACCGAAAAAGTCCGCTCGTAGCGGACATGGAAACGGTCGCCGTCGCGGACCTCGCGTGCGAGATCGATCGACGCCGCAAAGGCCTCCAGTGCCTCCAGCATTGCCGCTCCCGGCACGCCAGCGGCGGCCATCGAGGCCTCGAGTGAACCGGCCACAGCGCCGGCCGCCACGATCTGGCGCGTAAAAGGCAGAAGTTCGCGCGGATGCTCGCCCGCATCCTCGTGCTCAGATTGCCGTTCAGAGGCAACTCGAATGTCGGCCTCGGCTACCGACGACGCAACGTCGCGCCAGTCCCCGCCATCGACCACCGACCCTGGGGCGGAGCGCATATTGCCGCCGGCCACCGGCCGCACGTCGCGCCATTCCCCCAGATCAACCGAAGATCCCGTAGCGATTCGCCCGTCGCCCTCAAGCATTGCCGGCCAGACATCCCGCCATTCACCGCGATCGGTCGGCGCTGCACGGCTCTGTTCCTCGTCGCCACCTCCGATCGCTGGGTTGGCGCCGACGCGCAGACTGTCCGCGTTGTGGCGATCGTGATCGCCTGGGCAAGCTGAACGGCGAGACGATCCGGCTCGGAACCTACAAGTGCTATGCGTGCCGGAAGATCTTCTCCATCACGCATGGTACGTTGTTCGCCTCGAGCCACGTGCCGCTGCACAAATGGCTGCAGGCGATCTACCTCACCGACGGCGGCACCGCGCCGATCCGGCCCCATCATCTGGGCAAGATCCTGAATGTCTCGTTCAGGACGTCATCGGCCATGCTGCAGCGCCTGCACAGGCACGTGGAAAGTGCCCGCCCGGCTGCTGCTACTGCCGCTGCTGTCCGCCCAACCCGGCGGGGATCTCAGGATGCCGGCCGGCCGATCAGCCGGTCGTACTCGGCCTCGGGCACGCCATAAGACCGCCTGGCGCGCACCTCCAGCCCCTTGCGATTGATGACGGTGATCAGCCCGCGCCGGGCTTTGATCAGGCCGTTGCCCTCGAGGACGTGGAGGGTGGTTGTGACGCCCGGCCGCCGCACCCCCAGCATCAGGGCAAGAAAGTGATGGGTGAAAGGGAAGTCGTTGCGATCGAACCGGTCGTGCGCCATCAGCAGCCAGCGTGCCAGGCGGGCTTCGATCTTGTCGCGACCGTTCGACAACGCCGTTTGCGCGACCTGAACCGCGAACACCTGGGCATAGCGCAGCAGGCCGAGCCTCAGGGTCTTGCTCTTGTCCATCGCCAGGCCGAGGTTTTTCGCAGACATTCGCAGCGCCGATCCGGTGCCTTGAACAAAGGTCCGGTTCACCGAGCGGTCGTCGCCCATGACGATACTCAGTCCGGTCATGCCTTCGCGTCCGATAAGGCCGACTTCGATCAAATCACCGGCGCCAGCTACAACGGAGGCAATGCCACTCTCGAGGAAATAGACGTTCTCGATTGGTTTGTTCGCTTCCTCGAGCACGGTCTCGACCGGCAGGTCAACCGGCGCGAGGGAATCTGCAAGAAGAGCCCTATCGCGCGCGCCTAGCGAAGCCAGCAACAGATTTCTGGAAATAACACCTTTGACTGGCATTCTCTCAACCATCTCCGCAGGCAAGAGCACACAGACGCCCAGCCATCTGCGCCCGATAAGTGCGCAGCTGATAGGATTACCATGTTCTTAACAAAGACAACCCACAATGGGCGTTGAACGCACCATGTTACGAAATCGTACGGCTGCTTCCCCCTACTCCGGCGCGGCCTGTTTGTTTCACCTGGCTTGCATCGACCGTCGGCCGTTCCGCCACGGCCCAAGCGGTGACGACTCTACATGCAATAGGCCTGGGCCAGGACCACGGCATTGAGCCCCTGCATCTGGCTCTGACTGAGGGTGCCGGGGTCGAGCAGGTTGCCGCTGACGGATACCGAGGCGTTCGATTTGCGCAGGCCCTGGACGGCATCGCCACGCTTGTCGGCCGGGAGCCGGGCCGACATGCACTCGCACATCTTTTGCGACGCGGTGACCGTGCATTCCTTCATGAAGTCATCGGCCCGCGCGGCGGACGAAAGACCGAGGACCAGAACAACGGTGGCGGCGACCAGGCCGCACGGGACAAATCGCATGGGCATCCTCCAGGCTGATGTTTGCCGCGACATCATAACGGCAGAATGCGGCGCCGGTCAGCCGCCTGGCTGCCGCAGCTGGCGACACCCGTCCAGCGACGGACCGGGCTATAGTATCGCAATGGCAAAGCCCGACTTCAATACGTTGACGCGGAAGGCGAGAGCCTGCCGGCTGTGCGAGGCCGACCTGCCTTTCGGACCCCGGCCGGTTTTCCAGATGCACCCCGCGGCCGCCATACTGATCGCGGGACAGGCGCCGGGACGGCGTGTCCACGAAAGCCGAACACCGTTCGACGATCCCAGCGGCGAACGGCTGCGCGACTGGATGGGGATCGACCGCGAGACATTCTACGACCCCAGGCGCGTGGCGATCCTGCCGATGGGATTCTGCTATCCCGGCACCGGCAGGTCGGGCGATCTGCCGCCCCGCCCCGAATGCGCCGGCAAATGGCGCGCGCCACTGCTGGCGCTGCTGCCCGCCGTCCGGCTTACCCTCGTCATCGGCCAATATGCACTCGATTGGCACCTGAAGGACCGGCAGGAGAAGAGTCTCACCCAAACCGTCAGGAACTGGAAGGCCTACTGGCCCAAGGTTCTGCCGTTGCCTCATCCCAGCCCGCGCAACAATATCTGGCTGAAGAAGAATCCATGGTTCCAGGGCGATGTCCTGCCCGGCCTTCAGGCCAGGGTCCGGTCGCTCCTGAAGGCCTGACGAGGGATTTCAACGTCAGCCGAACAGCCACTCGCGCAACAGCCCGAAGGTCCCGGTCGCGAACAGGATGGCCAGCGCCACGTTGCGGTAGGTGCGTTCGCTGGCGAAGCCGTGGAACAGGCGTCCCCCTGCCCAGGCCCCCAGCACCATCGCCGGGAACAGCACGACGGCACGAGCCAGCGCCTCCCAGCCGGCAACGCCGGTGGCCAGCACGATGACGATCAGCAGGAACTGCGTCAGGAAATAATAGGTGACGATGTTGGCGCGGTTGACCTCGGGCCGGTCGTTGCCCGACAGCAGATAAAGCAGCACCGGCGGGCCGCCGACGCTGGTCGTGGCCATCATCGCGCCCGATACCGCGCCGACCGCCACCGTAGCCGCGGTCGAACGCCGCCCGGTGTATTTCCAGCCGGTCCACATCAAGACAACGAACGCCACGATCACTGCCGAGACCGCCGTCACGATGGTGTTCTTGTCGACGCTGGCCAGCAGCCACACGCCGGCCGGCATGGCGGCACAGGCAGCGAGGCTCATCGGTGTCAGCACTTTCCAGTCGGCATGACGGCGGACCTGGGGAAAGAGTTGTAACGAGACCACCAGTTCAATGGCCACCACCGTCACCACCATGTCGGCCGGGCCGAACAGGATGGCGAAGATCGGCGCCATCAGCATGGCCGAGCCGAAGCCCGCGAAGCCGCGCATCAGGCCGGCGACCAGCGTGACGCCGATCGCCGTCCACAGACCGGGTCCGTCAAACAGGGCGACGACGTCGGCAATCACGATGCAGCGATCACGCGGCTGCGATCATGAGGCGAGCCTGGCGCGCACGAAGTCGATGCGGTCCTGGCCCCAGAACAATTCGCCGTCGACCACGAAGGTCGGCACGGCGAATACGCCCTGCGCCTCGGCATCGGCCTGGTGCCGGGCGATCTCCCGCGGCCCGTCGTTCGCGGCGAAGGCGTCGAAGCCCGCGGGATCGACACCGATTTCCGCCAGCAGCGCGTCGATCGCGTCCCGATCCTCGTAGTCGAGCTCGCGCTTGAAGAAGCGCGGATAGGCGAGATCGACCAGGGCGCGGCCCTTGCCGCTCTTTTCCGCATAGAGCCAGGCCAGATGCACCAGCTTCTGGTCGAAGATCTTCTTCGGCCCGAGCAGGGTGATGCCGCGTGGACCGGCGAAGCGGCGGGCGTCGGCATAGAGATATTTTATCCTGCGCATGCCGCGCGTGACCGATTCCGGGTCGTTGGGATTGACCGCGCCGCCGATATAGAGCGCAAACGGTCGCAGCCGCAGCGTAACACCCAGTTCCTTCTCCAGCGCATAGGCCGGAGCCATGGCGAGGAACGAATAGGGGCTGCGAAGATCGAGCCAGAGGTCGACCGTTCGGCTCATGCCCGCTTGCCCTGCCCCTCGCCGGTCTTGTCGCGCAGGCGGCGCATGCCGCGCAGCCAGCGGTCGCGGTCGAGTTTGCGCGCCATGTAGTCCTTCACTTCCGGATGGGTCAGGATCAGGAAGCGTTCCTCGTCCATCGCCTCGATCACCGTCTGGGCCACCGCATCGGTGTTGAGCACACCATCGACCGAGGCCGCGGTGGAGCCGGCCATCCGCAGCATGTTGGTGTCGACCGCCTGCGGACAGAGCACCGAGACCGCGATGCCGCGGTCGCCGTACTGGATCGACAGATGCTCGGCCAGCGCCACGCCGGCATGCTTGGTGACGCCATAGGGCGCCGAGCCCATCGAGGCCAGCAGGCCGGCGGCGCTGGCGGTATTGAGCAGGTAGCCCGACTTGCGCTCCAGCATGCCCGGCACCAGGGCGCGCGCGGCATAGACGTGGGCCATCACATGGATCGCCCAGCTGTCGGCCCAGTCCTTGTCCGACGCGTCCTCGTGGCCGCCGCGGCCGATGCCGGCGTTGGAGAAGAAGACGTCGACCGGTCCGTATTTCTTTTCCGCCTCGGCGATCAGACGCTTGACCTCGGACTCCCGGCCGATGTCGCCGGCGACCGCCAGCCCGCCGATGTCCTTGGCAACTTTCTCGAGTCGGTCAGCGTCCATGTCGGCCACGACGACGCCCTTGGCGCCCTCCCTGGCATAGCGCCGGGCGATCGCCTCGCCGATGCCACCCGCCGCGCCGGTGACGACGCAAACCTTGTCTTTGACCTTCATGTCAGCCCCAGCTCTCTTGGATCAGTTGCACATATTCCGCCTTGGTCGGCTGGCGCGGCGTCGTCAGGTGGCAGTGATCGCCCAGCGCGCCGTCGGCGATGGCCTCGACGACCTCCTGCTTCAGCCCCATGCCCGACAGTCCCTTGGGAATGCCGAGCCGCGCGTTGAGTTCGGCCACGGCATTGGCCACACCCTCGGCATTGCGCTCGCGCTGTGGCAATCCCATCACCTGCGCCACCCGTGCGTACTTGTCGCCGACCGCCGGCGCGTTGAAGCGCAGCACCGCCGGCAGGTAGACGGCATTCAAAGTACCGTGATGCGTGCGATAGCCTTTCAGGCCGCCGGTCGGATGGCTGAGTGCATGCACCGCCCCCAGCCCCTTCTGGAAGACCATGGCGCCTTCCATCGCGGCCACCGCCATGTTGTAGCGCGCCTCGCGGTCCTGGCCGTCACGGGTCGCGCGCTCGACATAGGTCCACGCCTTCTCCAGCCCATCGAGGGCAATCGAATCGGCCGGCGGATTGAAGACGTTCGACAGATAGCATTCAATATTGTGCGTGAAGGCGTCCATGCCGGTGCCGGCCGTCAGATGCGGCGGCAGGCTCAAGGTCAGTTCGGGGTCGATCAATGCCAGCCGCGGGATCAGGTGCGGACTGCCGATCGCCAGCTTGCGGCCGGAGTCCATGATGATGACCCCGCCGCGGCTCACCTCGCTACCGGTGCCTGAGGTCGTCGGAATGGCCACGATCGGAGCTACCTTTGAAGTTATCTTGGACGCACCGCCCTCGACAAAGGAATAGGCCTGCAGCGAATTGCCGGGATGCGTGGCCATCAGGCCGACCGCCTTGGCGAGATCCATCGGCGAGCCGCCGCCGATGGCGATGATGCCGTCGCAGCCCTCGTCCTTGTAGATCTTCAGCGCGTCACGCATCGCCGCCTCGGTCGGATTCTCCGGCGTGCCGTCGTAGAGCGTGATCGGCATGTTGCCCGGCAGCTGGTCCTTCACTTTGGCCCACAGGCCGGCGCCGATCACACCCTTGTCGGTGACGATCAGCGGGCGGCGGATGCCGAGGAGCTGCAGTTCGGCGTCGAGAAGTTTCAGCGCCCCGAAATCGAACTGGATCCGCGTCAGATACGTGATGAGTGCCATGCGATTTCCCTATGCGCGAAAGAACGGCCGGTCACCCTTGACGGTGACCCGATGGCCCAGCCGGCGATTGGGGAAGTAGTCCCACATCGCATGGTGCATGGCCGAGCGGTTGTCCCAGAAGGCGATCGAGTTCGGCCGCCAGGCAAAGCGGCACTGGAATTCCGGCGTCTCGCTGTGACGCCACAACATCTCGAGCAGCGCGTCGCTCTCGTTCTTGCGCAGGCCCACGATCCGCGTCGTGAAGTTGCGGTTGACGTAGAGCGCCTTGCGCCCGGTGACCGGATGGGTACGCACTACCGGATGCTCGTTGCGCGGAAAGCCGCCCGCCTTGGGGGTCTGGCCGAAGCGACCGCCATAGACCGGGGCGCCGTCGTGGATCGCCGTCAGGCCTTCACAAAGGCGCCGCAGCGGCGCCGACAGGGTCTCGTAGGCGCGGTACATGTTGGCGAACAGCGTGTCGCCGCCGCCGTCGGGCGGCACTTCCTTGATATAGAGAATGCTGCCCATCGGCGGCTCGAGATCGCAGCTCACGTCGGTGTGCCATTCCTCGCCGGCCACATATTTCGATTTCTCGTCGGCCTTGATGATCAGCACTTCGGGATGCTCGGCGACCACCGAGAGCGACGACGGATGGATGTGCAATTCGCCGAAGCGGCGGCCGAACGCCTTGTGCTGCTCGTGCGTCAGCTCCTGGTCGCGGAAGAACACAACCAGGTTCTCCATCAGGGCGTCATGGATCACCTGGAAGGACCGGTTGCCGAGCGGCCGGGCGAGGTCGACACCGGAAATCTCGGCGCCGATACAGGGCGTGAGCTTGCGCACGTCGATCGATTGGCCGTCCATCCACATTTCCTCTCGCCTTTTCGTCAAACCTACGCGAGAAAAAGCGCATGAGCGATAGGCTTGTCCTGCGTCAGGCGAAGCTCGGCGATGCGCCTGCAATTGCCGCCACCATCGCCGCCGCATTCGAACAGTACCGCGGCCGGCTGCAGCCGGAATCCGGCGCTTTCCTGGAAACGGCGGACGCTATCGCCGCCGAACTGGCGAGGGGCGCGACCGCCATCGTTGCGGAGCGGAACGACGGGATGCTGGGCTGCGTCATGATCAAGGAAATGGAGGGCGACCTCTACCTCGGGCGGCTCTCGGTGCAACCGGCGGCGCGCGGAACCGGGCTTGCGGCGCGGCTGGTGGCGGCCGTCGAGAATCTCGCCCGCACGCACGGCCTGCCCGGCGTCCGCCTCGGTGTCCGCATCGCGCTGCCGGACAACCAGCGCCTGTTCACGTCGCTGGGCTATCGCGAAATCTCTCGCGAAGCCCATCCCGGCTTCGACCATCCGACCTCGATCAACATGCGCAAGGCGTTACAGGTCTAGGCGGTCTTCATGCCCGGCGGCGGCACCGCCTGCTCCGGATCGACGGCACGCACGACATAGGCATCGGCCTCCGGCTCGTACATCGACCACAGGCGGCCAAGTTCCCCGATGGGGCGCGCGTGATGGTCGACGCGAAGGTCGACGTAGGGGAAGGACTCCCTGTCGACAACGAGCAATGCCGCGGAGATGACAGGCTGCCTCTCACCGCCCGCCGCTTCGCCGGCCGCCAGCGCCTCGACGAGCCGGCGGGCCAGCGGCAGCCCGGGCGATTTCTCGAACGCCACCACCATGGCATCCGGAAGCGAGGCCGAGCGCACGATGTTGGCGATGGCCGCGCAGTCCCTGCCCTGGGCCTCGCCCTTCTCGCCACGAACGTTGGCGCCGGAATAGACGGCAGTGCGGCCCGCGGCATCGATCAGCGCAAGCTGGCGCCAATGACGGTGAGGAGTGGCGGCCACGACCGCCTGCATCGCTTCGCTGGCCGTAAAGCCCCTGGCCACAAGGTCGAGTGCCAGAGGGCCGAGCCGCGGGTCGGTGCGATGCTGGGTCAACGCCGCACCCACGCCGGCGCGAGCATGCTGGCATCGCGCACCGACGGAAATCGCCGAGGTCGTCACCACCGCGCCCAGCATTCCGGTCCTGGCGCAGCGGCCGACAAGCGAGAAGGTCATGCGGGTCTCCTCAGAGGCTCGGAAGGTTGAGGTCGTTCTCGCGGGCGCAGGCGATCGCCTCTTCGTAGCCCGCATCGGCGTGGCGCATGACACCGCTGGCCGGATCGTTCCACAGCACGCGTTCGATACGCTTGGCCGCTTCGGCTGTGCCGTCGCAGACGATCACCATACCGGCATGTTGCGAGAAGCCCATGCCGACGCCGCCGCCGTGGTGCAGCGACACCCAGGTGGCGCCCGACGCACAATTGAGCAGCGCATTGAGCAACGGCCAGTCGGACACCGCGTCGGAGCCATCGCGCATCGCCTCGGTCTCGCGGTTGGGACTGGCCACCGATCCCGAGTCGAGATGATCGCGGCCGATCACGATGGGCGCCTTGAGTTCGCCGCTCGCCACCATCTCGTTGAAGGCAAGGCCGAGGCGATGACGGTCGCCCAGCCCGACCCAGCAGATGCGCGCCGGCAGACCCTGAAATTTTATCCGCTCGCGTGCCATGTCGAGCCACCTGTGCAGGTGCGGGCTGTCGGGCATCAGCTCCTTCACCTTGGCGTCGGTCCTGAAAATGTCCTCGGGATCGCCGGACAGCGCGGCCCAGCGGAAGGGTCCGATGCCGCGGCAGAACAGGGGCCGGATATAGGCCGGCACGAAGCCCGGATAGCTGAAGGCATCGGCCACGCCCTCTTCCAGTGCCATCTGGCGGATGTTGTTGCCGTAGTCGACGGTCGGAACGCCCATCTTGTGGAATTCGAGCATGGCGCGCACGTGGCCCGCCATCGACTGCCTGGCCGCCCTGGTGACGGCGGCGGGATCGCTGCCGCGCTTGTCCTCCCACTCCGCCAGCGTCCAGCCCTTGGGCAGGTAGCCGTTGACCGGATCGTGCGCCGAGGTCTGGTCGGTGACGCAGTCCGGCCGCACGCCGCGACGCAGCAGTTCGGGCAGAACATCGGCGGCATTACCGAGGAG
>CALDNT010000226.1 GCA_937915145.1 uncultured Reyranella sp.
GCCCGTCCAGCAACGCGCGCTCGATCGACTTCGGTGCGTTCTCGATGCGCGCCGCGTTCTCCTTGGCCGCCTGGGCCTCGCGCACCCCTCGAGTTTCCTCGCGAGCCTTGGCCTCCAGCTCGGCCAGGCTCATGCCGCGCATATGGGCGGGCGGGTGAAAGCCCTTGCCGTGGATCTTCGTGTGATAGACCGCCTCGCTCCAGCTCAGGCTCTCGACCGGCGGCGCCTCGCGAACCCCGAACGGGCGGTTCTGATCGTAAAATGACATCCCCTTCCTCCTACTCCTTGGCCGTTTCTGGGTGGAAATCCTTACCAGACGGATATATAGGAGAGGATAGGATTGTAGTCAAGAGACCTGAATTCCTACCTCAGAGTCACAACGACCCGACAAGACTGCCGGCACCAACGACAAAGATGATCGCGGCGCCCAGAACCTCAAGCGACCTCATGGCGCGCTCGACCCAGCGGCCCTGCGGCGACAGCCCTGCAACCAGCAGGCGGCGCGCCAGAATGGCGGTCATGCCCGTCAGGCTCATGGTGGCGGCGATGCCGGCGGCCATCACCGCCACCAGCATCAGCCCACCGAGCAGCGTTTCATTCACCAGCGCGTAGTTCAGCAGAATGATCGTGAGCGGACAGGGCAGCAGCCCGATGGCATAGCCAAGGATGCCGCCCTTGCCGTTCGAATGGCCGCCCGAATGGCCGCCCGAATGGCCGCCCGAATGACCGTGCTCCGGCATGCCGCGATTCCGAGGGCGCGCCAACGCACGATAGAGAAGCCAAGCGCCGATGGCGGCAACGGCGGCGTAACTGCCGAGTTCCAGCACGCGTCCCGGCCCCTGGATACGGCCCAACCGGACGACGGCGGCACCGATCACCAGCAGGAGAATGACGGCGGTGCCGACATGCAGGGCCGCGATCTTCGCAGCCATCGCCACCCCGGTGCTCAAGCGCGCGCCGCTGCCGAGGAAGTAGGAGAAGATCACCGTCTTGCCGTGGCCCGGCATCAGGGCATGGACCATGCCCAGCGCAAACGCGAGCGCGAAGGCAGCAGGTGCGGCCGACAGATCGGCCGAGGCCTCGCCCAGCGCCGCCGTCGCCGCGCCGTAGACGCCGGCGTGCAGCCGATCGAGGCCGGTCAGCAGCATTTGGACGATCGAATGGATCGCGTCCATTTCTCGCACGATATGGCTCAGCCCCTGCCAGCCGACATAGAGCCCGACGCAGACGATCAACGCACTTGAAAAGTACGGTGCGCGGCGCGCCAAGGTCTCGAAGCCGCTCCATCGTCGGCCGACATGCCGCACGCCGACCGCCGCCACGGTGCCGGTCGCCACCATCACCGCGGCAAGCCCGATGCTGAAGCAGAGGACGAGTGCGACGCCCAGCGTGAATTCGCGAAGCTGCAGGCAGAGCAGCAGCACGGTGATGGCGGCGGGACACGGGATCAGCCCGCCGGTCAGGCCGAAGACGACGATCTGGCCGGTCGTGACGTTGCGGTCGGCGAAGCGGCGGCGAATGTCGGCGGCATGCGCCTTCTCGTGCTCGTCTTGAAAGCCGGACGCGCCGACGTCGAGGCCATGATCGTGATGCTGATGATCGTGCTCGTGGTCGTGGTGAGCACCGTCGTCATGCACATGGTGTTGGTGCGCTGCCGCCTGCCTCTCGCGCTGCTGGTCGCGCCAGGTGCGGGCCACCATCCAGGCAGCGACGCCAACGATCATCACCGCCGAGGCGAGCTGAAGATACGGTTCGCTGGTCTCGGGATTCCAGTGCGAGCCGAGATAGAGCCCAATCAGGGCAACGGCCCAGACGACGGCCGTGTGCGAAGCCGTCGCCGACAAGCCGAGCAGGACCGCCTGCCCCACGGTGCCGCGAATCGCCACGATGAAGGCCGCCATCATCGTCTTGGAGTGACCGGGCTCCAGGCCGTGCAGCGCGCCCAGCAAGACGGCGCTCGGCACGAACAGCCAGGCGCTTCCGGCGCCCTGCTGCAGAAGATCGGCGAACGACGGCATGGGCCTAGAGGTAGCGGGTGATTTCCTTGAACTCGTCGATCGAGCGGCGCTCTGCCTTGGGCAGAGGCCCGACCGTCTCCTCAAGGCAGTGGTCGAGGTGATCGCGGATCAGCGTCTTTTTGGCCTCGTTGATCGCCTTCTCCACCGCGTGAAGCTGTTGGGCGATGTCGAGGCACGAACGGCCGCCCTCGATCATCTCGACGACGCCGCGCAGATGCCCATCAGCGCGCTTCAGGCGCTTCACGATGTCGGGATGGGTCTGGTGCGTTCCGCTCATGGTCACTCTACCTATCCCCCTGGAGAGGATATGGCAAACCCGATGGTCTCAATTTGGCTGTGGTTTAGCCGCAGCCTGCCGACCTGGGGCGCCATTGTCGGCCAAGCGGACTTCGTCGCTGGCCTCGGACAGAATCGAGGCTGCCCATGCGCACGCCGGGCCACAGTCGGCTATAGTCCCCGTTTCCCACCTTTCACATCAAAGGCCAGCGCATCATGAAGGCTGCATACATCGAACAATTCGGCGGACCGGAGAACCTGAAGTACGGCGATCTTCCCGATCCGGTGCCGGTGGCGGGCCAGGTCGTGGTCGACACCTTTGCCGCCAGCGTCAACGGCGCCGACTGGAAAGTGTGCGCCGGCGAATACGCCAACCCGAAGTTTCCGGTGGTCCTGGGTCGCGACTTCTCCGGCGTGGTGAGTGCCGTCGGTGCGGACGTCAAGGATCTCAAGATCGGCGATGAGGTGTTCGGCGTTCTGGAAGCCGGCCGTGACGGCACCTACTGCGAAAAGATCGCGGTCGGCGCCGCCGTCGTCGCCAAGAAGCCCGCCGGCCTGTCGCATGTCGATGCGACGGCGCTGGCGCTCACCGGCCTCACCGCCATTCGTTCGATCGAGGACACGCTGAAACTGAAATCGGGCGAGACGATCCTGATCCAGGGCGGCGCGGGCGGCGTCGCGAGCTTCGCCATCCAGCTCGCCAAGCATCTCGGTGCCCGCGTCATCACCACCGCCAGTGCCGGCAACCTCGCCTTCATGCGCGAGTTGGGCGCCGATCAGGCGATCGACTACAACGCCACCGACTTCACCAAGGTCGTGAGCAATGTCGACGCGGTGTTCGAGACCGTGGGTGGCGACGTGGCGATGCAGTCGTTCGCGGTCCTGAAGCCGGGCGGCCGCGCGGCCTTCATCGCCTCCGGCGCACAGGCGCCCAAGCCCGATCGCGCCGATGTGACCGCCCTGCGCCCGGCGGTCGGTCGCGACCGGGCGGCGATGGAACGCGTCGCCGAGCTCCACCGCACCGGCGTCGTGCGCGTGCCGCCGGTCAGGCTGTTCAGCCTGGCCGACGCCGCCGAGGCCGTCGGGATCAGCAAGGCGCGCCACCTCAAGGGCAAGCTGGTGTTCAAGCTGCGATGAGTGGCGGCGCCCGACATCCGGGCGCCATGCATTGCGGTAACGAGGGAGCGGGCGGACGATGCCGCCCGCTCCGTTCCGCGATCAGGCCGCGCGGCGCTTGCGCTCGGCCATTTCGACAGCCATCGCCTGGGCGACTGCCGGCCGCGCCAGGTGACGCTGGTGATAGGCCTTGAGGGTCGGAAATTTCGCGAGATCGGCGCCCACGAAGGCGAACCAGTTCAGGATCGTCACCAGATAGGCGTCGGCCACGGTGAATTTGGTCCCGACCAGGGTCTCGCGATCACCCAGCCGCCGGGCGATGGCGCCCAGCGTCGGCTCGAGCTGCGCCTTGGCCGCAGTCTTCGCCGCCTCGGGAACCGTCGGGGCGAAGACGTTGTAGAAGACGCGCTTGTGCACCTCGGTCGACAGGTAGTTCAGCGTGTCGATGAGCTGGTAACGCTCGAGGCTGCCCCAGGCCGGGGCCAAGCCGGCCTCGGGCTTGCGATCGGCGAGATACTGCAGGACCGACGGCCCCTCGTTCAGGACCTGGCCGTCGTCGAGCCGCAGCGCCGGGACATAGCCGGGAGCCGAGATGCTGTAGTAGTCGCCGCCATCGTCGGTCTTCTTGTTGTCGACGAAGCGGACCTTGACCGGCAGACCGGCCTCGAGCGCCGTGATATGCGAGGCCAGCGAGCAGGCCATTGGTGAAGCGAAGAGTTCCATCGCGTCCTCCTGCGTTTTGTGCGATACGGTACACAAATACCAAAGGGCGACGGCGTCAAGGATAATTATGCGAACCGGTACAGAAATATCGAAAAAGCCGCGCGGCCGCCCGCGCGCCTTCGTCGCCGCCGAGGTGCTCGACCGGGTGCGTGTCGTGTTCCTGGAAAAAGGCTTCGCCGCCGCCTCGGTCGACGAGCTGGCGGCCGCGGCCGGCCTCAACCGGCCCAGCCTCTATGCCGCCTTCGGCGACAAGGAGCAGCTCTACATCCACACGCTGCGCTTCTACGGGAAGAAGAGCGTCGAGGGTCTCGATTCCGTCCTCGCCGGCCCGGGCACGGTCGAGCAGCGGCTCGCCAGGGCCTACAAGACGGCAATCGACCTCTACACCGCGCCGCCGCACCGCCTCGGCTGCATGATCGTGGGTACCGCCGCGGTCGAATCGCCGACGCATCCCCGGATCGCCGCGGTGGCGAGCGAACTGCTGGCCGCCATCGAAAAGAGCCTGGAGCAGGCCTTCGCCGCCAGCGATCTGGCGCCCGAGCCGTCACCCGCCGCGCGGGCCCGCATGGCCGGCGCCATCATGTATGCCATCGCCATCCGCGCCCGGCTCGGCGCCAGGCCTGCCGAACTCCGCGCCTTTGCCGCGTCGATGGTCCCGGTGATCTGCCGGTAGACTGGAGCGAGCCGGAGGCTCGCGGTCCGAGAAAGCATGATTCTTCCGGACCGCGCGCGTCTCGCGCGCACTTGCTGGTGCTGCGACGCGCCGCCGAATTCAACGGCAGAGAATTCAGGCGTGACTAGTGCCATGCCAATTGCAGTTCTCGCCAGACATTCTTATGGAAATGGTACCCCGTTCCCCCTCACCGGCCCTTCCACAAAAGTGACGACCGGAACAAGGCAAGGCTTGCTGCTGGCCTGTTCCTTCGCACTAGCCGCCCCGCCGGAAGCCTACGGCCCGGCAGGGCCGGCTTCTATGCCGGCGAACCGCTGTTCGTTCCCAGCCGTCCGGACGGCGCGGAAGATGCCGGATTCGTCATCGTACAGGTGTTCGATTCGGTCGTGTGCCGCACCGATATCGTCGGTCTCGATGCCCGCGATGTCGCCGCACGCCCGCTGTTCACGGCGCGGCTGAAACATCACGTGCCGTTTGCATTGCACGGCACCTTCACGCCGAAACTCTTCTAGGCGGTCGCCTGATTGTGCACATCCCGCGCATCCATCCACAATGGATACGTTCGGCGAAGACAGGCTTGCCATACCAGCCTAGGTTCCGCCCGACCTTCAGCGCTCCCCATCAACCCCTGATGGACACTCCCTAGACAGCGCACCCTCTGAAGGTCGAGGAACAGGACGGGGGTGGTGCCCAGGCGTATTCCCAACGCCGCGTACCGGGCCCGCCGCCGTCCTGGTTCCCGTTTTTTCCAATCACCGCAACGCCCGGCCGCAACGGTCTTGCGCGCGATGGTCTTGCGACAGCAGGCATGGCAATCTTGGCCCGATGAGCCCCTGCCGGAAGGATCGCGCCCGATGGAAGATCTCGTAATGGCTGCGTTGGGCGGCGACGATGCGGCGATTGACCGGCTGCTGAAGGCCGGCGCGGACGTAAATCACGCCGACGCCAATGGCTGGACCGCGTTGATCGGCGCCGCGCGGAGCGATCAGGTTGGCATGGTCGACCGCCTGCTCGCCGCCGGAGCCAAGGTCAATCACGCCGATGCCAAGGGCATGACGGCGCTGGCGAGGGCGGCGGAGGGCGGCCATGTCGCGGTGGCGGACCGCCTGGTCGCGGCCGGCGCCGACATCAACCATTCGGACAACAAGGGCAAGAACGCCCTGATGCGGGCGGCGGAAAATCGCCGCCTTGCCATGGTCGATCACCTGATCAAGGCCGGCGGTCACGTCAATCATGCGGACCGTCGCGGCAAGACCGCCCTGATGAGGGCGGCGCTGGGCGGCGACAGCGCGACCATCGAGCGGCTGCTCGCGGCCAAGGCCGACGTCAACCAGGCCGACGCCAATGGCTGGACAGCGGTGATCTGCGCAGCCTCGGGCGATCTCGCCATCGTCAACCGGCTGATCGAGGTCGGCGCGGACGTCGGCCATGCCGCCAAGGATGGAATGACGGCACTGAAGCGCGCCAAGGCCGGCGGCCACACCGCCACCGTCGAGAGCCTCGAGGCCGCTGCCCGGCTGCGGGCCGAATTGGGCTAGGACCGCGGACCGGTTGTCCGGTCAGCGATCGCGCAGCTTCGGATCGATGGCATCGCGCAGGGCGTCACCGAACAGGCTGATCCCCAGCACCGCCAGCATGATGGCCAGGCCGGGGAAAATGGCGATCCACGGCGCCGTCGTTGCGTATTCCTCGGCACCGCCCTGAAGCATCAGCCCCCATGCCGGCACCGGCTCCTGGACGCCGAGGCCGAGATACGACAGCGACGCTTCGGCCAGAATCGCCTGGCCGACGAAGGCCGAGAGCAGGATCAGGAAGGGCGCGATCACATTGGGCACCATGTGGCGCAGCACGATGCGGGTATGGCCGAAGCCGAGCGCGCGGGCAGCATCGACATAGGCCACTTCACGCACCGCGAGGGCACTGGCCCGCACCACGCGGCCACAGCGGGGAATGAGCGGAATGGTGATGGCCAGGATGACGTTCTGGACGCCGGTGCCGAACACCGAGACCACCGCCAGCGCCAGGATGATCAGCGGAAACGCCATCAGCACGTCCAGGACGCGCTGGAAGATGAGGTCGAACCAGCCGCCGAAATAGGCGCTGGAGACGCCCAGCACGAGGCCGATGGCCCCGCCGGCGAAGGCAGCGCTGAAACCGACGATCAGCTCCGTCCGGGCACCGAAGACCAGCCGCGAGAAGATATCGCGGCCAAGCTGGTCGGTGCCCAGCAGATGTACCCAGCTCGGCGCCTGCATCATCGCGCTGAAATCGATCTCCTCCGGGTCGAAGGGGGCTATCCATTCGGCGAACAGGCCGGCGCCGAACATGACGATGACGATCGCCAGTCCGAACGTGCCGAGCGGTTGACGGCGGACGAAGTTCAGGACCGAACGGAACAGCGAGCGCTTCAGCTCGGGCTCGTCGTCGATCAAACCGGTGCGTGCGGCACCGGCCGGCGCGATGACCGTCATGACAGGATATCCTTCACGAGAACCGGATCCGCGGATCGAGCCAGGCATAGAGCAGGTCGACCACGAGGTTGGTGATGACGAATATGCAGACGACCAGCATCACCAGGGCCTGGGTGAGGGTATTGTCCTGGTTCTGAACCGCCTGGACGAGCAGACGGCCAATGCCGTTCAGGTTGAACACCTGCTCGGTGACGACCAGCCCGCCGATCAGGAACGCAAACTCGATGCCGATCAGCGTCACCACCGGCAGCAGGGCGTTCTTCAGGGCATGCCGGTTGATGATCAGCTTCTCCACCAGGCCCTTGGCCCGCGCCGTGCGGATGTAATCCTCGCGCAGCACCTCGAGCATGGCCGACCGCGTCAGTCGCATGGTCACCGCCGAGTAGCGGTAGCCGACCGTGAGGGCCGGAAGCAGCACCACCGTGAGGTTGCCGATCGGATCGCGCCACAGCGGCACATAGTCGATCGGCGGCATCCAGGGCGTGCCGGTGGCCAGGTAGGTGATATCGAGCACCAGGACCAGCGACATGATCCCGAGCCAGAACGACGGCGTGGCAATGCCGGCGATCGCCACCACGCGAACCACATGGTCCAGCCAGGTATTCTCCCTGAGGGCAGAAATCGTTCCCAGCGGAATGGCGATCAGGATCGCGATCAACGATGCCAGGACTGCGATCTCCAGCGAAACCGGCAGGCGTATGGCGATCTCGTGGGAGACCGCCCGGCCCGACCACATCGAGGTGCCGAAGTCGAAAGTGATGTAGCTGTAGAGAAAATCCAGGAACTGCACGATCAGCGGGTCGTTGAGTCCGAGCTTGAGCCGGCAGGCCTCGACCGACGCCGGATCGACGTGGGCGCCGCCGGATCCGAGGCGAATGACGCAGACGTCGCCCGGGATCAGCCGCATCAGCACAAAGACCAGCGCCGCCGCCCCCACCAGGGTGGGGATCGCCATCAGCAGCCGTTTGACGACATAGCGGTACATTCAGCGCGCTCCGCCTCGTTCGCAGGTGGAACGTCCGTCTCTCCGGAGAGAGACGGACGTCGTTGCCCGGCGGACTACTTGTCCAGCCAGATGTTCGCGAGATCCTGGTTCAGATAGTGGCTGGGACTGATCTTCCATCCCTTCATGTACGACCGGTACGGCACGATCCGGAACCAGTATGGCGTCACGATCGCATGTGCCATCGTGTCGAGCGTGTGCTTCTCGTAGGCGCGCATTGCCACGCGCTGTACCTTCGGATCGGTCTCGTACAGCATCTTGTTGTAGAGCTCGATCGACTTGGGATCGTCGTAGCCGCCATAGCTTTCCGGAAAGACCTTCTGTGGAAGGTACTTGCTGGTATCGAGCACGGGGTTGACGACGCTCTGGCAGTTCGCATCGACGACAACGTCGAAGTCGCCTGTCCGCATGGCCTGGAACCACGGGCCGGTGGGGACGACCTTCTGCTCGACCTCCAGGCCGATCTTCTTCCATTCGCCGATCAGCCAGGTGCCAACGAACTTGTAGGGCTGATCGACGTTGCGGTTGGTCAGCACGAACTTGAGGTTCTCGGCCCCCGCTTCCTTCAGCAGACGCCTCGCCTCGGCACGGGCCTTCTCGATGTCCGGCCCGTAGCCAACCATCTGCTGCAGCTCTTCCTTGGTCGCCGCCAGCGGCGAGCCCGGGAAGACGATACCGCCGACGGTGCGCACGATGGCGACCTTCGACAGCGCCGGTGCGCCCTTCCATTGGTCGACGGCCAAAGCCAGAGCACGACGAACGCGGACGTCGTCAAACGGCTTTTTCTTGTGGTTGGGCGTGATGATGTTGCCACAGTTCCAGTCGCTCTCCTGGACCGTGATCTCCTTGCCGAGTTCCTTCACGAGCTGGTCGCGGCCCGATGGCGGCATGCCGCGAAACTCGACGGTCGCGCGGTCGGCTCGAATGGCGTCGACCCGCACCGCCTGCTTGGAGGCATAGATACCGACGATGGCATCGAGATAGGGCTGTCCCTTGTGATAGTAGTCGGGATTGCGCGCACCCTTGATCGACTGGCCGATATCGAAGGACACCAGCTTGAACGGGCCGGAACCCATGATGTTCTTCTCGTACCAGTGCGGATCCTTCTCGAGCAGTTCCTTCTTGTAGATCCAGGTGAACGGATCGGCGACCGCGGGCATGAACGCGGTCGACGGATACTTCAGCCGGAACACGATGGTGGCGTCGTCAGGCGCCTCGATCTTTTCCACCATGGTGTAGTAGCTGACACGCGCGCTCGTGGTGCCGGGCTTCGGAAACGCGATCTTGTTCCAGCTTGCCAGCACGTCCTGTGCCGTCAGCTTGCTGCCATCGTGAAACTTCACGTCGGTGCGGAGCTTGAAGGTGTAGGTTTTGCCGTTATCCGTCGGCTTCGGCATCTCGGTGCAGAGATCGCACACGAATTCCGTGGTCGAGGCCGGATTGTTTGGAGGAACCCGGATCAGGACACTGTAGTACGGTGCCGCTGAATGCACGGTTGCATAGGTCGTCTCCCGGTGACCATCGAAGCTCGGCGCCGAGTCGGCCGGAATCATATAGGTAAGGGTTCCGCCCCGCTTCGGCGTCTGCGCCCCCGCGGAGCCCGCTGCAATAACAACCGCCAAGCCGAGGCTGGCGGCCCGTAGTGCCGTTCGTACGTACATTGTTGTTTCCTCCTCTTCAGTCCGGTTCGTGTGGATTCTCGTACTGACTGCTCTCCCGTTTCATTTTATTCGCAGTTACGCCCCCGCAACAGTCCGCTATCGCGCCTCGCTGCAGGCCACCCAGTGGCCCGGCCGCAACTCCCTCAGCTCAGGTCTCGTCCGCGAGCAACCCTCCACCGCCATCGGGCAGCGCGGATGAAAGACGCAGCCCGACGGCGGATTGATCGGGCTCGGCACCTCGCCCATGGCGGGGCGAAAGTCCCGCGTGGCCTCGACCCGCGGATCGGGGATCGGTACCGCCGCGAGCAGGGCCTGGGTGTAGGGATGCAGGGGATTGTCGAACAGCTCGTCGACACTGGCCATCTCGACGATGCGGCCGAGATACATGACCGCAACGCGCTGGCAGAGGTGGCGCACGACAGACAGGTCATGCGCGATGAACAGGTAGGTGAGTCCAAAGCGTTCGCGGAGATCTTCCAGCAGGTTGACGACCTGCGCCTGGATCGACACGTCCAGCGCCGACACCGCCTCGTCGCAGACGATGAACTCCGGGTTGAGCGCCAGGGCGCGGGCAATCCCGACGCGCTGGCGCTGGCCGCCCGACATCTCGTGCGGATACCGGTCGACAAACTTGGGGTCGAGGCCGCAAGTCGACAGCAGTTCGCTCACCCGCGCCGTGCGCCGCGCGGCATCCGGCTCGATGCCGTGCACCCGGATCGGCTCGCCGATGATGTCGCCCACTTTCATGCGCGGGTTGAGCGAACTGTAGGGGTCCTGGAAAATCACCTGCACCCGCCGACGCATGGCGACAAGGTCGCGGCGCCCCAGGCGGCTCACGTCCTGGCCGTCGAACAGGATCTGGCCGGCCGTCGGGCGTTCCAGCCGCAGGATGCAACGGCCCGTGGTGGTCTTGCCGCAGCCGCTCTCGCCCACCAGGCCGAGCGTCTCGCCGCGATTGATCGTGAAGTCGACACCATCGACTGCCTTGACGTCGCCAACCTTGCGCGACATCACGATGCCTTCGGTGATGGGAAAGTGCATGGCGAGGCCACGCACTTCCAGGAGCGGTGTCGCCTCCGGCGCGGCACTCATGCCGCAACATCCCGTGCCGCGGCCAGCTCGGCGCTGCGAAAGCAGGCGGAGAAATGGCCGGGATCGCCGATCGCCGCCAACGGCGGGCGTGCCTCGGCGCATTTGTCGATCGCAAACCGGCAGCGCGGGCGGAACGCGCAACCGCCGTCGAGCCGGGTAAGATCGGGTGGCTGTCCGTCCACCGGATCGAGGCGCGCCTTCCGCGGCTGGTCGAGCCGCGGCACCGACCGCAGCAGCGCGATCGTGTAGGGATGCCGGGGATCGTGATAGATGGCGTCGGCGCTGCCGGATTCGACGATGCGGCCGGCATACATGACGTTCACCCGGCGGGCGTAGCGGGCGACGACACCGAGATTGTGGGTGATGATGATCAAGGCAACGTTGAGCCGGATCGTCAGCGACTTCATCAGCTCGAGGATCTGCGCCTGAATCGTGACGTCGAGCGCCGTCGTCGGCTCGTCGGCGATGATCAACTTCGGGTTGCAGGCGAGTGCGATGGCGATCATCACCCGCTGGCGCATGCCACCCGAGAGCTGATGCGGATACTGCCGCAGACGCCGCGCGGCATCGGCGATGCCGACCAGTTCCAGCAATTCGAGGGCGCGGCCTTCCGAGGCGGCACGGTCGGCGGCCTGGTGCTGCTCCAGCACTTCGGTGATCTGCCGGCCGATCGTCAGCACCGGATTGAGCGAGGTCATCGGCTCCTGGAACACCATGCCGATGTCGCGGCCACGGATCTCGCGCATCTCGGATTCCGGGAGACCGCGCAGATCGCGGCCGTCGAACAGGATTTCGCCGGCGGTGATCTGGCCCGGCGGATTGGGAATGAGCCGCAGGATCGACAGCGCCCCTACCGACTTTCCCGAGCCGCTTTCGCCGACGATCGCCACGGTCTCGCCGTGCTCCACGGTGTAGGAAATACCGTCGACCGCGCGCACAAGGCCCGCACCGGTGCGAAATTCGGTATGGAGTCCCTTCACCTCCAGCAGTGGCGGCATACAATCTCTCCGTGACGCTTGTTTCAGGGTTGTTCGGCGGCCAGGCCGGTCGAGCGACGCGGGCCCGGGCGAACGCGCGACGCTAAAGGGACGACGCTTAGGGGACGCGGCCCTGCCGAAGGCAGGGGCGTTCAATACAAGCGTGCGGCAGCTGCATGTCGTCTCTCTCCGTGGAGCGCGTTTCCCTAGTGGTGCTGCCGCTATGCGGCGCGGCTTCTTGCGAGCCGTCCCGACCCTACGAGAGAGTGCCATCCAGTGCAAGCCGAAGCAGCGGCAACAGCGTCGCCGCGACCTGTCAAGACATCGTGAAAAGCGCCGATTCGGTAGATTCCAGCGATACCATGCATGGAACTGCGGACGCAATATACAGCCGGACATTGTCGTATCGGCCGTTATGCCCTTATTTTGGGCTGCCGCGCCGCCAGTGCCACGATGGCCGCCAAAGCTGCGAGAATGCCGAACAAGGTGAGCGACCATGTGTAGTCGCCGCTCCAGTCGCGAAGCACGCCAGACATCAGCGGGCCCGCCGCCTGCGCCAGGACCTGCAGAGACAAAGCCACGCCGCGGATCGCGCCGTAGCTTTCCCGCCCGAAATAGTCGGCCCAGGCGAGCGGCAGCAGCGTCATCACGCCACCGATCCCCAGCCCGAACACGCCGGCGGCGACATACGCGCTCTCGGCAGATCCAACTCCGATCAGCCCAAATGACCCGGCGCTCATCAAGACGCCCGCCATCAGCAAACCGTTGCGCACCGGCCAGCGCCGCGGCAGGAAGCCGACGCCGAAACTCGACACCGCGGACATGGCGGAAAAGACGCTGATCACCGTGGCAGCGACGAACGGCGAAATTCCCCGCTCGATGAGGTGCGGTGCCTGGTACAGGCTGACGCCCGCCTGCACCGGATAGACCAGGACCGTATAGAGCGAGAGCAGCCAGAAGGCCGATGTCCGCATCGCGGCGGCCCGGCTGAAGCGCGGCTCGATGGCGGCCTGTCCCGTGCCGGCCACGCGCCGGTCGGGCACCAGCCCCACGTCTTCCGGCCGCCGCACCAGCAGCAACCAGGTCGGCACGAAGCCGACGACCAGCACCGTGGCGCCGATCGCGACCCAGCCGCTGCGCCAGTCGCCGTCGCGCATGGCAAACTGCGCAACGAGCGGCAACGCCACCAGCCCCGACATCTGCGCCAGCGTGGCGATCGACGTGGCGAGCGCGCGACGCGTCACGAACCAGTTGTTCAGCGCGCCATAGAGGCCAAGGTCGAAGGGGCCCGCCCAGTTCATGCGCGCGAAGCAGAACAGAAGATAGAAAACCAGCAGCGACTGCGTCAGGGACAACGCCATCGTCGCCAGCCCGGTGCCCAGTACGGCCAAACACAGGACGAGCCGGGCGCCGCGGCGATCCAGTACCGGCCCGATCAGCGGCGAGATCAACGCCGCGAGCACGCCGCCCAGCGAGACCGCGCCGCCGATCTCGGTCCGCGACCAGCCGAACTCGGTCGTCATCGGCACCACGAAGACCGACAGGACCGCGACCGCCGGGCCTTGACGCGCGAAGCCGGCGAGGCAGACACAACCCAGCACGACCCAGCCATAGAAGAACGGCAGCCGCGGTATGAGCAGGGTCGGCAGGAACGGCGGTTTCATCGATGATGCCTATTGCCGCGTCGGCAACGGCAGCCGAGGGTGCGCTCCCGCCGTGCCTGCCTCAAGCGATTTTGCGCCGGCTACGCCAGCGCGAGTTCGCGATATCCCTTCGCCGCCACCTCGTCGCACCATGCACGATAGGCCGGGGCACTGCCGCTGTAGCGCGCGATAATGCGGGTCTGCTTGCCCTCGACGTTGCTGTTGATGCCGGTCATCCACGAATTGACCTCGTTGGACAGCAGCCCCTCGCCCAGTGCCTTCACGTGATCGGTCCACGACGCCACGCCTTCGGCCTGGGCCTCGACACGGGCCAGCCCTTGCTCTCGCATGTGGCGGATCAGCCGCGTCACCCACTCGACGTTGTATTCGATGCTGCGCGGGATATTGCCCAGCGCGGTGTGCGGACCCATCAACATCATCATGTTGGGAAAGCCCTCGACCTGGACACCGAGATAGGTCTGCGGCCCGTCTTTCCACTTGTCCTTGAGCCTGAGCCCATCCGCACCACGGATGTCGATACGGTCGAAGCTGCCGGTGATGGCATCGAAACCGGTCGCATAGATGATGATATCGAACGCGTACTCGGCATCGCTGGTCTTGATGCCGGCAGGCGTGATCCGCTCGATCGGCGTTTCGTTGATGTCGACCAGCTTGACGTTCGGTTGGTTGTAGACCTCGTAGTACCTGGTCTCGAGCGGCACGCGGCGGGTGCCGAAGCCATGGTTCGTCGGGATCAGTTTTTCAGCTACCGCAGGGTCCTTGACGCGCTCGCGGATCTTGCGTGCGACGAACGCGGAAATTTCGGCGTTTGCCGCTCTGTCCGTCAGTATGTCGCGAAAGTTGCCCTGCCAGATGCCGAAGCCCTTCTCGCCGTAGAGCTTCTGCCAGAACGCCTCACGTTCTTCCGGCGTCACCTCGAAGGTGCCGCGCGGATCGGGCGTGTGCAGGAAGCAGGCGAAGGTTTCCTGACAGCGCTTGAACATCTCCGGATAGCCGGCCCGGATTTCGCGCATCTCCTCCTCGCCGATCCTGCCGTTGTGCAACGGCGCGCACCAGTTGGGCGTGCGCTGGAACACGGTGAGATGGCCCGCGGTCTTGGCGACCTCCTGGATGGTCTGCACGCCGGTAGCGCCAGTGCCGATCACCGCCACGCGCTTGCCCTCGAAGCTCACGGGCTCGTGTGGCCAGCGCGCGGTGTGGCAGGACTGGCCCTTGAAGCTCTCGACGCCTTCGATGCGCGGCATGGTGGGCGCCGACAGCGGACCAATGGCGGTGATCAGGAACGGGGCGCGGCAGCGGCTGCCGTCCTCCAGGGTCACGTCCCAGCTCCGCGTGTCCTCGCGCCAGTGCGCGGCGCTCACCCGGCTCCTGAACTGGATGTCGCGGCGCAGGTCGAATTTGTCGGCGACGAAGTTGAGATAGCGCAGGGTCTCGGGCTGGGGCGAGAAATGTTCTGTCCAGTGCCACTCGTCCAGCAGTTCCTGCGAGAAGGAATAGCCGTAGGAGTAGCTCTCCGAATCGAAGCGCGCGCCGGGATAGCGGTTCCAGTACCAGGTGCCGCCGACGCCGGTGCCGGCCTCGAGCACCCGCACGCGCATGCCGAGCTGGCGCAGGAGAAGGAGTTGATAAAGACCCGATATGCCGGCGCCGATGACGATCGCATCGTAATCCGCCACAGGTTCTGCGCTGCCAGGGGTCCGGGCTTCGTGCGAGGCGGCCATCTGCTGTCGCTCCTGCATACCGTCGGAAATCGCGCACCGCCGAAATCCGGCGGAAATATATTTCGCCAAAGTAGCCGAGGTGCGTGCGGTCCAAAAGCACCCGCCTTTGCAGAGCGAGACGGTCCGCGCCAGTTGTGCCTCGCCCGGCGCGCGCCCGGCGGCTAGGATGGCCTTCGTCGCATGACCGAACCTCTTCCTCATCTCGTCGCTCCCTGGCGCATTGGCGTCGATGTGGGCGGGACTTTCACCGACATGGTGCTGCGCGATGCCGCCGGCGCCGTGCGCATCTACAAGACGCCATCGGTTCCCGCCGATCCGAGCGAGGGCGTGCTTGGCGTATTGCGGCTGGCCGCCCAGCAGCTCGACCTGCCGCTCTCCGCCCTGCTGCGCGATTGTGCGCTGTTCGTGCACGGCTCGACTGTCGCCACCAACACGATCCTCGAAAAAAAGGGCGCCAGGGTCGGCATGTTGACGACCGAAGGGTTTCGCGACTCGCTCGAGATCCGGCGCGGCATCCGCGACAACCAGTGGGATCATCGCACGCCGTTTCCCGAGGTCCTGGTACCGCGCTATCTGCGGCTGCCGGTACGCGGACGTATTGACGGCAGCGGCAAGGAACTCGCGCCGTTGA
>CALDNT010000227.1 GCA_937915145.1 uncultured Reyranella sp.
CGTCTTGCTCGCCGCAACACGCCTCTGGCTTAGAACTTATGAGTCCACGCCCTAGCCGCGCACGCCCAGTTTCCGGAGCGACCGGTCGATCCAGAGCGCGCCGATCTTCTCCTGCACACCGTTCTGACGCAGGCGCTGGCGCAGGTTGGCGAAGTCGACACGGTCGAGTTCCTGGTCCTGGTTGAAGCAGGAAAAGACAACCGTCTCCTTGCCCGTCACGGGATCCTTATGGAGCTGCAGGCACTGCGCGCAGATCTCCTTCATCATGCATTGCATGGGGGAGTTGATCGATCCCAGCGCGCGGTGGTCGGCCTTGAGGTAGGACTTCAGCACGCCATGACGCGCCAGCCGTACGGCGTTCATCATGCCGTCGGAGCCGATGGCGACGATGCGGTCGGCGTCGCTGAACGGGATCGGCTGCGGACCGAGTTCACCTGCAGCGTACTTGCGCATCGTCTCGACGATATTGTCGACGGTCGACTTGTCCTGCGGTCGGCTGGGGATGAAGCCCGGCGCCTCGTCGCAGCACCATACGACAACGTCGGCGGCGGCTTCGATCTCTTCGATTTTGTAGCGGTCGACCACGCGCTTGTAGCCCGCGAAGTACAGCACCTTGCTGCCGGCCCTGCGGAACGCCTGGCCGATCGAGAACAGCACTGCATTACCGAGGCCGCCGCCCGCCAGCACCACGGTCTCGCCAGGTTCGATCTCGGTCGGTGCGCCGGTGGGACCCATGACGATCACCGGCTCACCGGGTTCGAGCAGCGCGCAGAGATCGGACGAGCCACCCATTTCCAGCGCGATCATCGACAGCAGACCCTTGTCCTTGTCGACCCAGGCGCCGGTCAGCGCCAGGCCTTCCATCGTGAGCAACGTGCCATCGACCTGCTTCGAGCGCGCCTCATAGTTCTGCAGACGATAGAACTGGCCGGGCTCGAAATTGCGCGCCGCCGCCGGCGCCTCGACCACGACCTCGACAATGGTGGGAGTAAGTCGTTCCACGCGCACGACAGTGGCGCGCCAGTCACGATTGGCCTCGGCCAGAATCTCCGACGGCGCCCGCCGGGGTGCGGCGAGCGCCGCCATCGTCCGGGTGAGCACAGGATAGCCCTGCTTGGCTCCGCCCATCGCCTTCACGACGTTGCCCGCGAACGAGGGATGAAGATCGCCAAAGAACGACATACTGCGGCCATCGCCGTGACGATACATCAGCACGCGCACGTCGGCGGGCTTGCAGACACGCTCGGGTGTTGCCGGATTGCCCTCCTCATCGAGCGCGCGGAAATACTTGCCGTCGATGAAGGCGTGGGTCGCGTCCTCGCGCGCCAGTACGGTGTTGGGCTGCGTGCCCGCCGCCACCAGGATGGTGCGTGCCGGCAACCTCGCCTCGACCTTGGCGCCATTCTGTTCGCCCGCCACCTTCAAGGCACAGGCATGTCCACTGGCGTCGACTTCGACCGCGACCGGCGACAGGCCTTCGACGAAGCGGATGTCTTCCTCCAGCGCCTTCAGCACTTCCTCGTGGTTGAGCGTATAGGATGGCGAGTCGATCAGGCGGCGCCGATAGACCAGAGAGACGCCGCCCCAGCCATTGACCAGTCCGGTGATATCGGGTTCGCGTCCCTCGCGCGCCGCCTGCGCGCGTTCAGCACGGATCGCCCGGGCGTGGTCGAGGAACTCCTGTGCGATCCCGCGTTCCTCGTCGTTCCAGGCAGCGTTCACGGCGGCTTCGCCGCGTTCGGCGACAAGAATCTCGTGCCGCGCGAGAAACTTCTCGACCTGCAGCGGGTAGTAGGCAAGCGATTCGGTGGCGGTGTCGATGCCGGTGAGCCCACCGCCGATCACGATCACCGGCAGGCGGATCTGCAGGTTGGCGATGGACTCCTTCTTGGCGGCACCCGTGAGCTGCAGCGCCATCAGAAAGTCCGAGGCCGCACGCACGCCGCGCGCCAGCCCGTTGGGCAGGTCGAGCACGGTGGGCTTGCCGGCACCGGCGCAAAGCGCCACGTGATCGAAGCCCATGGCGAAGGCACTCTCGACCGTCACGGTGCCGCCAAAGCGCACGCCGCCGAACATCGAGAACTGGTCGCGCCGCTCCAGCAGCAGCCGAACCATCTTCAGGTAGTTCTTGTCCCAGCGCACGGTGATGCCGTACTCGGCAACGCCGCCGAAACCCGCCATCGCGCGGGCGCCGAGATCCTCGCGCAGGGTCGCAATGTCCTGCACGGCGGCGAACGGCACGCGGGCGCCATCGGCCAGGACACCGGACTGTTCCGGCGGCAGGGGTTCGATCTTGAGCCCGTCTATTGCCACCACGGCGTGGCCGTCGTTCATCAGATGATGAGAAAGATTGAAGCCGGCGGGACCAAGACCCACCACCAGCACGGTGCGGCCGGTGGCGGGCCGCGGGATCGGACGGCGCAGGTTGAGCGGGTTCCAGCGCGTCAGCAGGGAATAGATCTCGAAGCCCCAAGGCAAGTCGAGCACGTCCTTCAGCGTCCGTGTCTCGATCTGCGGGATATCGACCGGTTCCTGCTTCTGGTAGATGCAGGCCTTCATGCAGTCGTTGCAGATGCGGTGCCCGGTGGCGGCGACCAGCGGGTTGTCGACGACGGCCATCGCGAGCGCGCCGATGGAGAAGCCCTCGCTTTTCAGCAGGTTCATCTCCGAGATCTTCTCCTCAAGCGGGCAGCCAGCCAGGGTGACGCCGAACGGCGATTTCTGGAAGGCGCCCGTCTTGCGGTCTTTTAGGCCGCGCGAGCAGCTGTCCTTGCCCTGGTTGTGGCACCAGATGCAGTAGTTGGTGTGGTCGAGCGCACGGACCAGGTCGAAGCCGCCGTCGGTCAACGCAAAACCTTCGCGATGACGCAACAGCGGTCGCGGCAGCTTCATGCGCGTAACGCCGTCGACAATTTCGGTCTCGATCGGCACGAGATGTTCAGGATCGAGCTTGTGCGGCACCTTGAACAGCGGACCGTCGCGATGGCGCTTCTTGCCGTCGGGATTGTGCAATGCCCACGCGGCGTAACGGGCGAGTGCCTCGATCTCAGGCGTCGGCTTATCGACCTTGAACTCCGCACCGACGAGATCACCGACGGCAAGTGCGAACGCAAGCTCGCCGCCCTCCAAATTCCCGGCCGCAAGCGCTGCAAAGTCGACGTACGCCGCAATCGCCGCCGTGACGCTGTCGCCGTCCAGCGCCGCCGCGACATCGGGCTTGATGGCGCGGGTGACGTAGCGCTGCACGAACAACCGCTTGCAGTCGTAGAGCGGCGCCAGCCGGTTGTGCCGGCCGCGCAGCTCAGCAACCGGCGACGCGACACCAAACAGGGTACCGATGAAATCCTCAAGCGGCCGTGCCAGCTCGATCAGGAGGTTCGATTCGTCCTTGGCGGCGAACTGGTCCGGCGCGGCTCGCGCCGCCATCAGACGGGCATGAACCCCGGCGTCGATATTCAGCAGCCATGCGGCGAATACGGCATCGACGCGGCCGAGACCGTTGCGGTCGTAGAGATCGTTGAAGCTGAGCCCGTGGGTGAGCGAGGGGACCAGCCGAGGCGCGTTCATTGCCATATATCCAGATGAAGCGAGGGGTATTTCGTTCGTATACGAACCGATTAACGGGGACGACAGGGAAGTGCAACACGTGCTTGGCGTTCGCGACATTTATGCCTGATGACGGCGCCCCCCGCTTCGCGCATGGTCCGACATCCATGCAACCCGCTCCCGCCTCCGTGCGCAACTGGCTGATCGTCGTTGCCGCCATGATTTTTTTCATGATCGCAATCGGCGCGCTGACGCGTCTGACCGAGTCCGGCCTCTCGATGGTCGAATGGCGGCCGGTCACGGGTTGGCTGCCGCCGCTATCCGATACGGCGTGGCAGGCGGAGCTGCAGAAATATCTTTCTTCACCGCAGGGACGATTGATCAATCGTGGTTTCAGCGTCGCTGAATTCAGGGAAATTTTCTGGCTGGAATATGTGCACCGCTTGTGGGGCCGCCTGATCGGCATCGCTTTCGCATTTCCCCTCGCCTGGTTCTGGTGGCGCGGCAAGCTGACGCCACACCTCAAGCCCCGGCTGCTGGCGCTGCTGGTGCTGGGTGGCCTGCAAGGCGCGCTGGGCTGGGCGATGGTCGCCTCGGGTCTGATCGATCGTCCCGCGGTCAGCCACTACCGGCTTGCTGCCCATCTTCTGCTCGCAGTCGCACTCTATGCCTACACCGCATGGCTGATCCTCGAGCTCGGACCACAGGCTGTGCGGCGTGACGATGCCATAACCCGGCGCACGGCGACTGCCCTGATCGGACTTCTGTTTGTTGTGCTCACCTGGGGGGCGCTGATGGCCGGTCTGCGCGCCGGGACCGCACACAGCACCTTCCCAACCATGTCGGGCCACTGGATTCCGCCCGGTCTGTTCGAGCTATCGCCCGGATGGCTCAATCTTTTCGAAAACGGCACGACAATCCAATTCGTCCATCGCTGGCTCGCCAAGCTGCTGGTGCTGGGTGTGCTTGTGCAGGCGTGGCGAGTACGCCGCCCGGAAACGATGGCCGCCGCCGCGATGGCGGTCCTGCAGCTCGGCCTTGGAATCGCCACGATTCTGAGCGGAATCAATGTTGCCCTCGCCACGCTCCATCAGGTGGGGGCGGTGCTTCTGCTGACGACCTTGATCGTGGTGCGGCATCGCGCGATGCCTTCTCGCCAGCGTCCAGTCTCGGCTATGGTTCGGGAATGACCGGCAAGCTCAATCCGCCCAAACCGCTTGCAGCCGGGCTGCTGCCATGGATTAAGCGACCGGCCCCTCTGGTCGGGATCGTGATCCTGGCGATTGCCGCAGCGGCGACGGGCGCCTGGCTGACGGAGCCACCTGCCTCGGCGCCGCCCAGGGTCGCCAAGGCAGGCAAGGCAAAGCGCGCCGTGGTCGAGGTGCCGCCGGCGGCAGCCACGCCCGTGATGCCGGACGCCGCTGCGGAACCGGCCACGCCACCTGAACCAGCTGCCACGACAGGCAAAGCCGGCCCGCCAGCCGCCTCGCCCTCAGAGCCGCCCCGGTCGTCGGAGCCGCCCAAGTCCTCGGAGCCAGCCAAGCCGGCCGATTGGGCAAC
>CALDNT010000228.1 GCA_937915145.1 uncultured Reyranella sp.
CTGATCCTGCCTGGCCTCAGTCCGGTGATCGGCGCCACCGAGGCCGAGGCCCAGCGCCTGGCGCGCGAGCTGGCCGATCTCACCGATCCCGAAGTCGGACGCAAGCGGCTGAGCGGCCGCTTCGGCGGCCATGATTTTTCCCACCTCGCCCTCGACAGGCCGCTGGCGCCGGAAGACTTCCCCGATCCCGGCACGGTCGAGGCGGCGCGCAGCCGCACCGAGGTGATCGTGGGCCTGGTGCGTCGCGAGAAGCCGACGCTTCGCCAGCTGCTCGCCTATCTCGCCGGGGCGCGCGGCCACTACACCACGGCCGGTACGCCCGAGCAGATCGCCAATCTGATCGAGGACTGGTTCGGCGACGGTGCCGCCGACGGCTTCAATGTCATGCCGCCGCTGCTGCCGTCGATGCTCGATACCTTCATTGCCGAAGTGATCCCGCTGCTGCAGAAGCGCGGGCTGTTTCGCACCGCCTACGAAGGTCGGACCCTGCGCGAGCATTTCGGCCTCGCCCGCCCCGAGAGCAAATTCTAAGGTCCACCCGGGGAGGACGATCCATGTTCAGCCACGTCACCATCGGCACCAACGATCTCGCCAAGGCCAGGAGCCTTTATGACGGCGTGACGACGGCCCTGGGCCTCGTCTGCCACGCCGAATTTCCCAATGCCGTGGGCTACGGACCGGCTGGCGGCAAGCCGCAGCTTTGGATCGGCAATCCGCTCGACAAGAAAGCCGCCAGCGTCGGCAACGGCATCACGATCGGCCTCGTGGCCGCCACCCGCGCCGCCGTCGATGCCGCCTACAAGGCCGGGCTGGCGGCCGGCGGTAAAGACGAAGGGGCGCCTGGCCTGCGCCCGCACTATCATCCCAACTACTATGGCGCCTATCTCAGGGACCTCGACGGCAACAAGCTCTGTATCGTCTGCCACAGGCCGGCCTGAGCGCCGGACGATGGCACGACGATGAACCGTGTGCTGCCCCGCCGGTCGCTGCTGGCAGCAGGCGCCGCGCTGGCCATCCCCGAAACCGCCGGCGCCCAGACCGCGCTGCCGTACAAGCCGCTCCGCATCCTGATCGGTTATCCCTCGAGCGGCGGCTCGGACTCCCTGGTGCACATCATCGCCGGCACCCTGCAAAGCCAGCTTTCGCGCAAAGTCGCGGTCGACTACAGGGCCGGCGATTCGGGCATGGCCGCCGGCGAGCAGCTCAAGAAGGCGATACCGGACGGCAGCGTCGTGGCCTTCATGCCGAGTGCCACCATGGTCGGCAAACTGACCATTCCCGGCTTCCCGTTCGATCCGCTGGTCGACCTCCAGCCGCTCACCCTCGCCGGCACCTATCCCACTGCCTTTGCGGTATCGCCCAAGATCGAGGTCTCGACCTTCGACGAGTATGTCGCCTGGTTGAAGGCGGGCGAACCGGGCCGCGACCGCTTCGGCACGACGACGCCCGGCTCGTTCACGCAGTATTTCGGAACCGCGCTCGGCCGCGCGATCGGCGTTGTACTCGAGTCCGTTCCCTATCGCGGCGCCCGGCCGCTACTGGCCGATCTTGAGCAGGGCCGCATTCCCGCCGGCACCGGCGGCATCACGTCGTTCCTTGCCGCCCATCGCGGCGGCCGGCTCAGATTGCTCGCGACCTCGGCAGCCAAGCGCATCGCCGCGGCCCCAGCCGTGCCGACGGTCGGCGAGCTGGGTTTTCCAAAACTCGAGCAATCCGGCTGGTATGCTTTCTTCGCTCCGCCGGGCATGCCGCCACCGCTGGTCGAGGCCTGGACCGCGGCCCTGCACGTCGCGCTCGAATCGCGCGAAGTCTCCGAGCAGCTCCTGCAGTTGGGCTTCACGGTTGAGACCTCGACGCCGGCCGAGCTGGCGGCGCGGCTGGTGGCAGACTTCCGGACCTGGAGTGAGATGCTTGACTCGATGGGCCTGAAGCGGGCCAACTGAAGCTTGTTAGTGGGAGTAGTGCATGCCGCCGTTGAAAGTATTCTGGCAGCCTGGTTGAACCAGCTGTCTGAGACTCAAAGAGTTTCTATCGGTCCGTGGGATCGACTTCGTTTCAGTGAATGTTCTTGAAGATCCGTCGGGTCTCGCCGAGTTGCAGAAGCTCGGCCTGCACACGGTGCCGGTGCTGTCGCGCGGTGACAAATATACCCTCGGCCAGAGCACCAAGCAGATCGTCGAATTCCTCGGTCTCTCGGAAAAATCCGCGCCCGAACTCTCGCCGGCCGAACTCCAGGCCCGGCTCGACAAGTTCATGACGGCGGCGCTCGAACTGCTGCCGCTGATGCCCGGGGACCGCCTCGACACCCACGTGCCCGGCCGGCCGCGCAGCTACCGCTCGCTGGGCTTCCATCTTTTCCGCGTGGTTGCCGCCTTCCTCGATGCCAACCAGGGCATCACCCTGGTCCAGTCGATGTTCCGCGAGGAACCCGACGCCGATGCCGACACCGCCGCTCTGGTGGCCTACGGCACCAAGGTACGCCAGCGCTTCCGTGACTGGTGGGCATCGGGCGAGACGGCAGGCACGCGTACGCTCGATACCTATTACGGACCGCAGAGCCTGCACGAATTGCTCGAACGCACCACCTGGCACTCCGGCCAGCATGTCCGGCAGTACATGATGCTGCTCGAGCGCGAAGGTCAGAGCCACAACCGGCCTCTGGTCCCGGCCGACTTCGCGCGCCTGCCGATGCCGCAGAACGTCTGGGACGGCTGACCTTTCCTCTCCAGCAAGCCACAACGAGTACGACCCTTAATGCCGATGCTGAAACGCCCCGACGCGGAGATCCACTACGAGGTCTACGGCAAGGGATTTCCGGTCCTGCTCTACGCACCCGGCGGGTTGCGTTCGGCGATGGCGTTGTGGGACCAGTCGGCCGCCTATCCAAGCGGCGTGCCATGGATGGACCCCCGCACCGCACTGGCCGGCCGCTTCACCGTGGTCGCCATGGACCAGCGCAACGCCGGCAAGTCGGTGGCCGACGTCAGGCCGGACCACAGCTGGCACACGCTCGCCGCCGACCACCTGGCGCTGATGGATCACCTCGGCTTCGCAAAATTCCACGTCATGGGCGGCTGCATCGGCGGCAGCTATTGCTTCGAGGCGATCGAACAGGCGCCGGACCGTGTCGCCGCTGCCGTGCTGCAAAACCCGATCGGCCTTCACGAAAATCGCGACACCTGGGACGCCGCGGTCAAGGGCTACGGCGAGACCGTGCGTGCCCGCGATCCTTCGATCCCGCAATCGGCCATCGACGGCTTTGGCAGGAACATGTTCGGCGGCGATTTCGTGTTTTCCGTCAGCCGCGATTTCGTGAAGGCCTGCACCACGCCGCTGTTCCTCCAGCCCGGCAGCGACAAACCGCACCCCGGTCCGACCAGCGCCGAGATTGCCGCCCTCGCCCCAAATATCGAGGTCCAGAAGGACTGGCGCGGGCTGGCGTTTCTGGCCGAATCGATCAGGCGGGTCGGCGACTTCCTGGCGAAGCACACGCCGCAATAAACGCCCGGCAGGCGATCACGGGCCCGGCGGTTACTTCTTCATGTTCTCGCGAACCCACTTGCGGGCGGCATGGAGACTGATGAAGACCTTCACCGGCCGTTCACCGGCCGTCAGTTCGGCGAATTTGTCGGCCACCTCGCCCCGCTCGGCATCGACAACGAAAGCCAATGGGCCGCGCTCCGCCGCCTTGGGATCGGCCCGCATGAAGGCGGCGATCGCCGCCAACCTGGTCTCGTCGACGACCGCCACCCCGGCCGAGGTGTCGATAATCTTGCCGTAGCGCTGAGTACCCGTTTCCATGAACTCGCGCGCCATGATCGCGAGGTCGTCGGGTGTGACCTCGCCGACGATGGCGGCGACGACAAGCCGGTCGAGATGGGAAATGTCGAAATGGATCGGCATCAGTTCTCCTGTGGTCGATGGCTTGCCAGGCGCTGTAACTCGGGGCGCCACCGTCCCGCTTGGCAAGATCGTCGAGATCGTCAGCGCCGCGGCTGGACCTTGGCTACTTCATTGAGCCACTTGCGCGCCTGATGGAGGCTGTGAAAGACCTTTACCGGCCGCTCCTCGGCCGTGAGCTCGGCGAACTTCTCGGCATGCTCGCCGCGCGCGGGATCGACGACGAAGGCCAGCGGACCGCGGAAGGCTGCCCGGGAATCGGAGCGGGCAAACGCGGCGAAGGCCGCCAACCGTTCTTCGTTGACGGGAGCGGAGCCGACCGTGGTGTCGATGATCTTGCGATAGTGCTGCGCGCCCGTTTCCGTGAACTCGCGCGCCACGGCCAGGATATCGTCTGGCGTCACCTCGCCGATGACGACGGCAACCACCAGTCGGTCGATATGGGAAATGTCGAGATGGATCGGCATGGGCTCACGTTGATTTCGTCGCGTGTCATGTCGGCCATCATAGTGTCTGTTTGCGGGAAGCTGTCATCCGCACACAGGTTTTTTGGTTGCATCGCAAACGCAAGGGGTTTGTCGGGCGTCGACATGGATCGGGCTGCGATCAGGCAATGTTGACGGACAGCATGGCGCCACTTCTCGCGGCGCCGTCGCGGCCGGCGGCAAGGTGCCCTCCGGCCTTCAGCGCCTCGCCTTGACCTTCGAACACTCGTCGAGCCACTTGCGGGCGGCGTGAATGCTGCCAAAAACCTTTACCGGCCGCTCGCCTTCCGTGACCTCGGCAAATTTCTCGGCGAACTCCGCCTGCTCAAGGTCGACGACGAATGCCAGCGGGCCACGCGACCCCGCCTTGGGATCGGCCCGCACGGCCGCGGCAATACCTTCGACCTGGGTCGGGCTGATGGCCACGTGAGCGGCCGAGGTATCGATGATCTTGCGGTAATGCAGTGCGCCCGTTTCCACGAACCGTTGCATCATGTTCGAGATATCGTCGGACGTGGCCTCGCCGAGGACGACGGCGATCACCGTCCTGTCGAGGTGGGAAACATCGAGATGGATGGGCATGGGCACACCGCGTGTCGTTGGCTGACATGAATACCGATTTGCCGCGTGCTACTGTGGCTTCACGGCCTTCAATCCATTGCATTAGCAATGCATATTATTTCATTGCGAGACTAACATAGCATAGCAGCTATGCTCCGCAGCATATTCTATCCGGAACGGATCGAATTCCGGCGCCAGAGCCCGGATCACCGCTATGAACCCGTCACCGGTGGATGTCCCGCCGGCAAAGTATCGACCTGGAGATGCCGGCCCGTCATGAAAAGCCGCCCCGCCCGGATCTTCGGAAATCGCCGCAGTCCGACGCGTCGGCTGGCGCTAGCGGTGGCCATGGTCGCCGTGGCGACCTGCGTCGGGTTCGGTCTGGCGGAGGGGCTGACCCGGCTCTTTCTGCCGGCGTTCGACCCCTCGGGACGTTTCGAGTTCGACTATCCGCGTGGGTCGCTGATGCTGGGACGGCCCGGCACCACATCGCGCCAGGTCAAGAACACCGGCGACTATGATGTCGCGGTCGCGATAAACCGCCACGGACTGCGCGACACCAAGGACATCGCCGAGGCCACGCGCGACGATCTCATCGTGGTCGGGGACTCGTTTACCTGGGGCTGGGGGGTCGAGGTCGGCGAGCGGTTCTCCGACCGCGTGCAGACGGCAACCGAGCGGCGCGCCTTCAACCTAGCCACACCCACCAACCTCGACGGCTACGAGGCCTTGCTGGCCTACGCCGAAACCCTTGGCGCGAAGATCGGCCAGGTGGTTCTGTCGGTGTGCATCGAAAACGACATCCGGTTCTATGGGCCGCAGCCAGGCAAGCCGGCGTCGTCCGCCCGGCCGGCCTCCGTACCCGACGAGGACGACCGGTGGAGCGACGCACTCGATCGGCTGGACGACGGAATCGACGACGTCCGGCAATGGCTGACCGAGTGGTCGGCCGCCTATGTGCTGTTGACGACCGTCGTTCACCAGACGCCATGGCTGAAGGCCGCCGCGGTCCAGATGGGCCTGATCGATCCGAACCTGCGGTGGATTTCGGAGGCACCCTACCCGCCCGAAATGGTCGAGTCGTCTGCGGCCAAGCTGCAGATCCTGTCGGAACGATACCGGCTGCTCGTGGTTCTCATCCCGTCCCGCGCACTATGGGCCGGCAAACACCGCGAAGCCGAGGACCGGATCCACGCCTCGCTGGTCGCGTCGCTGCGCAAACGCGGCGTGAAAGTCGTCGACCTTCGGCCATCGTTCGAGGCCGGCGGCGCGCCGCTGGAGCTGCATTTCGCCAACGACGGCCACTGGAACGCGCGTGGTCACAAGATGGCCGCCGAGGCGATCGCCGATTGCCTCAAGGCTGCGGCCGAGGCCTGCCGCTAGGACCAGGCCACGGCAGCCGGTGCCAGTGCCAGCAGTTTGCCGGCACGCCTGCCCGCTCGCCACAAGATAGGCCTATTGATTCCTATTTTACATTCCTATATTCCTACTAGCGCCGGGCGCTTTCCCGGATGAAGGGAGATTGGAACCATGTCGAAGCAATCCTGGCACTTCGGTACGCCCGAACGCGATCCCGTCGAGCTGGCCGAGGAATCGGCCCGGCGCCGCGCCGAAGCGGCCCTTGAAGGCCGGGCGCGCCAGCCGCTCGCCGGCAATCCGCTGGCGGCCGCGCCGCTCGCAACGGTCGAGGCCGCACCCGACCGGCTGGCCCCGGCACTGGAACGCGCGCTGGCCAACCCGCGGCGTCTCAACAACCGGGTCCGCCAATGCGCCGCCTTTCTGCGCCAGGTGCCGCGCTGCTCGACGATCGCCGAGGCGGCGGCACGCGCCAACGTCAATCGCGGCACGCTCTACCGCTGGCGGGCCAAGCATCCGCGCTTCGCCGAGAGCTGGGACAACGCCACGCGGCGGCAGGCCGGCGAGGTCAGCGACAATATCGTGCTGCGTGCCGGCCACCCCGAGACCCATGCGGTGTTTCATGCCGGGCGGCGGATCGGCGAGCGCCAGCGCTACAACGACCGGCTGCAGATCCACGTCCAGAAGCGGCTCGACGCCGAACGCCACCGTGCCGAGGATCGTGCCGAGCGGCGCGAACTCGCGCTGCTGCGCAATCCGGCACCCGCCCCGTCGCCCGGTCCGGCAATCGACGAGGCGGCACTGGCCGAACGGCTGCTGGCGCTGATCGAACAACGCCAGCTCGCGCGGAGTCAGCCGGCGACTCCTGCCACGACGCCGGCCGCCGCCGATTGCGCCAGCAAAATCAACGACGTGGATGGCTAATAGTGACTCCGCCGCCGGCGCAATTAGGTGGCGCGCAACGCCCGCCAGATGCGCTCGGGTGTCGCCGGCATGTCGAGCGCGGTGACGCCGGCCGGCCGCAGCGCATCGAGGACGGCGGCCATGACCGTCTGCGGCGCGGCGATGCAACCGGCCTGCCCGGCGCCCTTGACGCCGAGCGGGTTGGCTTCGGTCGGCCGCTCGATCAGGTCGATGTCGAAGGCCGGCAGGTCGTCGGCGCGCGGCAGGGCATAGTCCATCAGCGAGCCGCTCAGCAGTTGGCCGGACGTCGCGTCGTAGACGGTGTGCTCCAGCAGCGCCTGGCCGATGCCCTGGGCGACGCCGCCCTGGACCTGGCCTTCGGTCAGCATCGGGTTGATCAGGCGGCCGTAGTCGTCGATCGCGGTGTAGCGCAGCAGCACCGCCGCGCCGGTCTCGGGATCGATCTCGACTTCAGCGACATGACAGCCGCTGGGAAAGGTGAAGATGTCGGTAATGTTCAGCACATGCTCGCCGAGGCCGCCGCCGGCCGTGGGCGCCATGCCGTCGGGCAGGTTGGCAGGATCGGCGGCGCTTTGCGCCAGGGCCGCCAGATCGATCCCGCGGTCGCTGCCGCGTACCGTGAAGCGGCCTTCCTTGAAGTCGAGATCCTCACCCTGCGCCTGCAGCAGATGCGCCGCCAGCCGCCGCGCCGTCGCGAGCGCCGCATCCATCGCCTTCACCAGCGCCGCACCGCCCATGTGCATCGAGCGCGCGCCGCCGTGCCCGGCGCCGCTTTTCACCGCCCGCGTGTCGGCCTGCACGTAACGGAAGACGCCGATCGGCAGACCGAGCCGGGCCGCCGCGATCTGGGCAAAGGCGGTCTCGTGGCCCTGGCCGTTGGACTCGGTGCCGAGCGCGATGGTGACGGTGCCGTCGGGCGCAAAGCGCACTTCGGCGCCTTCGTTGGGCGCGCCGCGCGAGGTCTCGAGAAAGCAGCCGACACCGATGCCGCGCAGACGGCCCCTGGCTTTCGATTCCTCACGCCGCGCCTCGAAGCCTTTGACCTCGGCACGGCTGACGGCGGCGTCGAGGTTGGCCGCGAAGCCACCTGAGTCGATCGCCATGCCCATCGCGGTCCGGTGTGGGAACGAGGCGATCAGGTTCTGCCGCCGCAGGTCGGCGGGCTCGCGGCCAAGCTTGCGCGCGGCGGCCTCGATGGCGCGTTCGATGATGTAGTTGGCCTCGGGCTTGCCGGCGCCGCGGTAGGCATCGACCGGTACCGTGTTGGTGAAGGCGCCGTGAACCTCGACCGCAATGGCGGGAATATCGTAGACGCCGCCCTGCGCCGTCGAGGCGGCGACGACCGACGCGCCAGGGCCGTTGCCCGAGAGATAGGCGCCGAGATTGGCGACCATCGCCACGTCGAGCGCCAGAAAGCGGCCCGTGGCATCGAGCGCAAGCCTGGCCGAGGCGGCGATGTCGCGGCCCTGCGCACCGGTCACGAAATCCTCGGCGCGCTCGGCGATCCACCGCACCGGCCGGCCGAGCCGGCGCGCGGACCACAGCAGCAGCACCCATTCGGGATAGAGGAAGTTCTTCATCCCGAAGCCGCCGCCGACATCGGGCGCATGGAGCTGGATGCGCTCGGGCGGGACCTTGAAGACGAACTCGGCAAGCTGGCGGCGGATGCCGTGCAGCCCCTGCCCGGTCAGTTCGAGATCCATGGTATCGGTCGCGGCGTCATAGCGGCCGATGCCGGCGCGCGGCTCGAGGGGCACCACGATCACGCGGTTGTTCATCACCTCGATGGCAACGACGTGGGCAGCGGCCTTCATCGCCTGCGTCACGGCCTCGGCATTGCCGCGGTGGACATGGAAGGCGCGGTTGCCCGGGGCCTGCTCCCAGATCGCCGGCGCCCCGGCCGCAAGTGCTGCCTTGCCGTCGACGACGGCGGGCAGCGGCTCGTAGTCGACCTCGACCAGCTCGGCGGCCTCGCGTGCGGCCTCGATGCTGTCGGCCACGATGAAGGCCACCGGATCGCCGACGTGACGAACCCGATCCTTCACCAGCGCCGGACGCGGCGGCACGACGAGCGGCGTCACCGCGGCCATGCACGGCAGCGGCCCGAGACCGTCGGCCGCGAGATCGTTGGCGGTGGCGACCAGATGCACGCCGGGCAGCGCCGCCGCCTGGGCAACATCGATCCGCCGGATCAGCGCATGGGCATGCGGCGAGCGCAGCACGTGGCCATGCAATGCGCTGCCCGCGTCGATGTCCTCAACATAGCAGCCGCGCCCCAGCAGAAAGCGCGCATCCTCGAGGCGGCGGACCGATCGTCGGTCCCGGCCGGCGTCAGCCATCTAGCCTGCCCTCGCCGCCGTATGAACCACCGGGCCGGGTTCGCCGTCATGGTCGAGCAGCGTCTGCACGAGGCGGCGGAACCGGGTCGGCCCGGCATCGAGGCTGGTCGGCAGCATGCGGCGACCGGGGTCGAGGTCGATCAGTTTCTGTTGTGCTTCGATGATCGCCCTGTCCTCGTCGAAGGCGGCCTCGACGATGGCGAACAGGCGACCGAGACGATCCGGATCGATATCGGCGCTGCGCGCGCCGGCGGCGTAGAAGTAGCGCGTCGTGCGGTCGCTCATCGGTGTCACCGCCTGGTCGTCGTAGCGCAGGAAGAGCGGCGCTTCCTGGGGCGGTGCGAGCCCACAGCGTTCGGCGGTACCCGCGGCATGGAAGGCGGTGCGCAGCAGGAAGATGCCGGGGAAGATGAAGTCGTAGCTGTTCCACAGGTCGAGCGTGTCGCCCCAGCGCTTCATGAAGCTGCGCGCCGGCTGGCCACGCAGCCAGCGTTCGACGCGCAGGCCGCGCTCGAGCGGCAGGATGCG
This sequence comes from uncultured Reyranella sp., assembly GCA_937915145.1. Classification (GTDB taxonomy): domain Bacteria; phylum Pseudomonadota; class Alphaproteobacteria; order Reyranellales; family Reyranellaceae; genus Reyranella. The sequence continues at coordinate 10,094 of CALDNT010000228.1, forward strand.
CGGCCGCTCGTCGGCCCATTGCGGCATGTCGAGACCCAATGTCTTCTCGTGCGCGAAGGTCAGGTGCGAGAGGTCAAGCAGGTTGTCGTCGATCAGCAGATAGTGCGCGGCGAAATCCTTCTGGCCGGCCTGCATGCGATAGGCGGGATCGTCGAGCCGCACCGACCCGGGAATCGACGCCGGATCGGCCGCGGCCTCCTCGCCCATCCAGACCCAGATCCAGCCGC
>CALDNT010000229.1 GCA_937915145.1 uncultured Reyranella sp.
CGTCGTCGAATTGTCGGCCTGGACGAAGGGCTGAAACAGCCTCTTCCGCTGTTCGGTGGTGAGACCGATGCCGGTATCGGTAACGCGAATGCGGAGCTGGACCTCGCCGGCATGACCGTCTCCAGGTCCGTGGCCCGGAATGTGCTCAACAGTAAGCCGGACCGAACCCGTCTCGGTGAATTTGATCGCGTTGCCCAGCAGGTTGAACAGGATCTGCTGGAGACGCAGCGGGTCGCCGATCACCCGCTCAGGCACGTCGGCCGCGGCGTAGGTCACCAGCTTCAGCCCCTTGGCCGCAGCCTGTGGCGCCAGCATTTCGGCCACGCCCTCGATCAATTCCACGGTCGACAGCTCGAGCGACTCCAGATCGAGGCGGCCGGCCTCGATCTTGGAGAAATCGAGAATGTCGTCGATGATCCGCAGCAACGACGCCGCCGAATAGTGCACTGCCTTCAATGACTCACGCTGTTCGACCGAGAGCGGCGTGCGTTCGAGGACGTCGATCATGCCGAGCACGCCATTCATTGGCGTACGGATTTCGTGGCTCATGGTGGCGAGGAAGGTCGACTTGGCCTGGTTGGCATTCTCGGCCTCGCGCTGCGCCGCGAGGGCTGTATCGCGCGCCAGACGCGCCTCGTCGTAGGCGACCTGGAGCCGGCCAGCAAGGTCCTCCTTCTGGTAGGCAAGCGCGATGTTGTCGTACTGCCAGCGGTGAACATCGCGGACATAGGTCATCAGATGACCGACATAGGCACCGCCAGAGATGCCGATCAGCTGGAAAAAGGGATCAACCGAGACCAGCAGCACGAACAGGTACGGCGCTGTGGTCGCCACGGCGAAGGCATAGAATGTCGGTGGGTGCGCCGAGCGGATCGGCACCGCCGTCGTGATGGTGGCAAGCAGCACCAGGCCAAGAAGCATGCGCTGCAGTTCGTAGTCCTTGGCGGCGAGAATGAAGCCTGCAGTACCCCAACAGGCTCCGGCCAGAAACGACAGGACAGCGAACCAGCGGGCCCAGCGAACCACGTCCCGGTCGGCCGGATCGGCGCGGGTGAAGCGGTATCGCAGGAAATCGAAGCCGATGGTGACGGCGACATGGGCGGCAAAGGGCCCGGCAAGCTCGAGCAGGTCGACCTGGCGCCAGTAGATCGCCGCGATCACCGGCCACAGCACAAAGGAAGAATAACGCGACTTTGCCGAGCCTTCGAACAGGCGCCGGATGAGTTCGGCGCGGACGAAGGCCTGCTGCCCGGCGGGACCGACCTCCCCCGCCAGTCGCGCGGCGGGATCAGCCACGATGGCCGACATCGTCCTTCGTCGCCACAAGCACCCGGTCCGCCCGGCCACGATGCACAAGGCGGCCATGATCGGTTCCGGATCGTTGGGCAGAAGGTGGAATCAACATGTGGTTAGCCTGTGGCCATCAGACCCAACTACTGTATCAAATGTGTCAAGATAAAGCTATAATTCATTGAAAATAAATGGTATTTTATCCGTATTAGAAGCCATTTATTTTTGGATCATTGACTATGCAGCAGCCTTCCATTTTGCTGGTCGAAGACGACGCGTTTCAGCGCAAGGCGGCCGAAGCCTATCTGGCAAATCATGACCTCCGCGTCATCGCCGTCGAGAACGGCATCCAGATGCGCCGGCAAATTTCCCGGGCCATGCCCGACCTCGTGCTGCTCGACGTGCAACTCCCCGGCCATGAGGACGGCTTCGCGCTGGCGCGCTGGCTGCGCGAGAGCAACACCCGGGTCGGCATCATCATGCTGACCGCGGCCGGCGACGCCGGCGACAAGGTGCTGGGCCTCGAGAGTGGTGCAGACGACTACGTGGCCAAACCCTACGAGCCCCGCGAGCTTCTGGCGCGCTGCAAGAGCGTGCTGCGACGCTCGGTGAACAAAGCCACGCCGTCGCTGCTCGAGCGGCTGCGCATGGGCGGCTTCACCCTCGATCTTTCGCGGCGCCTGCTGCTTGACCCGGCCGGCAACGGTGTCGCCGTCACCTCGGGTGAGTTCGACATCCTGAAGATATTCGCCGAGAATCCCAACCGGCCGCTTTCGCGCGACTGGCTGCTGGAGACCACCAGCCATCGCAGCCGTGACCCGTTCGACCGGGCCATCGACCTGCGCATCACCCGCATCCGGCGCAAGATCGAACCCACTCCCGACAAGCCCACCGTGATTCGCACCGTGCGTGGCATCGGCTATATGTTCGTGCCGCCCGCCGAATAGGGTAGAAGGGCGGCCCCAAGGCCCGATCAGGCGGTGGGGGCCCGTAGTTCAGTGGTTAGAACGAGCCGCTCATAACGGTTATGTCGCAGGTTCGAATCCTGCCGGGCCTACCGCGGGCTGCCCATGGCGAACCCGATGACACACATCGCCAACGCCATGTAGGCGGCAAGGCGTGCATGACTGAAATAGACGTCGGCCAGCGCGCCGCCGATCATGGTCTGAAGACGCTCGCGCGGCAGGGCGGGCGAATCCTCGATCATCAGCCAGACCTCGGTGTGGCGGTAGTTCCGGGTCCGCGCCGTCCAGCCCTTGACGAACAGAACCAGCGCCGCGATCACCACGAAGACGGCACCGGACCGAACGGCGATCCAGGGTTCGCCCGAGAAGCCCACCATCGCCGTGACGATCGCCATCAGGGCGAAGCCGCAGCCGCGCCGCACCGACAGTTCGGCAAAACGCCTGATCTCGTCGTACGTCATGCCCGGACGATAACGCGCCGGACTGCCGCCGCCAAAATCACGTTGCGTCGATCAGCGGGGCCCGGCCGTCAGCGCAGCAGTTGGACAAATGCCGGCAAGGCCAGAAAGGCTGCCCCGCCGAGCCAGATCGCCAGGGCGGGAGCGCTTTCCTGGCCGCGGTCGACCAGGCGTTCATAGAGCGCCGCGGGGACGCCGGAGATCAGCAGCGTCGCCGAGGAGACCAGTAGCGAGCTGAAGAACAGCACCCAGCCGACCGAGCGCGGAAAGACCTCGGGCAGCAGGACGGCGGCGATCGGGACGGCAACGGCAATGAACGGCGAGAACAGCCCGTTCAGGATGCTGATGCCGACCACGACGACAATGAAGAAGTTGCGGTCCATGGGCTTCAGCCCCCCGCCTGGAGCCGCGGCGTCAGCCCGAGCTGGTACAGAACCATGAACAACAGCACGCGAAGCGCGGCCACCCAGAAGGCGGCTACCGGCGCGATCAGGACCGCCGGGATGGCCGACGGGGTGATGTAGGCCACGGGCCGGTAGATCCACTCGGTCAGCCAGCGGAACGAACGGTAGATGTAGTTGCGGCTGTCCGGCGGCAGGAAGAAGCCGAGGAAAAAGCGGCCGAACAGGCAATAGAAGACCAGCGACAGGAAGTAGTTGGGCAGGTGGAAATACCAGTAGCTCCACCAGATATCCTGCGATCCCACGCGGTACTCCCCTCTGCGATTACCTTAGCCCAGTGCGCGAAAAAAAGCAGGACCCCGTGAGGGGCCCTGCTCCGTATCGACAGGTGCCGTCGGCCTAGCCGCCGGCCGTCACCAGCCCCTTGGGGGTCCGGATCGAGTCCACGAAGTCCTGCATCTCCTGCGAGGGCTCCGGCGTCATGAGACTCACGACGTAGGTCACGACGAAAGCGACCGGCAATCCGAACAACGCCGAGGAGATGTTGCGGATGCCGAACCACAGGTTGGTTCCGAACATTTCCTTGAACGTGTCCGGCGCGTAGCGGGTCATCACCAGGTAGAACAGGCAGACCGCAAAACCGCTGATCATGCCGGTGATGGCGCCGATCTTGGTTGTGCGCTTCCACCAGATGCCGAGCACCAGCGGCGCGAACAGGCCGGCCGCCGCCAGCGAGAAGGCCCACGCCACCATCTGGATGATGCCGGAAGGCCGCGTGCTCGCGACCGCCGCCGCAATGAGCGCGACGACAATCAGCAAGGTGCGCGCCACGATCAGCCGCCGGCCGGCCGAAGCCTTGGGGTCGACCATCTTGTAGTAGACGTCGTGGCTGAGCGCGTTGGCGATGGCGAGCAGCAGACCATCGGCGGTGGAGAGCGCGGCGGCCAGACCGCCGGCGGCCACCAGGCCGGACACGACGAACGGCAAGCCGGCGATTTCCGGCATCGACAGGACGACGATGTCCTGGTTGATGACGAATTCCGAGAGCTGCACGATGCCATCCCCGTTGGCGTCCTTGATGGTCAACAGACCACCGACCTGGGACCAGTTCTGGACCCATGCCGGCAGGCTGGCGATCGGATGACCAATCACGTTCTGGTAGACCTCGAGCTTCGCGAACGAGGCATAGGCCGGTGCCGTGAAGTACAGCAGGAAGATGAAGAAGATCGACCACGCAACCGACGTGCGTGCCTCACGAACGCTGGGCGTCGTGAAGTAGCGCATCAGGACGTGCGGCAGAGAGGCCGTTCCGATCATCAGGCAGAGCACCAACGCCCAGAAGTTGTTGAACTCCGTCCAACTGAACTGTCCCTTGGCATCGGTGAAAGCATCGGTGAAGTGCTTCACGATGCCGAGCTTTTCCTCGAACTGGGCGATCTGGTCGAGCGCCCGGCCGTAGGTCAGTTCGGGGATCGGAATGCCGTACAGCTTGGTCGACAACCAGACCACCGGCACGAGGTAGGCGATGATCAGGATGATGTACTGGGCCACCTGGGTCCAGGTCACCGCGCGCATGCCGCCCAGCATCGAGCAGACCAGGATGCCGAGCAGGCCGACGAAAATCGCGACCTCGAAGGGAATGCCGAGGAAGCGCGAAGTGATGATACCGATGCCGAAGCACTGCGCGACAATATAGGTGAACGACGCACAGAACAGGACGACCACGCCGCAAAGCCTGGCGCCGTTGCCCTCATAGCGCGTGCCGAGGAAGTCGGGCACGGTGAACTGGCCGAACTTGCGCAGGTACGGCGCGAGCAGGATGGCGACCAGCACGTAGCCGCCGGTCCACCCCAGCACATAGCCGAGTGCGTTGAAGCCGCCGAGATAGATGCCGCCCGCCATCGAGATGAAGGAGGCGGCACTCATCCAGTCGGCGCCGGTGGCCATGCCGTTGTAAAGCGCCGGGACCTTTCGGCCTGCGACGTAATACTCCGACAGGTCCATCGTTCGCGACAGGATGCCGATGTAGGCGTAGACGCCGATCGTCAGCACCACGAAGGCGTAGCCGATGATCTTGTTCGGCACGCCCATCTGCTCGAGAACCGCGAGGATCAGCGTGAAGACGATGAAGCCACCGGCGTAGCCGCCGTAGATCTTCCCGAGGTTGCCGTAGAACCCGCCGCCGGCGGATTTGGAATCAGCCATTTTCATCTCCCCCGGTCAGTCTTCCTGGACGCCGAATTCTTCGTCGATCTTGTTCTGGGCGATTGCATTCCAGACGCACAGGACGACGAAGCCGACCAGACATCCCTGGGCGGCCATATAGAAGCCGAGCGGGAAACCCAGGAACCGGAAAGTGTTGAGCTGGACCGCGAACAGCGGGATCACGAAGCTGAAGACGATCCATAGAGCGAAGATGGTCCACATCAGCGTCGAGGTCTTGGTCCAGTATCTCTGCATGTGTGCAGCATCGCGTTTCTCAGCCATGTTCGTCGCTCCTCCTCGATTTCTTGTTGCGCAGTAGCGTCGGGACATGCGTCAACACACCGGGGTGCCCGGCAGGGTTGTGCGATTTTTTGGACGTGCAGCGCATGATCTGCTTTGTCCTCCCCGGGGCGCCGTGACACGGCGCTCTTAGCTTCTTGATGTGAATAGAGTACTCTGCCTCACGAGCGCCACAATCCGACCAAAGTCGAAGGTCCGAGGTCATCTTGTTAGCTTTTCTGAAACCGTATCTGCCGAAGCCGAAGCTGCACGGCGTTGCTGCGCTGCAGCAATTCCTCGATGGCGAGGCCGCGCACTTGGCGCAACGCTCGGTACTCGATTTCGTGCGCAACGAACTTGGCAGCCTGAGCGCCCAGGCCTTCGACGACCCCCGCTTCCAGGCCAAGATGGCGGTATCTCGCTGGGACGGTTTCGTCGCCACCCTGGCGGACATGGTCGTTCTCACACACGCCTGCCTCAATACCGGCGGAGTGCCGCGCGCCACGCTCGATTCGCGCCTCGGTGATCTCTATGCGGCCATCCTCTCCACCCATCCCGTGCCCGACTACCGCACCCAAAACTGGGACTCGGACATCGCCACGCTACGCGTACGCCTCGCGGCTGCCGCTGACGGGCCGGCCCACCCGCAGGCCTGCGCCATGGCAACGGGTTCAATGATCTTCGACACACTGCCTTTCGTCCCTCGCGATCCCAAAGAAAGCCGCTTGGTGCTGTCCAATGCCTTCGCCTTCGGCCTGATCGCGTTCAACGACCGTCTGAAGCGGCGGCTGGTGGTGGCTGCCGTATGCGCCGACCTCGTCGCCGCGAGGCAATGAGGATCGCCGAGATCTTCGGTCGATATCTGCGCCGCGCGGCGCCGCGCGGCCACTGGAGCGGCCCCGCCCATACGCCGCTCGAGCGCCTGCCACTGGTCGCAATCGATTGCGAGACGACCGGTCTCAACCCCAAACGCGACCGGATCGTCTCGTTCGCCGCCGTCCGTATCGACGCGGGTTTGCGCGTGGCCGAGCAGCCCGCGCTCGACCTCCTGATCGATCCCGGTGTCGAAATCCCGGCACGCTCCACGGCGGTTCACGGCATCGACCGGAGCCATCTCGCCGCGGCACCGTCGTTTGAAAAGGCTTTCAGCGATCTCGCCGGAAGCCTGCACGGCGCCGTGGTCATCGGTCACTTCGTCGGCTTCGATCTCGCCATCATCGGCCGCGAGGCGGCGCGCGCACGCCTGCCCTGGCACGAACCACCGAGCTTCGATACGGCGAACCTGGCGGCTGCTGCCGGTTACCCCCCGGAGCATCTCGATCTCACCGAGATGCTGGCCCGCCTGGGCATCGAGCCCAGGGGGCGCCGCCATAGTGCTGCCGGCGACGCGCGCATGGCCGCCGATCTTTTCGTCGCTCTGGCCCACCGCCTGATCGGCCAGGGACGGGGCACCTATGGCGGCGCAGTCGCCGCCCATCGCGCACCGCGCCCGTGACGCCATGGACACGACGGCCCTCGAACGGCTCGACTCGTTTCCCTACAGGCATCGCGTCGACGAACTGATGACGTCGCCTGTCGAGACGATGGAACCCGGCCGGCCGGTTGCCGATGCTGCACGCCTGATGAGTGAGCGAAGCATCAGCTCGGTACTGATTCTGGACACCGCGGGCCGGCTGCACGGCATCCTGACGGAACGCGACGTACTGCGGCTGGTCGCCGCCACGCCTGGCAAGCTTGCGGATCCGATCGCGACGGCGATGACGGCGCCTGTTCGATCCATCGAAGCCGGCGCGCCGCTCTACCGCGCCCTTGCCCGGATGGCGAGCGTCGGCGTCCGACACCTGCCGGTCATCGACGACGACAACCGCCCTGTCGGCATTCTGACATCGCGCGCATTGCTGAAGCAGCGCGCGTCGCTTGCGCTCACGCTCGGCGATGAAATCGCACTCGCCCCCGACGGCAGTGCACTTCAGGATATCCACGCACGACTCCCGGCATTGGTCCGCGCACTTCGCGGCGAGGATGTGAGCGCGACGCAGGCGTCGGCCGTCGTCGCCGGCATTACGCGCGATCTCACCGCACGCGCCGGCGAACTGGCCTTGTCCGAAATGAAGGCGGCCGGGCAAGGCGAGCCGCCTGCCCCATGGTGCCTGCTGGTGCTGGGATCCGCCGGCCGCGGGGAATCGCTGCTGGCGCCGGATCAGGACAATGCGCTGATCCACTCCGGCCACCCCGGCAATGATCCCTGGTTCGCCGCCTTCGCCGACCGCCTCAATCGGCTGCTCGACGAAGCCGGTGTACCCTATTGCCCGGGCGGCGTGATGGCGAAGAACCCGTCGTACCGGCATACGATCGCCGATTGGCACGCACAGGTCGACGCCTGGGTCGCACGGCCACAGCCGGAAGCTCTGCTGGGCGCCGACATCTTCTATGATTTCGTGGCGGTACTCGGCAAACGGCGTCTTGCCAGCGCCCTTCGCGAATACGCCACACGCGCGGCCGGACGCTCGCCGGTCTTCCTGCGCCTGCTCGCTGCGGCAAGCGACGACGTTCCCCGGGCCACCAATCTGCTGGGCCGCCTGCGCACGCACGAAGGCCGGATCGACCTGAAACGGCATGGACTGTTTCCGATCGTGACCGGCGCGCGAGCCGTGGCGCTGGCCTGGGGATCGACGGCAACCTCCACCGACACGCGTTTGATCGAAGTCGCGGCCAAGGGAGCGTTCCCCGAAGACGCAGCGCGATCGGTGATCGAAGCCCGTCACATCATCGTCAATACGATCCTCGACCAGCAACTGGCCGACCACACCGCCGACCATACGCTCAGCAATCGGATCGACCCCAAACAATTCTCCCGACGCGCGATCTCGCAGGTGCGAGACGCACTCGCCGCGGCCGCGCAGATGCCGGAACTCGTGCGCGAGGCCCTGGGGAACCGCCCGATTGGCGCCATACCTTGACCATCGCCATTGACGCAGTCCAAGCTTCGGCGATGGTGGAGGCACCGTCCTTCCTGATCGCTGACGATCACCCGATGGTGCGCGACGCGCTCGGCGCAGCGCTGATGCAGGCATTCAGTGGCGCGCGGATTTCCATGGCGGCAACGTTGCCACAGGTCCAGGCAGTACTCGAGCGCGAACCCGAGACCGATGCCCTGCTGCTCGACCTCGACATGCCAGGCATGGACGGATTGACCGGAGTGGGTCTGCTGCGGTCCGAATATCCGATCGTGCCGATCATCGTGGTATCGGCCGCGCGGGAAGCGTCGACCGTGCGGAGCGCCTACGAGTTCGGTGCCTCAGCCTACATCGACAAGTCCGCCTCACTCGAGGAGATCGTGAGCACGGTGAACGCCGTCCTGTCCGGTGAAATCTTCGCGCCGCCCGACGCCGAACCCGCCGATTCCTTCGCCCAGCGAGCAGCACAGCTCACGCCGCAGCAATGGCGCGTCCTCGCCTTCATGATCCAGGGCGACCAGAACAAGCAGATCGCGCACAAGCTCGGCGTCGGCGAAGCGACCGTGAAGGCGCACGTCACGGTGATCCTGCGCAAACTGGGGGTGCGCTCGCGTACCCAGGCGGTCATCGAGGCGCGGAGCCTGGCAATTCCCATCGCCGAGCCCGCCAGGCCGTAAGGCGTCAGGCCGTAAGACGTCCCGCAGCCTGGTTGCGCAGCCGCAGAAGCGCGCGCAGCGACGCCGGCTTCACCGGCTTGTGCAGCAGTTCGACCTGCCGCGCCCGGGCTCGCGGACGAAGTGTCGGGTCCCGGTCGGCGGTCACGAGCGCCGCCGGCACCATGCGCCCCCAAGCGCGACGCAGGGCGTCGACGACCTCCAGCCCGTCGGGCCCTTCGTCGAGATGCAGGTCGGCCAGCACGAGATCGGGTAGCCGCCCGGCGCGCGCGACCTGGTCGAGCGCCTCGACATGCGACGCCGCGGTCGCCACGCGGCAACCCCAGCCACTGAGCAGGATCGCCATCGCCTCGCGCACGCGCGCCTCGTTGTCGATGCAGAGCACGAAGCTCTCCGCTTCGATCGACGGTGCGGGCTGCGGCACCGATGGACCGAGCGGCGCTGCGATCACCGCCGGCACTCTCGGCACGATCACCGAGAAGGTCGAGCCCAACCCGGGCGCCGACGCAATACCGATTGGCAGATCGAGCATGCGTGCGATGCGATCGACGATGGCAAGCCCGAGCCCCAGGCCCCGCTCCTCGCGCGGCGACTCTTCCTCGGGCTGCAGGCGCACGAACTCGTCGAAAATGATGCCCTGCTTGTCGGGCGCGATACCGGGCCCGTTGTCCTTGACCTCGATGCGCAACTCGGCGCCGAGTCGGCGGCAGCCCAGCAGTACGCGTGGCACGCGCCCTTCGACCCTGCCGTAGCGCAAGGCGTTCGACAGAAGATTCTGCAGGATGCGTCGCAGGAAGGCCGGATCGGTCGACACGAAGGCGCGTGTCGGAACAACGGCCAGCTCGACGCCATGACGCGCGGCGGCCGGCGCGAAGGCCGTTGCCAGAGACTCGAACATCGGCTGAAGCGCGAATGGGCGCTTCTCGGGCTTGAAGGCGCCGGCATCCAGCTTGGAGATGTCGAGCAGCGCATCGAGCAGGGACTCGACGGCGCCAAGGCTGGCATCGATCTTGCCGCCCAGATCGTTGACGGGGTCGCGGTCGATCATCGCGGCGGTGAACAGGCGCGCGGCATGCAACGGCTGCAGCAGGTCGTGACTGGCGGCGGCAATGAAGCGCGTCTTGCCCAGATTGGCCGCCTCGGCCTCGGCGCGGCTGGCTTCCAGTTCGGCAGTACGTTCGATTACACGCTGCTCCAGCGTTTCCGCGGACTGGCGCAACTGGCGGTCGCTTTCGCGCAAAGCCTGGGCGGTGCGAACACGGGTCGTGACGTCGTTGCAGGTGGCAACGAAGCCGTCGCCGGGCAACGGATCCAACCTGAGTTCGATGACGCGGCTCTCGCGTGTGGCGATCTCATGGGTCTGCGGGGTCTCAGGTCGGCGCAACAGCGCCACAACCTCCGAGGTGGCGCCGAACTGCCGCGGCGTAGCACCGACCGCGACCGCGTCATCGTCGAGGGACAACAACGCGGCAAACCGGTCGTTGAAAATCTCCAGGCGGCCCTCGCAGTCGAAGGCGGCGATCCCCATGCCGACATGGTCGAGCGTATTGCGCAGTATCTCGTAGTTGTAGCGGATCGCCTCCGACGCCTCGTCGATGAGGGCGCGCGCGCTTCTGGGAAGCAGTCGGCCGCGCCGCCCGATGGCTGCGATGATGATACGCGCCGACGCGGAGCCCAACGTTCCCGACAGCATCCGCTCGGCGCGGGCCAATGCCACTTCGATCGAGAGCCGTTCACCGGAGAGCGCCCGCAGCGCGCGTTCGGAACCGACGAAACGGGTCAGCAGTTCTCGCAGTTCGTCGATGCGTGCCGCATCGGCCGGCGGCTGCTGCTCGGGTTGCTCCGGCTCCGCACCCAACACGAAGGAAGCGGCCTGTTCGCTGTCACGGGCGATCGGCCGCGCCCATAGCGAGACGCCGACCAAAAGGGCTACATTGACGAGGATGCAAACCACGAAGCCCTGTCCGACGGGATCGAGATCGGAGAGCGGCGCCGGCAGGTACGGCCTGAGCGGCGCCACCTGTCCCTCGCTCGAACTTTGATGCAGGGTCGGCAACAGCAAGGCGTAGAGCCAGACGACGAAGCCGCCTGCCAGTCCTGCCACGACACCGAAGCGATGGGCGCCACGCCAGTAAAGACCGAGCACCAGACCGGGCGCGAGATTGGCCACGGCGCAGAACGAGATCAGGCCGATCGAGGCCAGTGGCAGGTAGCCCGAGATCATCCGTTCGTAGGCGTAACCCGCCATCAGAATGAGCACGACCGCGACGCGGCGGACGAAGACCACCAGCGGCCCCATCTCGCGCGCGCCACCCGCCGCTTCCCAGCCACTTGGCCGTCTCAGCAGGTAAGGCATGACCAGTTCGTTGCCGATCATGCCGGAGAGTGCCATGCAGGCGACGATGACCATCGACGTCGCCGCCGATAATCCGCCGATGAAGACGAAAGCCGACAGCCAGCCCTTGCCGCTGGCGAGCGGCAGTTGCAGCACATAGAGATCGGGACTGGCCTGAGGTCCGAGCAGCAGCAGGCCTGCCGCGGCGATCGGCAGGACGAACAGATTGATCAGGACGAGATAGACCGGAAACAGCCAGCGCGCCGTCTTGAGGCTGGCCGGATGACCATGTTCGACGACCGCGACATGGAACTGGCGCGGCAGGCAGAGGAACGCCATTGCCGAAAGCAGCGACATCACGATCCAGCTCAGCGGCGAGCCCTCGTGGGTGAGCCGCTCGGCAATTGCCGGTGCCTGGTCAAGGCGCGCCATCAGGTCGGCGGGCCCGTCGAACAGCACCCAGAGGACGAACGGTCCGACAGTCAGAAGGGCCAGCAGCTTGACCACCGATTCGAAGGCGATCGCCAGCATCATGCCGCGGTGCTGCTCCGAGGCCTGGACGTTGCGCACGCCGAACAGGATGGTGAAGACCGCCATCAGGGCCGCCACGATCAACGAGGTGTCGGTATGGACGACGCCCTGGTTGCCGGCGATCCCCGGGATCGGCTCGGCGATGGTGCGAAAGGACGACGACACTGCCTGGAGCTGCAACGCGATATAAGGCAGCACGCCCACCGTGGCGAACAACGTCGCGGTGACGCCGACGGCGCGGCTCTTGCCGTAGCGCGAGGCCAGGAAGTCGGCAATCGATGTGACGTTGTGCTGTTTGGCTACGCGCACCATCTTGCGCAACATCGGGTAACCGGCGATCACCACCAGCGCCGGGCCGGTATAGATGAAAATGAAGTCGATACCGGCCGTGGCCGCGCGGCCGACCGCGCCATAGAAGGTCCACGACGTGCAGTAGATCGCCAGCGACAGGCCGTAGACCGCCGGCGCTACCGAACTGGCCGACCAGCCGCGCGCATAGCGATCACCGATATACGCCACGGCGAAGAGCAGACCGAGATAGGCCAGCGATAGGGTAAGGACGGTCGGTTCAGCGAGCATGCATGCAGTTTCCGGGCGCATTGAACCGAAAGCCCCGGCTCGCTACAAGCTCGCCATGGCCTCCTACCAGTACATCTACGTAATGAAGGGTCTGAACAAGACCTTCCCCGGCGGCAAGCAGGTCCTGAAGGACATCTGGCTGTCGTTTCTGCCCGGCGCCAAGATCGGCGTCCTGGGCCTCAACGGCTCGGGCAAATCGACCCTGCTCAAGGTCATGGCCGGCCAGGACGACGGTTTCACCGGCGAGGCCTGGGCCGCCGATGGCGTCAAGGTGGGCTTCCTCGAGCAGGAACCGAAGCTCGACGAATCCAAGGACGTTCTGGGCAACGTCATGGACGGCGCCGGCGAGATGGCCACCATGCTGGCCCGCTTCGAGGAGGTTTCGAATGCCTTCTCCGACCCCGACGCCGACATGGACAAGCTGATCGCCGAGCAGGCCGAGCTGCAGGAGAAGATCGACGCCGGCAACGGCTGGGATCTTGGCCGCACCGTCGAGATCGCCATGGATGCGCTGCGCTGCCCGCCTTCGGACGCCAAGGTCGACGTGCTGTCGGGCGGCGAACGTCGCCGCGTGGCGCTCTGCCGCCTGCTGCTCTCCAAGCCCGACATGCTGCTGCTCGACGAGCCGACCAACCATCTCGATGCCGAATCGGTGGCGTGGCTCGAACGCCACCTCGCCGAATTTCCCGGCACCGTCGTGGCCGTCACCCATGACCGCTACTTCCTCGACAATGTTGCCGGCTGGATTCTCGAACTCGACCGCGGCGCCGGCATCCCCTGGGAAGGCAACTACTCCTCGTGGCTGAAGCAGAAGGACAAGCGTCTGGAACTTGAAGAGAAGACCGCCGACGCGCGGCGGCGCACCATGCAGCGCGAGCTGGAATGGATGGGCCAGAGCGCCCAGGCCCGGCGCACCAAGAGCAAGGCCCGCATCGCCGCCTACGAGCAGATGGTGGCCGAGGAGAAGCAGGCCACGCTCGACCAGGCGCAGATCGTCATTCCCGCCGGCCCGCGGCTGGGCGACCACGTCATCACCGCCGAAAAAATCTCCAAGGGCTTTGGCGACCGCCTGCTGATCGACGACCTTTCCTTCAGGCTGCCGCCGGGTGGCATCGTGGGCGTGATCGGCCCCAACGGCGCCGGCAAGACCACGCTGTTCAAGATGATCACCGGCACCGACAAACCCGATTCGGGCACCTTCACGGTCGGGCCGACGGTCAAGCTGGGCTACGTCGACCAGAGCCGCGAAACGCTCGATCCCAACAAGACAGTGTGGGAGGAACTCTCGGGTGGCCTCGACATCATCAAGCTCGGCAACCGAGAGATCTCCAGCCGCGCCTACTGCGGCTCGTTCAACTTCAAGGGCGGCGACCAGCAGAAGAAGGTGGGCCAGCTTTCGGGCGGCGAACGCAACCGCGTCAACCTCGCCAAGATGCTGAAGTCGGGCGCCAACGTCCTGCTGCTCGACGAACCGACCAACGACCTCGACGTCGATACGCTGCGCGCGCTGGAAGAGGCGCTGGTCGACTATGCCGGCTGCGCCGTGGTGGTGAGCCATGATCGCTGGTTCCTCGACCGTATCGCCACCCACATGCTGGCCTTCGAGGGCGACAGTCACGTCGAGTGGTTCGAGGGCAATTACCAGGACTACGAGGCCGACAAGCACCGCCGCCTCGGCACCGATGCCGACCAGCCGCACCGCATCAAATACAAGCCGCTGGTCAGGGCCTGAGGCTGAGAAGGGATGAACCCCCTCGAGTACGTTCAGTGGGGCGCCGACTGGGCCTGGGGCGTGCCGCTGATCGCACTGAACGTCGTCATCCACGTCTTCTTTCTCGCGCTGTTTACCGCCAAGGTCGAAACGATCCTCCACGGCCTGAAGTCGCACCGTCGTTTTGCCCCCACCTTCGCCTTGGTAATGGGCATCGCCGTGACCCTGGTGACTGGCCTGCATATCCTCGAAGGCG